>DASVFK010000021.1:0-23974 GCA_036380095.1 Candidatus Angelobacter sp. | reverse complement strand
TGACCATGCGGCCCGGCTTTACTATCGCGGCCTGGCGCCTATCGTCATCACCACCGGCGGCGCCGGCGCCGACCTCAAGTTCAACGAAGGCGCTGTAGGACGCGAGTACCTCAAGACGCTGGGCATTCCCGATAGTCAGCTCATCGCCGAGACGCAAGGCTCTGACACCGCCGAATCCGCCCGCCGCGTGGCCAACATCCTGCGCGCGAACCATCTCCGTTCCTGCCTCGCCGTGAGCGACTCGTACCACATCTTCCGCGTCAAGCAGATGCTCGGCCGCGAAGGCGTTGTGGTCTACGGCGCGCCTCGCCCCAATTCCCGCCCGCAGACCTTCTGGAAACGCCAGACCGCGGTCTTCCATGAGTTGGGAAGCTATACCCTGTGGTTGCTGCGGTTGTCGTAAGCGAACGGCCAGCCCGGCGGGATTTGGTCTACCAGCCCCTCGCCACCGCCGCGATGATCTTCGCCAGCGCGTCCAGGTCTTTCACGTCGATCACCTCGGCCGGTGAATGCGAGTAGCGCAGCGGCCAGCCGATCGCCACGTCCGTTGTGCCGTAGAGCAGGAAGGCTGCTCCGTCGTTGCCGCCTCCGGTTACGCCGTACTGTGCCGGGATCCCGGCGGCGCGCGCCATGGCGACAACTTTCTCCGCCAGCTTGCGCGGCACAATGTTGGAGTTGTCCACGGCGCGCACCACAAAGCCCTGCCCCAGGAGCGCGTCGGCAAAGCGCGGCGACTCGAGCGGCGAATCTGCGCTCACGAAGGTGTCGATGGCAAAGACATAATCCGGCGCGTGCCCGGCTGCGGCCATGTTCTTCGCGGCGGCCGCGGCGCCTTCAAGTCCCAGCTCCTCGCTGGTGGACCATACAAAGGTCACGTCGCGGCCGTTCAGGTTCGGTCCCAGGGCCCAGGCAGCGGCCACCAGCGCCGCGCAGCCCACACGATCGTCAAACGCGCGGGCGCTGGCCCTGGTGCCCATCAGCTTGTGGTACTGCTTGGGGATGGTCACATAGTCGCCGGTCTTGATGCCGAGTTGCGCGGCGTCTTCAGGGTTGCGCGCACCCACGTCCATGCGGAAGGTCATGCGCTGGCCTCGCGGCCACTGGAAATCGGCCTTCTCCCATCCCTCCGGCAGCTCCAGCACGCCGGGGTGCATGCCGTTGGCTGAGTGCACCAGCACCGCATGGCCCATGAAGTAGGCCAGAACGCCGCCGCCCTTGGACTCCAGTTCCAGCTTTCCGTCCGGCAAAATAGCGTGCACTTCATAGCCGATCTCGTCCTGGTGGGCTACCACGGCGATGCTCGGGCTTTTGCTGCCGGCGCTGCCCTGCCAGTGCAAGATCAGGTTGCCGGCGTTGTCGGTTTCGGTCTTGGCCCACGGTGGCAGCAGCGCCGCCACGGCCTTGGTCACGTTGCCTTCGTGTCCGCCGCTCACGCCGTAAGTTTCAATCAGCGTCTTGATAATGGCTTCGGTGGAAGGCGCCGCGGCAGGCTTCTTCGGCGTCGCAGGCTCAGCGATGGGCGCCGCGCTGGTCACGGCGATCTTCGCGGCCTGGCCTTGCAGGTACGTTGCCACCAGTTCCGTCAGGCCGGCAAGATCGTGCGCGTCAATCAACTCGGCGGGCGTGGAAGGCCACGCGGTGGCCACGGCCAGATGCACGGTGCGTTGCGGGAGTTTAGGCTGCGCCATGTAGCTGCCGCGTGGCAATAACGGTGCGGAAACGTCCGTCTTGAGCGCGATGTTGTTTTGTGCGGCAAGCTGTCTGAGTTCCGCGGCCAGGCCGGCGAGTTCGGCATCGGGCTTTTCCGCGGCAATGAGCACGCCGCTGCCCGGTTGTTGCGAGAAAGCAGGTGCGGCTTCGCGCGGAGAGGCGGGCGCCGGACGCACCAGCCGGCCAATGTAAATTAGCTCATCGGGGTTTGCGCTTGCATCAGACGTTGCAGGCCGCGCGCGCCCAGCCATTGCTGCGCCACAAAGGAAAACGTCACCGTGCCCTTGATCTTTGTGCGGTCAAGCGAGCGCAGCAGCTCCAGCAACGCCGCCGCGCCAAAGCGGTCGCCGATGGCCGGCGAAGTCCAGCGGCCGTTCGCCATCTCGTAAAACTTGCGGTCGAGCGCCAGAGGGCTGAGCACGTCCGCGCCGCCGGAACGCGCTTGCTGGGCTGAAGCCGCTCCCACGTCCACGTACATGTTGTCCAGATCAGCCATGCTGGGCGGATGTTGGCGCTGCGGGAACAAGTGGACGTTCACGCCCGCCACCGCACCGTTGATCCATGCGCCTTGCGGCGTGGCGATCTTCACCGGCTGCGTGGCATAAAGCTCGTTGAATAGCGGCAGGTTGCCGCCCTGGGGCAGCCGCTGCAACTGAAGGTAGCCTTCCGGGGTGATGCGGCTCACGACGAACCCCGGCTCGTCCAGCGGCGCAACAATCAGCCGGTGCGGCGCGCCCGAGCCGAAAGTAACCGTGACGTTGCCCTGTGCGTCGACTTTCGGCGAGAAGGACTTGAGCCTGGCCGCGATCTTCTCCGCCACTTGCTGCTCATAACCGGAGACCGCCGGCGTTTCCACCAACTCGCGCATGTCGCCGGCGAGCGTGGGCGGCGCCGAGGTTTGTTGCCCCAAGAAGCTGACGGCAGGAACAAAGATGAGCACACAGGCAAAGCGGCGCAAAAGTGCGGACATGGATTTCCCCTTTTGTCTCGGAAGATTGTGAGCAGGCAGGAAAGAGTAAACGAGGGAGCGGAGAAAATCCAGCGTCGGCACAAAAACGGCGCGCCCGCAGGCGCGCCGCTAAGACAGGTTGTCGAGTTGCTAGCTCTTCGGCTGCGTCTTGGCCTTCAACACGTCGATCGCACGCTTGAGCTGGTCATCTTCTTTGGGCGGAGTCTTCTGCGGCTCGTCCGGGACGCCGTCATTGTCCTCGTCCGTGATCACTGCAGCCAGGTCATCATTCGCCGCCACCAGGATATTGGGCGTGATGCCCGTGTCCTGGATCACCTTGCCATTGGGCGTGTAGAACTTGGCCACGGAAAGGATCAGCGCCGAACCATCGGGCACTTCGATCAGCTTCTGCACCGAGCCTTCACCAAAGGTTTTGTCGCCCACCACGTCGCCACGCTGGTTATCGAGCACGGCAGAGGCCACGATCTCCGCGGCGCCGAACGTACCACGATTCACCAGCACTGCCAGCGGCAGGTCCGTGATCTTTTTCTGCGGATCGGCGTTGTAGGTTGCCTTCTCGTATTTCTGGCCCTGCAGCGTGCCGATCAGCCCTTTGCCCAGGAACAGATTGGCCACGGCCACGCCTTCCTCGGCATTGCCCTCGGAAGAGTAGCGCAGGTCCAGCACCAGCTTCTTGGCGCCCTTGGCCTGCAGCGACTTGATCTTGTTCGCAATCTCCTGCGCCTTGCCCTTGGTCAGCGCCGGCGCCTTGATGTAACCCGTGCTGTCCGCCAGCATCTGCTCGGTCACCGCGGGCGGGTTTACGATTTCGCGCACGATGGTGATCTTCTGCGGCTCGATCTTGCGGGTTCGGATCACCACGGCCTCCAGGCGCGATCCCACGTCCCCGGCCAGCTCGGTCTTGACCGCGGCCAGTGACAGGTCATGCGTGCTCTTGCCGTTCACCGTCTCCAGGATGTCGCCTGCGTTGATGCCGGCCTTGTCCGCCGGGCCGCCGGGGACCACGGCAACCACGGCCGCGTAGCCGAATCGCTTGGAAACGGTCGCCCCGATGCCAGCTTTGCCGTCAGCCTTGGTCAGCTTGAAGGCCTTGTACTCGGCCGGGGAGAGGTAGCTCGAATCGGCGTCCAGCGATTCCAGCAGTCCGTGCAAGGCGCCGCTGGTCACCACGCTGATGTTCGGCTCTTCCACGTACTCAGAGCGCACGCGGTGCAGCACCTCGCTGTAGACTTCAATATGGTTGTAAACGCTGTCTTTGCTGTTGCCTCCGCTGGAAGCGTGCACGCCCAGCCCGCCGATCAGCGCAAACACAATCACCAGCATGGAGCTGGAAAGGACAAGGACCTGTATCTTTTTTGACATCTGTGAGAATCCGTTCATTGTTTAAAGACTGACAAAGCACCGGGAAGGTGAGTCTTATATTTCATTATAGCCACTTTGGTTGGATGCGGCTCAGCTTTCCGTGGCGGCAGGAAAATCCAAAGTTACTGGCCTTTAACGGGCCGGCTGCCGCCGCGATGCCAGGATCCCCAGGATTTCCCGCAGGCCCTGCCGCAACCGCTTCAATTCGGTCGCATCGGTCGAAGGTATGGCGAAAGGCAGGGGCTCTTGCTTGCGTTTGGCCTCCGCGCGCAACTGCGCCCGCGCCCCCGCAATGGTGAAGCCTTCGTTGTACAGCAGGTTCTTGATGCGCAGCACGTTTTCCACGTCCGGACGACGGTACATGCGCTGGCCGGTGCCGCTTTTGGGGGGCTTGAGCTGGGGAAACTCGGTCTCCCAGAAGCGCAGCACGTAACTGGGAAGGCTGCACAGGCGGCTGACCTCGCCGATGCGGAAATAGAGTTTGTCCGGGATGATGACTTCGCCCGGACCATTTTTGCGCGCAGCGCGTTTGGCAGACTTCTGCATGGTTCCACGGACGGAAGCGGCTGTGGTTCAGCTTAAGTCCAACGCTTCGCGTCCGTCAATGGAATTCGCACCGCCGCAGGCCCTCTATGGTAGCTGATTAGCGGCTTGCGTCACCTGCTCCCGACTTCGCGTGTTCCTTTCGATAGGGCTCGAAATCGTTGAAAACCGCAGTAATCGTCTTCACGTCGAGTTGCTTGATTTTCGGCTCGGTGGGGTTCTTTTCCGAAAAAAGCTGCAATGTCACGGTCCCGCATTGCGGTTGAATGGCGTCGAACGCGTAAACGTAAAGCCCATCGAAGGTAACATCGGTTACATTGACGGCCCCGTTGTTAAGATCAAAGACGCGCTCCGCTTTTCCAGGCATCAACGGTTGCACCTCTTCAGAACCGCACAGGAGCTTCATCTTGTAGAAATCAGTTTTGAAGTGGATTATTGCAGGCCTGTCAGTAGACGCCCTCGCGCCCCAGAGAAATGCTGACCGGAATTCCTGCCCCAGTTTAGGGCTGGCCTGAATTACCAGGACAGGGGAATACTCGCCTACATATTCCTTCCAACCTTTAAGATTTTCCAACGGTTGAAACGTGCCTTGAACGGCCCCTGAACTCATACGAGTCCGTTTCTCCTTCTCTCTGGCTGCGCGAACCTCAGTTGAAAGATGGCGGTATCTCAATACCGGGGTTATGATCGCGACATCGTAGTCGCCTATACCGAAGATATAGGGGTCAATTTTGAATTTTTCCTGTAGAGCGATCTGTTTGATTGCATCCAGCGGATAGGTGTCAGTCGGTTCATTGGGAAGCAGGTCCTCGGGCGGCCTGGAACTGGCGCCACGATTCGTTTTCGCGGCTTCGATAACACGCGCTGCCTCCTCAATCCGAACGATTCCCGAAATGCCGGGTCCGCCGGCATTGGTGAAATCGCCGAACGTCGTAATCCCAATAACCACGCCCCGCGAGTTGAAAAGTGGTCCTCCCGAGTTTCCATGATTGATGTTGACATCGGAAATAATGGCCCGTTTTTCCACCTTGCTGACAATTCCGGTGGTCATCACCTTGCTCTGGTGGAGAGGGCTGCCAATGGTGAACACTTTCTCTCCTTCAACAGCGGGATCGTCACCCTTCTGAAGGAGGGGAACCGGGAGAGTTTCCGGCGCCTTCTCGAAGTTTACCCACAATACGGCGACATCTTTTTCAGGATCGTCCGCCAGCACAACTGCCCGGAACCTGTGCCTTTCATCCAACTGCACAGCGACAAATTCGGACCGCTTGATCACGTGCTGATTTGTAAGGATAAGTCCTGATTGGTCAATAATGAATCCGGTCCCATGGGCGGGACCGTATTCGGCCTGCACGGTTACCACGCTGTTCCTGTATTTCTTGTACACCGAGACAAGATCTTCCGTGGCAACGTTTGAGCTGGCAGTTGTCGCGGCGTTGTTGTTGCTCAGTTCAACCGTGGTCTTGGGGGCCACGGCCTTGAACTCGACATTCCAGGAATACTGTTTGCCCTGAAAATCCACTGCTTGAACAGAGACGATCCGGTATTCTCCGGTAGGAAGCATGATCTCAGCGCTGCCGTCAAAATCAGTCGTGACTTCAACCGCAGGAGTCGCCGGTCCTCCCGCCGTAACGACCGTGAATTTGCTTTTCCCAACGGGCTTTTGATTGAGATCTCGGTCCAACAGGATAGCTTTTATGCGCACCGGAATCTTCTTGGCATCTTGAGGATGTCCGACCAGGCCAGAAAAGAGCACAATACAAAGAACTATTGCTTTTCTAAGGAACACAAGCCACCTCCGACCGTTGTGTCTCTATAGTTTCGGGCGATTTCGTCACGGGATTCTATCCCTAAACGGCCGCGAAGAAAAGGGAAAAGTATGCAGCTTGCCATGCAGTTGCTCGTCCGCGCGCGAAGCGGCGGAGCAGGACAAGAGCCGTTGGTGCCATTGCTTTCCCTGAAAGCTGCGGTATGCTGGCCGTAAGAAATGTCATCCAGCACGGCAAAAGCCCGCGGCACGGCGGCCATGGCAGAGTTGGACGCCCTGCGCCTGCAATTCAAAGAGCAGATGGCGGCCCTGGAGCACCCGCCGCAGTTTACTTCGCGCGTGGGCGTGGTGCTCTCCGGCGGCGGCGCCCGCGGCGCCTATGAAGCCGGCGCCCTCATGGCTTTTGAGGACGCGAGCGTACCCACGCACATCATCACCTCAACTTCCATTGGCAGCATCAATGCCGCTTCTTTTGCCGCGGAAGCGGACGGCGTGGTGGGCAAGGCGGAAAAGCTGGTTGACGCCTGGATGGAGCTCACTCCCGCCACTCTCGGCATCGACTGGTCGCGCTACATCTTCTTGCTCGCCGGTTTGGTGGCCGCGTCCGCCGGCATCGGCAACTTCATCTGGCAGTGGATGAAGGAGCGCGGCATCCTCCTGCACGCCCATCATCCCAAGTTCACCTGGCTGGCGCTGGCTGCCGCCGGTGTGGGCATTTTGTTTTTTGCCGATAAGCTCTCCTACATCGGCTATGTGGTGGTGAACTTCCTGCGCGGGCGCAAATGGGAGCCGGACCGCCGGAAGGCCTGGGTTTCGCTCGGGGCCAACATCCTGGTGTGGGGATTCGTGGTGTTGTTTCTCGGCTTCACCCACATCCACGTTCCCGCCGGAGGCGACCACATCATCGAGTTCAGCGCGCCCATTCCGGTGGTGGCTGTCATGCTCGCCGGGCTGCTCGGGTATCGGCTTCTGCAGGAGCGCCTGAGCCGCCTGAGCCATCGCTTTCTGCGCCTGCCGCTGCGCACCGGCCTGTTTCCGAACTTTGACCGCATCAAGTTTCTGCGCGCGCGCATTCCCGAAGAAAAGCTGCGGCAATCCGAGATCCGCGTGATCATGACCGCAACCGATCTCCTGCACGGCGCGGCGCGTTTCTTCTCCAACTGCCCGCCGGAAGTGCTGGCCCACGACCCCGGCGCCCACCAGGGATTCGTGCGCCGTGAAGTGGAGCAGCCGCCCGACATGGTGCAGGCCGCCGTGGCTTCCTCTTCGTACACCTTTGCTTACGAAGCGGTTCCCATGGCCGGCCGTCTCTGGACCGATGGCGGCATCATGACCAACCAGCCCATCCTGCCCGCGCTCCGCCTGGGCGCCGATGTGCTTTTCCTGGTCTTGCTGGCTCCGCTGCACGGGTACGACGATACCGGAGAGATCAAGACCTTCCTGGATGTGGGCGTGCACGCCGTGGACATTCTGATTTCCAAGAACCTCAAGGCCGATATGGCGCTGCTCAACAACTTCAACCGGCTCTGCTCGGTCTATGCCGCCGATCTAGGCGTGCGTCCGGAGCAGGTGGAACTGGAGATCGGCGCCCAGCACTATCGCTACGTCAAGTCATTCAACGTGGCGCCGGAGCAGCCGCTGCCCGCCGCTGCGCTGGATTTTGACGGCGATATCATCGGCCCGGTGATTGTGCAGGGATACGTCGACGCCACCAAAGTCATCCGCGAGTTCCTGGATTACGAACGCACGCGTCCGCCGCGGGAGTCGCGCCGCGTGGTGCGCCTGACGGCCGAGCGCCTGGAAGGAAATTTCAGGATTCCCGCGCGGTGAGAAGCAGATAAGCCGCGAATGAACGCGAATACGCGCGAACCATTTTTCAACGCGGAGGCGCGGAGAAAAACAAGGCCCGATTTGGCCGCTGATGAACGTAGATAAACGCAGATCACAAGATGTCATCCAGCAGCGCTGGCTTTGCATCAGCGTTCATCTGCGTTGATCTGCGGCTGATTTGCTTGCTTCGTGTTTATTCGCGTTCATTCGCGGCCAATCTTGTCTTTCGCACTTTACGCACGTGGTCAAGCAGCAGCAGAGCGCTCACCCAGATGGCCGCCGCCAGGTAGCCGGCAATCACGTCACTGGGATAGTGCACGCCGAGATAGATGCGCGAAAGTCCGATGGCCGCGATCACCGCTCCTGCCGCCGCGCCCACGGCCACGCGCAGCGCTTGAGGTCTGATGCGTTGCGCAATCAGTCCGGCCAGCACGGCATAGAAGACGAACGAGCTCAGCGCATGCCCGCTGGGAAAGCTGAAGGAGTGGGGCGCGTCGCCGAAGAAAGGCTGCGGCCTCTGCCGGCGAAACGCGAACTTGAGCGCCAGGTCGAGCGCCAGCGCTCCGGCCATGCTCACGGCCAGCCACGCCGCGGCGCGACGCCAGCGCAGGCGCAGAAAGATCACCACGGCAACCACCAGCTCCACGATCAGAACGTCATAGCCCAGAAGCGAGATCGCGGTCATGGCGCGCGTCAGGCCAGGCGAGGCAAAGCCGTGGACCCAGTTGCGAATGGCAAAGTCAAAAGCGCGCGTGTCGCCTTCCAGCATCTCGCCTGCAATCCAACCGAAAAGCCAGATACAGACAATCGCGGTGAGCAGCGCGGCCACGGCCACGGTCTCCAGCAGTCGCAGCGGCTGGGCCTGCTCTTCGGCTTGCGGGAGTGGCCCGCTCACTGCTTCCGCCCTGCATAATAAGCTTCCTCAAAGGCCCAGACGCCGTCTTCTTCGCCTTTCTCCAGAAGCTCATGAATTGCACCAAGATCTTTTCCGGGTGGAATGTCCACAGCGACGAAATAGTCGTCTGCATTCTCGAATGTAGCTCCCAGCGCCGAGATGGGCTCCCAGTAAATTCGAAAATCAGCGTCCCTTATCGTTCGGTCGTCCTGAAGGAAAATCCGATATGTAGAATGTCCGCCTCGGGAAACCACACTTTGGAATAGCAGGCCAACCGCTGCTTCCTTGGCTTCGACAACATCATCGCAGCTAATCCCGAACACAAAAAAAGGGCTGTTCAGTATCCGAAACCGTCCGCGCCCGACGTTTTCAGCCCAGAGGCTCTCCGTTTGAAAGCCCTGCTGATCGTTAGGATGCAACTTAAACTGAACTTTGACCTGGTTTGAGCGGCTCATTTCTTATTTCTTATCTGGGTGATCCTTGCGCCACTGCTCATATTCAGCGCTAGTCTTTGCTCCCTTTTGGCAATTGTGATGCGCACATACCTTGAAGATTCGCGTCTGTTGTATCACGATTGCGTGATCTAGGGTCAGCATGATCCACATACTCAGACGTTTGTTGCAACCTGGTACGACGCCTTTACCACCATTCTGCTTCAAGATCTGTTGTTCTTTGCTTACGTGTCGTCCTCTTCCCAGCACCCGGATCAAGTTGAGTCATCAGCCTTGGGGTCCTTTGGCTGACTTTTTGACATGACGAAAGAGTTTCCGGGCTCGCCGCGGCCCGTTCTCGAGTGATGCCACCAGTTCATCCAACTTGCCCAGGAGCGCCGAGTTGTCCTGGCGCGGATAGCCGCGCAGCTTTTCCGCATAGTGTGGCAGGTTGAAGAGAAACGATTCCACCCGCTCCTTGTTCAACTCGTCCCAGAATGCGCCATAGCCGTTCTTGTCGAGGTAATAGGCGTTGAAGATCTGCTCGAACTGGTTTTTCACCGGGACTGCGAGGTACGGCTTGCCCAGATGCAGCGCCTCGCTTACCAGGGAGAAGCCGGCGTTGGCGATGATCGCCCGGCATGAAGCCAGGTCTTGAAGAAAGCCGCTGAGGCTTGGCTTTTTGAAGACGATATTGCCGCGCTCGCCCTCTTTGCCGAATCCGTAGGCAATGAACTTGCAGCGCACCTGGCTGAGCAGCGCTGCCAGCTCTTCAGCCGGTGAAGTCACGTACACCAGCACATGATCGCCCAAGCTTGGTTGGGTGGCCAGCACTTCTGCGCGCAGGATAGGTGGAAAGACCAACGTATTGCGCTTGCGCGGCTTGGCGGCGAAGAAGGAAATCACCAGGTAAGCGTCCGCGCGCGGCGTCATCAGGCGCGTGACCAGCTTGGCCGCGGCCGCGTCGCGCCGGTAGCGGTGCGGCAGTTCAACGTCGGTGTTGGTGAGGCAGTGCTGGTTGTCAACGGCGATCACGGGCAGCCGCTTACGGCGTCCCACATGGCAGGAAAGCGGCTCAAAGTCCGTGATGACCAGGTCGATGTTCCATTCCTCCACCAGCTTCATCAGCTTGTGCAGGCTGCCGGCCGCCCGGGGCGCGGTCATCAGGTTCTTGGCCAGGGTGCGCCGGTAGCGCATGCGGTTGTTCACATAGGCAAAACGGAAACCGAAGATCTCCGTGACGGGAAAGCTCTCGCTCAGGTTGCGCAGCCCGCGGTCGAAAGAGACCACGTGCACGGCGTGGCCCCGGGCGATCAAGTGCGCGATCACTTCTTTGGCGCGCGTGGAATGCCCCGAGCCTTCGCCGTTGACGCCGTAAAGAATGTTGGCCATGGGCTGGCAGAAGTATAGACCAGGAACGCTACACAACCTTCTCCATCGTCACTTCTTGCTCTGCTCCAGCCAGGTTGGCCTCCCACACGCCTTCAAAATCCACGAAGAAGCCGCGCACCTTCAGCCCGGGGATTTGGGCGGAAAGGTAAGCGGCAGCGCGACGGATCTCCTGCAGATGGTTTTCCGCTTCGCGCTGCGGATCGTTTTCAAAGGCGGCCAGGCCGCCGTAAGCGCCGCAATCGGAGTGCAGCATGAGAATCACGGACTTGGTTTCGTGCAGGCGCATGGAGATCTTGATCTGGTCGAGCACGAACTGGCGGTCGCGCTCGTGCTCGGGTGAAGCCAGGTACTTGGTGCCGCCGGCGATGCGAATGGGATCGTAATATGCCAGGCCCAGGCGCTTCACCGTTTTTTGCAGCAGCAGTTCGAAGCGATTGTCAAAACACCACACGACGGCCGCGTCGCACTTGTAGCGCTCGCGGGGAGAATCGAAATGGAAGATTTTGCGCATAAATGAGGGTTGGTGCTTCTCAACAACGATTGTATCTGTCCACGGTTTTATACGAGAAATCGCAGGAAATGTTTCACGTAAAAAACTCGAGCAGCCGGTTGGCCACTTCCTGCGGCGCTTCTACCGGAAGAAAGTGTCCGTTTTCAGGATAATGCCAGACTTTGCGCGCGCCGAAACGTTCGGCGTACGTGGACAATATGTATGGGTCGCGATCGCCCCAGAGCACGCAAACCGGGATTCGCTTTGCCAGTTCCAGGTATTGCTCTTCCCATCCTTTAAAGTTCTCCGCATGGGTAGCGCGGTAGAGCTGAAGGACCATCTTTTTCATCTTCGGCGTCATCCGCTGGTACGTCTCGCGGATGTGCTCTTCGGGCATGGCGGGCGAGCCTTTGCGCATGGCGGCGTGAAAGGTCCACCAGTTCATCGACATCATGCTGAGTTCGCCCAGCAGCGGCGTCCGCCAGACCTGTGCCCAGGAGTGCCATTTGTAATCTGAAAAAAAATTTGTATTGATCACGGCGATGCTGCGGACCTTCTGGGGATGCTTCACCGCCCACGCCAGCCCGTAGGGCCCGCCGAAGTCGTGGACCACCAGGTTCAGCGGCTCGCTCACCTTGAGGGCGATCAATAATTGATCGATGAAGGCCGCCATCTCGTCCAGCGAGAACTTGAAGCCCGCGGGCACATCGGAATAGCCGAAACCGGGCAGGTCGGGCGCAAGGCAGCGGAAGCGCGACTTCATGGCCGTGATGATGTCGCGCCAGAGAATGGAAGAATCAGGGTTACCGTGAAGAAACAGCGTGGGCGTGCCTGTGCCTTGTTCTTCCGCAAAGATGGAGGTGTTCTGAACAATAACGTTCATAGACTTAGCTTTGGTTCTGCTTCTTGAGCGTGAGCGGGCCGGGCGCGAGCGGAAGGCTGCGCAGGCGCATGCCCGTGGCGCTGAAGATGGCCCCGGCCACGGCGGGAGCCAGCGCCAGCAGCGGCGTTTCTCCGGCGCCCATGGGAGTCACATCCTTGCGGTCAATCAGCTCCACTTCAATCCTGGGCAGGTCGCGGAAGCGAGGCACGCGATAGTTGCCAAAGTGCGGGTTGAGCACCTGGCCATTCTGGAAATGGATGGCCTCAAATAGCGCGCCGCCGATCCCCTGCACGATGGAGCCGGAGATCTGGTTGCGCAGGCCGTCTGGGTTCACGACCGCGCCGCAGTCGAAAGCCTCAGCCACGCGCACGATTTTTACCTGGCCGGACTTGTCGATGGCGACCTCCGCCGCCGTAGCAACGTATCCGCCTTTTTCAAAACCTCCGGCGATCCCAAAGCCGCGGTCCGGCGACGGCTGCTGCTTGCCCCAGCCGAACTTCTGTGCCGCGGTCTCAAACGCGGCGCGCAAGCGCGGATCAGCAATGTTCTTGAGCCGGAATGCGAGCGGGTCCATACCGGCCTGGTGCGCCAGTTCGTCCATGAAGCTCTCGCGGGCAAAGAAATTGGCCGTGGCCGCCAGGCCGCGATAAGAGCCTTGGCGCAACGGCGGGTTCTTGGCGGGATGGAACGCGATCCTCTTATTCGCGACGTTGTACGGCGTTTCAATGGCCGCCGGCCCGGAGTTGTAATTGTGAAACTCCCACGCCACGAGCGTTCCATCGGCGGCGGTTGCGCCCTTGGCGTCAATCACGCCCGCCGGACGGAAATAAGCCCAGGTGAATTCCTCTTCCCGCGTCCACTCGAGCTTCACCGGCTTGCCGGCGGCCCTGGCCAGGCGAGCGGCTTCTACCGCGCACTCGCCGGTATGCTTGCCGCCATAGGCGGAGCCGGTATCGGGAACAATCACGCGGACTTTTTCCGGAGCGAGGTGAAAGGCCTCTGCAAGCTGGTCTTTTACCGCGAAAGGCCGCTGCGTGCCGGTCCAGACGGTGAGTTTGCCGTTGTCCCATTCCGCAACGGCGGCGCGTGGTTCCAGCGGCGCATGCTGGATGTAAGCCACGGTGTAGGTCTGCGCCAGCGTCTTGGCGGAGGAAACCATCGCCGTCTCGACTGAACCGCTCTCCTGGCCCGCACGTCCGCCGAACCCGCCTGCGTCCGTTACTGGATTCTTGCGCAGATAGTCGAACAGCTCCGCCTCTGAGGTCTGGTGCGGAGCGTTCCACTGCGTCTTGACCAGAGACAGGGCCTTCTCCGCGGTTTCGGTATCGGGGGCGGCAGCGCCGATGAAGTCGCCATCGTGCACGAGGGTCACGCCGGGAAGCTTGTCCGCGCCGTTCGCGGCAAAGGACGCGAGCGCCGCGTTGAACGAACTCGGACGCAGCACCTTGGCAAAGAGCATCCCCGGCCGGCTGATGTCTGAGGTGTACTGGTGCGCGCCGGTCACAAAGGCCCGGCCATCGACTTTGTGCAACGACGTGCCGGCGATTTTCCATTCTTTAGGCGACGCCAGTTCCGGATTGCCGCCGATCATCTTTACCAGTTTCTGGCCTGCGGTGAGTTCTCCGTAAGAGATGCTCTGGCCGGTTTGCGGGTCCGTGACTGCGCCGTTCTGCGCGGTGAGCTTGCCGCGGTCAGCATGCCAGCGTTGGGCGGCCATCTCTACCAGCATCTCGCGCGCGGTGGCGGCGGCATGGCGGAGCTGCGGGCCCATCTGCGGCGTGCTTCGGCTGCCGAACGTGCCCATGTCAAACGGGACCAGGTCGGTATCGCCCATCACCAGCGTGATGGAGCTCACGGGCGCGCGCAGCTCTTCGGCAACATGCTGCGTCAGCGAGGTGCGAATGTTCTGCCCCATCTCCACCTTGCCGGTGAAGACCGTGACCTTGCCGTCGCCGGCGATGTGCAGCCATGACTCCAGATCAGCAGGGATGCGCTGGCCCTGAGCCCGGCCCGATTCCTGCGCCGGCAGGGAGCGAGTGGTGAATCCGACAACCAGGCCCGCACCCAGCAGCTTGAAGATTTCGCGCCGGTTGACTTCGAAGACATGGTGCAGCGGTTCGACCGCATGCTGTTCCGCCTCAGAGATGTCAATCTTCCTCATGACTTTTTGCCTCCCTGGGCGGCGCGGCGGATGGCGGCCATGATGCGCGGATACGTCCCGCAGCGGCAGATGTTGCCGTTCATGTGCGAGATGATTTCGTCTTCGGTTGGATTGGGCGTCGCGGCGAGGAGCGCGGCAGCCGACATGATCATGCCCGAAGTACAGTAGGCGCACTGAAAAGCGTCTTCTTCCAGGAACGCCTGCTGCACGGGATGCAGTTTGCCGCCGCCGGCCAGTCCCTCGATGGTCACAATTTTCTTGCCTGCGCCAAACTCCGCGGGGGCCATGCAGGAGCGGAGCGGCTTGCCGTTGATCAGCACGGTGCAGGCGCCGCATTCGCCTTCGCCGCAGCCATATTTGGTCCCCGTGAGGCCGAGGCGATTGCGCAGAAGGGAAAGCAGCGATTCGCCGGCGGCGGTTTCAGCCCGGCGTTCGCTTCCATTGACCAGCAATTTGACGGTTGGCATGCCCGGCTAGCATGCTACTCCGCCCAAGAGAAGCTTTCCAGTCCCTGCAAAAGAGCTAAGGGCGCTTCTCGTTCGCGAGCAGCGCCCGTTTGCGTTCCACGCCCCAGCGATAACCCGCCAGGCTTCCGTTTTTCTGCACTACGCGATGGCACGGCACAACCACGGCAATGGGATTGGCGGCGCAAGCGCTGGCCACGGCGCGCACCGCCCTGGGCCGGCGGATCTGGCGGGCGATTTCCGAGTAGCTGCGAGTTTCCCCGCGCGGCACCTGGCGCAACGCGTCCCATACCAGCCGTTGAAACGCCGTACCCCGGATATCGAGAGGAAAACTCTGCACTCCGGCGCCGTTTCGCAACAGGGATTTCATGCGGGCGGCGAGGAACTGCAGGGAACTGTCGTCACGACGGACTTGGGCGGCGCAAAACTCCTGTTTCAGTTCACGGACGAGAGCAGTCTCGCTGTTGCCGAAACGCACTGCGCAAAGGCCGCGGGGCGTGGAGGCAATGAGCAGCTTGCCCATCTCGGTGTCAGCCACGGTGAAGCCGATCTCCTCGCCCTGGCCCTGGCGGCGGAAGGCGGAAGGAGTCATGCCCAGCTGGCGTGCCCCGTTTTCATAGGCACGGCTGCTGGAGCTGTAACCGGCTTCATACACCGCGTCTGTGATCCGGGGCTGGCTTTGCAGAGCTTCCTTGAAGCTCTGCGCCCGCTTGGCCTGCTGGTACTGCCGGGGGCTGATGCCCAAAATGCGCTTGAACAGCCGGTGAAAATGGAACGGACTCAAGCCGGCATGGCGGGCAATGTCCCTAAGACTGAGCCTGATCTCCAGGTTCCCTTCGATATACCGGCAGGCCGTCTCGATCTTGTCCAATTGCGGGTTGCCCTCATCCGGGGTGCAGCGCCGGCAAGCGCGAAAGCCGGCGCTCTGCGCCTGGTTCGGCGAATCGAAAAACTCCACTTGCTCCCGCCGCGGGCGGCGGCTGGGGCAGGAAGGCCGGCAGAAGATCCCGGTAGACTTTACGGCGTAGACAAACCGGCCGTCAGCATTGATATCCCGTGCCAGCACCATGGCCCATTTCTGATTGCTGTTCATCATTAGATGCATCGCTAAGCTCTCCGTGGAAGACAAGTCTAGGAGTCCACGGAAAGGGGCACTACCCGAAGATTGCTGTCAAACTTTTATTGTAGTGCTCCGGCGGAAAGTCCCCAACACCTGCCCGAATGGCGGATGCGGCCGCCGCGGGACCGCTGCATAGTTGAACCCAGGAGAAGGAGGCCATCATGGCGGCAAGCATTTGGGCGGCATTATCAAACGAGCTGGCGAAGACGACAAGCGAGGCGGGGAAATCAGTAGTAGCGGTGCACGGACGAAGGCATCCATCCAGCGGAGTGGTGTTCGCGCCGGACGCCGTCGTTACAGCCAGCCATACCGTGAAACGCGACGATGAGATCGCAATCATCACGGCGCCGGGCGCAAGCGTGCGCGCGCGGCTAGCCGGGCGCGATCCCGGGACTGACCTGGCCGTGCTGCGCCTGGACCAGCCCATCGCCGCCGGCGTGGCACCCTGGGGCGATGCCGCCAGACTGCGCGTCGGCGACTTTGTCCTTGCTCTGGGGCGGAGCTGGAGAGGAAACGTGGTCGCCAGCTCGGGGATCATTTCCGGACTGATTCAAGCTCCGTGGAGAACGTGGCGAAACGGAGAACTGGACGTGTTCATTCGCCCTGACCTGACGATGTATCCCGGCTTTTCCGGCGGCCCGCTGGTGGGCGCGGGCGGAGAATTTCTGGGCATCAACACGGCCGGGCTGCATCGCCAGGGAATCACCATTCCAGCGGCCACCGTTTCCCGCGTTGTCAAGGAGCTGCTCGAGAAGGGCAGAATTGAGCGTCCCTACCTGGGCTTGGGCATGCAGGCCGTTGCGCTGCCGGAATCCTTGCGCGCCAGGCTGAATCTAAAGACGAGCGAAGGACTACTGGTGGTCCACCTTGAGCCGGAAGGCGCGGCGGAGAAAGCGGGTGTGCTGTTGGGCGACTTGTTGATCGAACTTGACGGTGGAGCGGTCACCGATACTGAGAGCGTGCAGGATGCATTGCGCAGACGCAAGGTGGGCGATGCCGCGGACGCGACCCTGGTGCGTGCAGGAGCCACAACCAAAATCAAGATTGTGCTCGAAGCGCGGCCAGCGCGTTAATGGGACTTGGAAACCGGTATGAATGCCACAGGCACGGCGGTGAGCGGGGAAAGGCCGGGTAAGGTGAACATTCTGGTGGTGGCTGCGTCCTCGGGGCGCCGCGCCTTGCTGGCGGAGAGGCTCCGTGGAGTCTTGGGCGGGCGCGGCGCAAGCGTTTTCGTGAGCGCGGCTTTTTCCGCCGGGCGTATGGAGAGGTCCCACGCGGAAATTCTGGTCGCCGATCTTGATGGGCCTTCTTTCTCCTCCAGCATGCTCCGCTTCATCCAGCACTTTCCCGCGGACGGCGGAGCCGTGGCTCTTACGGATGATCCTCAACCGGAGTGGGTGGCGGCAGCGTTGAACGCGGGCGTGAATGCCATTGTCTCCCGCGAGGCGGACTCCGCCGAACTACGCCTGGCCGTGGAAGCCGCTGACGCAGGTCTGGTGTTGCTGCATCCCACTTCAGCGCGCAACCTCATCGCGGGCCGGCTGGCAAACTTCAGCAACGATGAAGACGAAGTGGAACACCTGACGGCGCGCGAGCGTGAAGTCCTTCGCCTTATCGGCGATGGGCTGGGCAACAAGCAGATCGCGGCGCGCCTGGGAGTTTCCGAGCACACCGCGAAGTTTCACACCAGCTCGATCCTGGGGAAACTGGCTGTGACCAACCGCACGGAAGCTGTCGCCGAAGGCATTCGGAAAGGAATCATCCCCATCTAGCTCTGAGTAGGACTGACTCAAAGTAAGCGGCAATCTTCTTAACACTTCCTCACAATTAGCAGGACAGCATCGGGAATCGATGCCTCAGGATTGATGTTTTCTTAGAAACTAGTTTTTGCGCACTTGCACAAACCATTTTCAACCTTTGTAAACCATCCTGCATCTCTGGATTTAGGACAGGTGCTTGCATTGTCCTGCGGAACTAGACCATTTGACTTGCGCGAGCAGGTCTTCTAGCGTGATATGCTCACGCGTAGCCACCTCGCAACTGATTTCAAGAAGTTTAGACAAGCGGAGAACGATTTGCATTCCTTCCCCTCAAATCGTTGGCGAGTCGCTGCCTGGATCGTCACCCTGCTCTTGCCCGCGGCGGCGTGGATTTTCACGGTCCTTAGCTTTCCTTATTTCCATCCCGGCATCGGCGTTTTTTTCATTGCCGCGGCATGTATTACGGCTGTGATCGGCGGCCTGCGCACGGGCCTGGTGGGCATCTTGTTGAACGCGGCGGCGCTGCTGGGGTTCGCGTACCTTTACCAGCCGGGCCTTGCCCGCAGCAATGTCGAGCAGTGGACGCTGTTGCTCATTGCGGTTGGGTTGGTCCTGGGATTTGCGCGCGAGAAATGGTCGGCAGCGGAGATGCTGGCGGGAAGGTTGCGTTCTGATCTGGCGCGGTTGCGCGACGAGATGGATTCGCAGCGCGCCGACGTGAAGAGGTTCCACGACCTGAGCGTGCGTCTCTCCAGCAGTCTGGAGCAGCAGCGCCTGCTCAATGATGTGCTGAACTCGGTGGCCGTTTTGCAGAAGACAGACCTCGCCATGCTGCTGGTCCTGCCCAGCCCCGGAAGCAGGACGCTGCGGCTGGAGACTTACGCGGGTTTCACCGCGGAACAGGTCCGCTTGTTCGGGGAATTCCCGGCTTCCTTTTTTTCTCCGCAAAAGCGCGTGCTGATCGAGGACATCGATCGGCCGGGCGCTTATTTCCCTTTCATGGAAGCGGCTGAGAGCGCCGGGATCCGCGCGGTCTTCAGCATGCCGATCCCCAACGTGCGCGGTGAACCTCTGGGTGTGGTGGTAACGTTTTTCCGCAAACCTCATTCTCCCAGCGACCGGCAGTCGCGACTGGTGGAGATGTACGCGCGGCAGGCGGCCAACGCGCTGGACAACGCGCGCCTCTATCGCAACTCGCTGGACACGCTGGCCGCGGAGCAGCGACGCACCGCGGTGCTGCGCTCCCTGGCGGAGGCCGCCGTGCAGATCAACTCCTCGCTGGCCCTGGATTCGCTGCTGCAAGCCATCACGGACCAGGCGCGCAGCATCATCGGCGCGTGCCAGGCCTTTACTACGCTGCTGCCCAAAGGCGCGTGGCACCAGAGCCTAACCTGTGTTTCCGTGGCGGAAGGGCAAGAGCGTTTTGAGTTTCCCCAGGAAAGTTCGGAAGTTTTCATGCTGGCGTGCAGTCTGAACACTCCTCTGCGGCTGGCGGCCGGGACCCGTGGCGCGGGTTCCTTGCGGACCATGATGAACGACAACGCGGTGCGCCACGGCTGGCTGGCGGCGCCGCTGCTCACGCGCGACGGACGCAACCTGGGACTGATCCAGCTTTCGCAGAAGTTGAACGGCGACTTTTCTGAAGATGACGAAGCCATCCTGGTGCAGCTGGCGCACATGGCATCGGTGGCCATCGATAACGTGCGCCTTTATCGCGAAGCGCAGGACCAGATCGCGGAGACCCGGCGGGCGCAGGACGCGCTGGAACGCAGCAAGGAAAGCATGCAACTGGCGCAGCAGTACGTGGGCGTGGGCATCTGGGAGTGGGACCTGCAGACCGGAGCTCTGGTGTGGTCTGAGGAGATCCGCCGCCTGCACGGCTTCGTGAGCGAGGAATTCGACGGAAAGTATGAAAGCTGGATGGAGAGCATTCATCCCGAAGACCGCCAGCAGGTGCATCGCTCCATCGCCCATGCCATCGCCAAGAGCGGGGAATATGAAGTGCAATACCGGGCGGTATTCCCCGATCGCAGCGTGCACTGGCTGGAAGCGCGCGGGCGCACCATCGCCATCGAGGGCACACCGGTGCGCACCCTGGGCGTGGCCATGGACATCACCTCTCGCAAGCTTGCTGAAGACGCCTTGCGCGCATCGGAAAAACTGGCAGCCACCGGCCGTCTGGCCGCGAGCATCGCCCACGAGATCAACAACCCGCTCGCGGCGGTCACCAACGCGCTCTACATTCTGCGCACCAATCCGCAAATGTCCAAAGCAGGTCTCGAATATGTGAAGACGGCAGAAGCTGAGCTGGCCCGCGTGGTGCACATCACAAGACAGACTCTGGGCTTTTACCGCGAGATAACGTCGCCGGTGCTCACCTCCATCCCCCAGCTGCTCGATGAAGCGCTGGCAGCTTACGGAAGCAAGATAGAAAAAAACAATGTTGCCGTGCACCGGACTTATGCTGAAGTGGCGCAGATTCCCGCCTTCCCCGCCGAACTCCGCCAGGTGTTTTCCAACCTGGTGCTGAATGCGCTGGAAGCTGTTCCTGATTCGGGGAAGGTCATCATTCGCGTGAAGCAACTCCAGGAGGGCGACCACGCCAAAGGCATTCAGGTCACTGTGGCCGACAACGGTCCGGGCATCCCGCGGGAGAACATACCCCGCATTTTTGAGCCGTTCTTCAGCACCAAGGAAAGCAAGGGCACAGGTCTGGGTTTGTGGGTGAGCCAGGGGATCGTACAGAAGCATGGCGGCCGCATCCGCGTCCGCACCAGAACAGATGCGGCGCATCATGGGACCTGGTTCCTGGTGTTCCTGCCCTTTCATGAGATCCATGAAAAAGCCGCGTCCGTCTCGGGGCCGGCGCACCTCGGCGTCACGGCCGGCGAACACGCCGCCTCAGGGAACGAGTCAGCCGCGTAAATCGGACATCAGGCCTGGGCGCCGCTCATGAGCCGGGCCATCATGGCGGAGATGCGCTCCCAGTTTTTGGCTTCAACCGCCAGCTGCTTCCTGCCCGCGCTGGTAATGGTGTAGAACTTGGCCCTACGGTTGTTTTCTGAAGTGCCCCAACTTGCGCCGATCCACCCCCTTTGCTGCAGACGCAGCAACGCCGGGTATAGAGTCCCCTGGTTCAGGCGAAGCAGGTTTTCAGATACCTGCTCGATGCGCCGGGCGATGCCGTAGCCGTGCAAGGGGCCCAGGGCGTCCAGGGTCTGGAGCACCATGAGATCCAGCGTGCCTTGAAGAAGACTGGCTTTGGGGTCAGGCATTGGGGCAGCCTTGTGTAGTTTACCAACAGAAAAGTAGCGGGCTTCCTTTTGATTGTCAACAGGAAACCGCGGGAAGGCTTTCGGGGAGAAAATTCGCATTGCGATAAGAGTTTCTTCCCGGCATCACCGGCTGCAAAAACTTGCAGAACACCGGTGTTCATGCGGGTTTCTTGGGAAATTTAATGCGTGCACTCCTGCGGTTCTGGAGTATGCTAGTACCCGACAAACCTTACTTTTGTGCTATGCCCCCAGTAAGCGCAAAGACGGAGAAAACATCGCCCGCGAGAGCGTGTTACGGCTTCTCGATGGTGGAATTGCTGGTGGTGGTGATGGTGATCATGGTGATTGCGGCCATTGCCATACCCAGCCTGGTCCATGCCCGCATGAAGGCGAATGAAGCCGCCGCCGTGGCTTCCATGAGAACCATCCAATCAGCGGAATCGCTCTATACCAACAATTATCCGGAAGAAGGCTTCTCGCCCAGCCTGGCAAAGCTGGGGCCAAACGGCAGCGACTGCGAAAATCCCGGTCCTAACAACGCATGCATCATCATGGACGAGTCGCTGGCCAGCGGCATGAAGAGCGGATACGTCTTTGAACTGCTGGGAGATGGGAAACATCCTTCAGGCGCTTACAAGCTGACGGCGACGCCTGAATCCGCGGGCTTCTCCGGCAGTTGTGGCTTCAGCAGCAGTGAGTCCGGTGAGATTGTGCGGGTGTCCCCGAACGGCGGCTCCGGCGGGAGCCGGCTTGCCATGTCTGGTGGCTCAGGCTGCGAGTAACGAACCAACTTTTTTCCACTTCAATCTGAGCAACGTCCTGGTTCCGCTTGGCCGATTTCTCCGCTCGGGGTACACCCCAATCCCATTATTCTGCCTTCAACGACACTGAAGCTCTGCTGTTCTCCCACTCCAGCACCAGTGTGGCAGCGTCTTCACCCATCTTGTCAAAGGAGATGGTGAACTGCTCTACCGGCTGCTTGGTCTGGGACACTTTCATCTCCACGCGCGCCAGGTCCTGTTCCTGATGGTATTCCGTTCCCCACTGGCCGGTCTGCTTGTTGATGATCAGCTTCCATGGGGCGGTTTCAGAAGCCAGAGTGTAGATGGTGTACGTTCCGGCCGGGACCTTGACGCCGCCGATGTTGAGCGCAACCTCAGTCTTCAGCGTGGTGGCTTCATTGGCGCCGGTACGCCACACTTTGTCATAAGGAATGAGCCCGCCGGCAACCTTGCGCCCGCGCGCCGAGGGCCGGCTGTAATCGATGGTGACCTTCTTGCCCTTCAGAGTGACTTCTGCCGTGCCCGGCGGGCTGGGACGCTTGCTTTTGTCCTCTTGCGCTGGTGACGCCGTGCTCAGAACGAGCGCGATAAAAACAGTTGCTGCCACAAATCTTTGCCGCATGTTGGTCCTTTCATTCGATGGGTTAAAGAAGAAACCGAGAATTATGACTCCACGGGCATCAGGAAGCCAAGTCGCAGCCCCTGACGCTGGCCAACCAGGCAAGTCCCATACCAGCACCAAAGTACAATTAACCCCCTGTACCACCTTGTCCTTCCCTTGTGGCTGGAAGTGCACATAAAGTAAAGACCACAGCCCAACAGACCAAGCTCACAATGAGGCGAATGCCATGAAAAAACACCTGGCTCTTTTCGGATTCCTGTGCCTGACGGCGATTATTGCCACTGGACAAAGCCAGCCTGCTGCTTCGCAGGCAAGTCACGTCTCGCGCACCACCAAAGCCATCAACTACAGATTGCGCGGCGAGCAAGTCAGCGTCGGGATGCACGGCACCGAGCTGATGGCCAATGCCACCGGCGAAGCCAAGATCCAGGGCAAGAAGAGCAGCATTGAAATCGACGCCAAGTTCGAGAACCTGGACGATCCGACCAAGTTCGGCCTGGAATACCTGAGCCTGGTGCTGTGGGCGGTTTCGCCTGAAGGCCGCGCCATCAACCTGGGAGAGCTGGTGTTTGACCACAACAACGCGCGCGTGAAGGCCATCACGGACATGCAGACCTTCGGCCTGGTCGTGACTGCGGAGCCGTATTTCGCGGTGAACCAGCCGAGCAACATGGTGGTGATGGAAAACGTGATCCCCGCCGGCCTGCGCCAGGAAAACATTGAAGCCAGATATGAACTGCTGGGGCGCGGCACGTATTCTGCCACCAATACGAAAATCCAGGACGCCATCTTCGGCATAGACCGCAAGACGCCGCGCGCTCTATTTGAAGCGCGCAACGCGGTGAGGATCGCGCACCTTGCCGCCGCGGACAAG
Source organism: Candidatus Angelobacter sp. (assembly GCA_036380095.1). Classification (GTDB taxonomy): domain Bacteria; phylum Acidobacteriota; class Terriglobia; order Terriglobales; family Acidobacteriaceae; genus Angelobacter. The sequence goes on along the minus strand of DASVFK010000021.1, from coordinate 642 downwards.
TACGCCAACAGCATCGTGACCAAAGCCGACCAGCAGTTGCGTCAGGCGGAAGAAGCCTACGTGCAGAAACGCGACAAAGCTACGGTGGAAACCCTGGCCCGCGAGACCGTCGGCACCGCCGAGGAGGCGCGCGTGATGGCCGTGAAGCAGCGGGCGGAAGAGGAAGCCCAGGCCAAGGCAGCCGCGGAAAAGAGAGCGGCGGAAGAGCGCGAAGCCCAGGCCAAGGCCAACGCCGCTGCTGAAGCACAGCGCCGCGCGGACGCAGAGAACGCAAAACGCCAGGCGGAGCAGGCGCGCGAGCAGGCCATCGCCGCCAAGGCTGAGGCGGAGCGTTTGAAAGGGGAAGCAGACAAAGCGCGCCAGGAAGCAGAAGCCGCGCGCGCACAGGCCGATGCCGCCAAAGCGCAGGCCGTGGCCCAGCAGCAGCAGCTTGCCGTTGAGGCCGACAAAGCCCGCAAGGCCGCCGAAGAGGCTGATCGCCTTCGCCAGCAGGCAGAGAAAGAAAAGGCCGATCTTCGCGCCCAGCTTCTACAACAGCTCAACGCCGTGCTGGCCACGCGCGACACCGCCCGCGGCCTCATCGCCAACATGTCTGACGTGCTGTTCAAGACCGGAAGCTTTGAACTCTTGCCCGGAGCGCGC
>DASVFK010000020.1:0-7293 GCA_036380095.1 Candidatus Angelobacter sp. | reverse complement strand
GCCTTTCAGCGGCTCATAAGATTTTTTCCAGAAAGTTCTGATGGCGTTTTACACCTCCGTTGGAACTATTCTCCCTTGAAAGAAAGGCCGTCCAGTTGCCGGACGGCCTTTCGTTTTTGATGTTGTAGACATGCGAATCTTTTTTTTGAGGAGATGCGTCACTCGCGCCGGACGCGACGTTCCAAAGCGGTACGGTCAGGTACGTTTGCCGGGCGGCGGGCCTTTTCTGACTGCTGCATCCATCGCATACGCTTTCTTTAACCATCGTTTCACTTCTTCATCGATATCGTCCAAAGAATCGATCTCGATTCGATGGGTGATGCGGTCCTTCTTGGCAAAACCTCCGGTGTCGATGAGCCGGCGCGGGGCTTTCGTGTCTTTGAGCGCCAGTCCCAGATCGATCCGCGTGCGCGTGGCGGGCTTGATTTGCGCAAACACGTAGTTGCGAAAGAGCGGGACCATGGTCTGGCAGGGACAGACCCTCACGTCCTTGCCCATGCTGCGCCCCAGTTTGAGTAATGCGTGGTAAAGCGGGCGCAATCCCGCCTTGCTTCCGGCAAACATCGTTTCCACATAATCGTCCGCGCTTTTGAGGTAGGCTTCCGGGCTGCCGTCGCTTCCCTTGCCCACGGACTGCTCGGCGATCCACCAGGCGTAATTGGTCCCCAGGCCATGTTTGGATTTGAGCCATTCGCGGCGCTGCTTCTCTTCCGCCGGTCCTTCATTCTTCACCAGGCGGACCCACTCTTCCAGGCTACGGCCGGTCTTCTGCTTCAAGCCGGCAATCCGGTTCTGCGCCATGGCCACGCTGGGATGAACGTCATATCCGGCGGGACTCTTGCGCTGGGCGGCACGCATGACTTCTATCTTTCACCTCCGCGTCCAGTTTACGCCCGCGATGGGACACGAGGTCGAGGAAGTTGCCATCAGGCAAGAAACATCGCACTACGAACATTTTATTGATTTTCCCTGAAACCAAATTCCAGCTCAACGCTCTCTGCTAAGCGAGGGCTTGTTGCTTTCCGGCACGGTGTGCCGGAAGCAGCCTTCCGGAAGCCTCATCGAACGCAACCACCCGAACCCGAGAGGTCAAACGCTGTGAAAAGAATCAGGATACCCCTCATCTTTGCGGTAGCAGGTCTTCTCGTATTTTCGTTGTATTCCCAGCAGAAACGTCATCAAGAACCCACGCGCGTTGATGCCGCCATCAACAAGAACAGCGAGGACACGGTCGAACAGGGCCGGCAGATCTTCCGCTTCGACAGCTTCGGCGACGAGGACTTCTGGGGCGGCACCTTGGGTTTGCACAAGGCGATTGAAGGCGCCAAATTCGGCGGCGTTGGGCCGGGCGTTTCTCCGGCCACGGCCCTTGCCGTCGGCCTGAAGGTGGACCAAGACGCGCTGCCGCCTGCTGTGGTCCAGGCAATCCAAGCCGGACAGGTGGACTTGAACGATCCCGCCACCACTCTCGCTTTGCTCAAGCTGAACTCGGTGGTCGGCGTGACCGGCTGGTTCAACACCGACGGCTCGCTGAAGTCGGTGGGCATTCAGTGTGCGCTGTGCCATTCCACGGTGGACAACGCGTTTGCTCCCGGCATCGGCCATCGCCTGGACGGCTGGGCCAACCGTGACCTGAACGTGGGCGCGATTGTTGGCCTTTCTCCCAACCTTCAGCCGGTGGCGGACCTGTTGGGGGTGGACGTAGCCACGGTGCATACCGTGCTCAACAGTTGGGGTCCTGGCCATTTTGACGCCGAGCTCTTTATGGACGGCAAAGCTTTTCGTCCTGACGGCAAGTCCGCCTCTACCTTGATTCCACCTGCCTTCGGGCTCTCAGGAGTAAACCTGCACACCTCTACCGGCTGGGGATCGGTCACCTACTGGAACGCATTCGTGGCCAACCTGGAGATGCATGGCAAAGGGAATTTCTACGATTCGCGCCTGGATGACGCCACCAAGTTCCCTGTCGCCGCCAAAGCGGGCTTCGGGCACGTGTCCAGTCAGACCGATCTCATTTCGTCCAAGCTGGCGCCGTTGCAGTCTTATCAGCTTGCCATCCCCGCGCCGGCGCCGCCGAAAGGCAGCTTCGATCCCGCAGCGGCTGCGCGGGGCAAGGAGTTGTTCGCGGGCAAAGCGCAATGTGCCACCTGCCACGTTGCGCCGCTGATGACCGAGCCGGGATGGAACATGCACACCGCCGCCGAGGTCTGCGTGGACGACTTCCAGGCCAACCGTTCGCCGGATGGCCGTTATCGCACCACGCCGCTCAACGGCTTGTGGACCCACACCAAGGGCGGCTTCTATCACGACGGCCGCTTCGCCACACTGGCTGACGTGATGAACCACTATGACAGTTGTTTCAACCTGGGCTTGAGCGGCCAGGAAAAGAGCGATGTATCGCAATACCTCCTTTCGCTTCCTGAGCAGCACGATCAGGACCGCGATCGCTGAGGCAATGCGCGAAGGGGCGGGCTGCTCAGGTTCCGCCCCTTCGTTGAACTTCCGTGTAGGCAAAGAGGCTGCTGCAACAAAATTCGGAAGCATCCTGCACCTGGAGTGAATCCAATATCGCGGTGCTTCCATGGAGAACAGCAGCCCGCGCGAATTCGAGACAAACCACTGGGACAAAGATTACTGGGAAAAAGTCCGGCAACGCACGCTGAAGGTGATCGCTTGCATCCCGCCGGAGAAGTTTGACTGGACGTGCCGCGAAGGCAAGTTCAGCTTCGCCGACATCATCCGCCACCTGGCCGCGCTCGAGCGCTACATGTACGCGGAGAACGTGCAGCTCAAGCCCAGCCGTTATCCCGGCCACGGCCGCGAGCTGGCTGACGGGCCGCCCAAGGTGCTTGCCTTCCTCGACCGCATGCATCAGGAATCCATGGAGATATTCGGCCGTCTCACAGCGGCGGACTTGCAGCAGAAGTGCGTCACACCAGGTGGCGCTTCCATCACCGTGTGGAAATGGCTGCGCGCCATGGTGGAGCATGAGATCCATCATCGTGCACAGATTTACGTGTATCTCGGGCTGCTGGGCATTACCACGCCGCCGATCTATGGACTCACGTCGGAAGAAGTGAGGGAGAGAAGCGGCAAGATCGGGTGACGCCAGGCGTTTGCGGGGCTGAACTCTGACAGATGCAAATGCCGAATTCTGAAATCCCCGTGCATCCAGGTTGATCCGCGGTAAGCTGTCTTTCTGTCACTACCATGCCCATCGCCTATCTCGTTCTGGAACTTCGCATTGAGGCCGCGCACTCGCTCAAGGACAAGCGCCAGGTGGTGCGCAGCGTGAAAGACCGTCTGCGCAACGCCTTCAACGTCTCCGTGGCGGAAATCGACGCGACCGACCTCTGGCAGCGCGCCACGCTGGGCGTGGTGAGCATCTCCGATTCGCGCGACTACCTGGAAGGGCTCATGCGCAACGTGGAACGTGAAGCCGTGAAGCTGGCCAACAACAACGGAGCCGAGGTAGTGGATTCTTTCCTGGATTATCTCGATAGTAGAGACAGTAGCGAGATCGGGTGATCGGGCCATCGGACCATCGGGAGATCGGGAAACCCAAGACGCTCATCACGGAGGCTTCAGGACCGCAGGACGCTCGCAAGGGAGCACGAAAATGCTTTCTTTTTATTGTCGCTCCGCCTGCCTGCCCCAGCGCGCGAAAACCGCGCTGCGCCGGGGACCCCCTGCGGCTCCGCTCCTGCCTACGGCAGTGAGGAATTGGTATTCCACTCACGCTCACCCAGCGCTTATCCCTCATCCCGCTAACGCGGGACTCGGGAACGCACTGGGCTAAGCTCTTAACGGGCCTCCGGCCCTGAGCGTCTAAGTGGCGACCAGGCATTAGCACCAAGATTTATTTTCGAGAGAGACACGGAGACACCGAGAACAACAGAACGAGGCAAAGGTGATTGGGTGGGATCCCTGGGTTGGTTTTTCGGATCGGGCAATGGCCAGATGATCCGATGGCCCGATGGCCCGATTTTCTGATATTCTCATAGGTTTTTCGCAGGTCAAAAAATGCCGGAGCAACGAGGCAAGCAGCACCACCTGCAGCGCATCGGTGAAGCGTTGAAGGAAGAGATCGGCGCCATCCTTGAAGGTGAACTGGGCGATCCGCGCATTGCTCTATGCACGGTGAGCGAAATCCTCTTGGCGCCGGACGGCAAGAGCGCCCGCGTCTTCGTTGCCGTGCAGGGCGACGAACGCGAGAGCAAGCAGACGATCAAGGCCATCAACGCCGCCAAGGGGTACATCCGGCGTGAGCTTCTGAACCGCCTGGGTGTGCGCCACGTTCCCGAGCTCACGTTTGTGCTGGACCGCTCGGAAGAACTCGGCTCGCGCATTGACGAGATTCTGGGCCGGATCAAGAAACGCAAGAAGTAAGGAAACGAATGCCCCAACTGCAGCAGGTTTTGCAAGAGATCGAACGGCGCAAGGAGTTTGTTGTGACCTCGCACGCGCGACCCGATGGCGACTCCATCGGTTCCGCGCTGGCCCTGGGCCAGCTCCTGCGCAAAATGGGCAAGCACGCCCAGGTGGTGATGGGCGATAACGTCCCGGTGATTTACAAACCGCTGCCCTTCGCGGACGACATTGTGCACGCAGACACGGTCAACGGCAACTTTGACGCCGCCATCGTGCTGGAGTGTGACAGCCTGCAGCGCACGCGGCTGCAGGGCCTGGAGAACCATTTCCTCATTAACATTGACCACCACGCCAGCTCCAAACCGTTCGCCCACGTGAACTGGATTGATCCCTGCGCCTGCGCCGTGGCGGAGATGATCTTTCGCCTGGCCGCGGCGGCGCACGTAAAGATCACGCCGGAGATCGCCACCTGCCTTTACACCGCCGTGCTTACCGATACGGGCGCGTTCAGCTACTCGCTCACCAATGCCCATACTTTCGAACTGGCAAAACAACTGGTGGAGCATGGCGCCGATCCGGCGCGCATCGCGCAGAATGTATACTTCTCCAGCCCCACGTCCAAGATGCGGCTCCTGGGCGCAGCGCTGACCAATCTTCACCGGGAAGGAGCGGTGGCCTGGATGTGGGTGACGCGAGAAGACATGGACCGCAGCGGCGCCCTGGACGAAGACTGCGAAGGCCTGGTGAACTACGCGCTGGGCATCGCGGGCGTGGAAGTCGCGGTCTTCTTTCGCGAACTGGCCAGCGAGCGCATGCGCGTGAGCATCCGCAGCAAGGGAGCGGTGAATGTTTCCCGGCTGGCGGCGAAGTTCGGCGGCGGGGGCCACGAGTGCGCTGCCGGCTTTTCCACGGAAGGCCCGTTGCGCGCCGCTACCCAGCTTGTCCTGGGCGAGCTGCGCAGCGTGATGCCGCACGAACGACTTTAGTCGAACGGAGCTTCATGCCACCGATCTCATCTCTCGTGACAGAATCGCCCGGGGCCGCATGACGGACCGCACACGGCTTCTGGTAAGCCAGCTGCTCCTGCTGCTGGGCGCCTGCCTCTTCTTCTTTTTCTTTGGATTGGGCGCGTTCGGGCTGGTGGGCGCCGATGAGCCGCGCTACGCCCAGATCGCCCGCGAGATGCTGGCCCGCCATGATTGGGTGGTCCCCACGCTCAACGGCCAGCCCTGGCTGGAAAAGCCCGTGCTGCTTTACTGGAAAGAAGCAGCAGCCTACCGCGTCTTTGGCCTTGAGGACTGGGTGGCGCGCCTGCCCGCGGCCTTCTTTGCCAGCGCGCTGGTGCTGGCGGTGTTCTTCTTCATGCGCCGTTTTCGCTTTGGCAGCGAGCTGGATTCCGCCCTCATTACGGCCACCATGGCCGGCATCGTCGGTTTTGGCCGGGCCGCATCCACTGACATGCTTCTGGCCGCGCCGTTCTGCATCGCCCTGCTCGCGTGGTGGACCTGGCACAAGACGGAGAGCAAAGTCATGCTGGCGGGGTTTTATGGCCTGTTGGGCCTCGCCATGCTGGCCAAGGGACCCGTTGCGCCTGCCCTTGCCGTGCTCATTGTGGCTGCATACGCCTGGTTGCGCCGCCAAGGACAGATCTTTGGGCGCAGCTTGTGGCCCGCAGGCTTCGCGATTTTTCTGCTGATCGTGCTGCCGTGGTACATCGCGATTCAAGTGAAGGTGCCGTCATTCTTCAAGACGTTTTTCCTGGAACATAACCTGGCCCGTTTCAGCACCAACCTGTATCGCCATCCGCAGCCGTTCTGGTATTACATTCCCGTCTTTCTGCTGGCCGTGCTGCCGTGGATCGTCTTCACTGTGCCCGCGCTGGTTGTGGCCGTGCGCGAGGGCATCAGGAGCTTTCGTGCCGGAAGAAATGTCGTTGAGCCGCCGCCATCCCTCACGGATGCAACTCCACAACAGCAGGAGCCTCCCTCGCCGGAGCAGCCGGCACAAGCCGCCGCCGATGATGGCCTGGAGCAGTTTCTCGCACTCTGGATTCTTATCCCCATCGTTTTTTTCAGCATCTCGCAATCGAAGCTGCCGGGATACATCCTGCCTTCCATTCCGCCCGCGGCGGTGCTGACCGCGGCGTATCTTTTTCGCACGCAGGGCATTTCGCGCATCAAGATGATGCTGCACTCGCTGGTCTGCGCCGCGTTGGTGGCTGGGGCGTTGCTGGTGCCCTGGATCATGCTTCGCCAGCCGCTACCCGAGGCCACCAAGACCATCATCGCCGTCACCACGGGTGTGGTGGCGGTGTTTGTGCTGCTGGTGCTGCGACGCGGCGGCCTGCTCCTGTTGCGCATCGCCACCCTGGCGCCCCTGGCCTTGGGACTGATCTTTCTGCTGCGCTGGGCCGCACCCACAATCGATGAAGCTCTCTCCGCCCGCATCGTGCAGGCGGAACTTGAACAGGTGGGAGGCGCGGCCGGGCCGGTCTCAGTCTTTAACGTGAAGCGCGAGGTGGAATACGGACTGAACTTTTACCGCAACCAGCCCATCGGACGCTATGAGCGCGAAGGCGTTCCCGCCGGGCGGCACGTGGTCATTGCCCGCGAAGGCAGCCGAGACGCTGTCCAGGCACTCGCAGGTGAGCGGCAGGTTACTTTTCTCGGGCGTTATAATCCGCAACACTTGGAGTTCTTTTTGGTATCCAATAGTAAGTAGAGGGCAGTTTACGACTTCGGTGCCTTACTGGCTTGGTTCCCCTGTAAATTCGCCGCTTTGCGCCAACGGGCAACGCGGCTAGACTCTTGATCTTGTTGTAAGGATCCCATGGGCCTGCATACTCCAATTGACTCGCGTACGGCATATCATTCTTTTGGCGTGGAAATTCTCGACCTCAGGCATTTCAGTTCGCACCACCTG
>DASVFK010000019.1:0-7033 GCA_036380095.1 Candidatus Angelobacter sp. | reverse complement strand
GTACAGGCTGGTATCTTTCTCGCTCACCCAGGCGCCGTCGGCCAACTGGCGCGCCAGTAGAAATTCGCCCCCCTGGCGCACCAGCGGATCGTTCTCCAGACCAAATGCCTTCAGGCAATCGAGCGCCTCGCCCACCATTTCGGGATCGCGGTCATTTGCGCCCATGGACTTGACGAGCATGCGTTTCACGAATGCGACTTCATCAGGAAGCAAGGCGGGATTGATGCGCCGCGTGTTGTATGCGTTGAGCGTATAGACCAGGTGGGTCACGGCGTAAAACATGGCAAATTCTTCCGAGCTATCGGCGGCGTGGTACGGGCGCATCTGCGGCAGCCACTGCACCACATCGGCGTAGCTTGCGCCCAGGCGGATGCCATAGGCGTCGCCAAAGTACGTTCTGACCAGGGCATCGTTCCATAGGGCATAGCGCTGGCGAGACTCCGGCGGAGGAGGCTCGCGGGCAGCGTTGAAGCCCAGGTAATCTTCGGCGGCAAAGCGGCGCGCGGCTGTGCGCAGTTCAGCCTTAAAGGCTCGGTCCCGCGCGCCCAGAGCATCGGCGATATATGCCGCGGCCACAAGGTCGCCCACAGTGTCCGCGTCAGCGTCCGCGGGCACGTGGGGATTCGCAGCGCGCCATTTCAGCGCAGCATCACGGGCCATTTTCGCGGCCGAGGCGCGCAGCTTCGGGTCCTGTGCCGTGCGCGAGATCGTGTAAAAACACAACATGAAGTCGTCCCCGTGCTCCGCGAAGGCGGCAGGGTTCGATGCGGTGTGGCGGATGAAATCGAGCGCACGCTCGATGGCGGCCGCACGGTCGCCGGTCTGGGCCTGCAAGATCCCGGTGAAGACAAACGATAGAGTCAGCGCGCGAAGAAGCGATGGCACGGCCGGATTATAACCAAGCGACTTGAGCAGGAAAGCGCACGGTAGAAAAAGGGTCCTTCTCCTTTTCAGGAAAAGGACCCACTGTGGTGGAGTGGTCTAAACCTTCTGTACTGCCTGGGCCAGGTTGGTCAGGCTGCTTTTAGCGTCGCCATAGAGCATGCCAGTTACGGACTTGAAGAACAGCGGGTTCTCCAGGCCGGAGAATCCTTTGCCTTTGCCGCGCTTGAGCACCACCACCGACTTGGCCCTGTCCACTTCAATGATGGGCATGCCGGCAATCAGGCTCTTGGGATTATCGCGCGCATCGGGATTCACCACGTCATTGGCGCCGATCACGACAGCAACGTCCGTCTGCGGCATCTCCGGATTGATCTGCTCCATTTCCCAAAGTTGCGAGTACGGCACGTTGGCTTCCGCCAGCAGCACGTTCATGTGTCCGGGCATGCGGCCGGCTACGGGATGAATCGCGTACTTCACCGCCACGCCGCGCTCTTCCAGCAGGTTGCCCAGCTCGCGGCAGGCATGTTGCGCCTGCGCCGTAGCCATGCCGTATCCGGGGACGAACACGACCTGGTTGGCATAAGCCAGTTGTACGGCCACGTCGTCCAGGCCGATTTCGCGCATGGTGCCGGCCACGCCGGTGTCCGCGGTCACCACCGCGCCAAAGCCGCCAAACAGCACGTTGGTGATGGAGCGGTTCATGGCTTTGCACATCAGGATGGAGAGGATGAAACCGGAAAAGCCGTCCAGCGTGCCGGCGATGATCAGAACGTTGTTGCCCAGCACGAAGCCGGTGGCCGCGGAAGAAAGGCCCGCGTAAGAGTTCAACAGCGACATCACCACAGGCATGTCCGCCGCGCCGATCGGGATCACCAGCATCACGCCAAAAATGAATGCCAGCGTAACCACGATGTAGAAGTAGACCGGTGCAGCGGGCGCACTGGGGTTGAGCATCCACAGCACCAGACAAGTAATCATGCCGAGGAAGATGCCCAGATTCACGAAGTGCTGGCCCTTAAACATGATGGGCGTGCCGCGGATCACTTCCTGCAATTTGCCCGCGGCCACGAGCGAACCGGTGACGGTGAGCGAACCCAGCATCACTTCCAGGCCCAGGGCGCCCATCTTTACGCCGCCCATGGTCCCGCCGTGGATCACGTATTCAGCGATGCCCACCATGGAAGCCGCCAACGCGCCAAAGGCGTGAGAGAGAGCGGTTCGTTGTGGCATGGCGGTCATAGGCACCATAGCCATGGGAATACCGATGGCCGAGCCCAGCACCAGTCCAATGGTGATGTAGAGGTAATTGTGAATGTCAGGATGAAACAGCGTTCCCAGCACGGCGGCCAGCATGCCGGCCGCGGCCATGATCATGCCTCGCCGGGCAGTGTCCGGGTGGCTGAGACTTTTCAGGCCGAGTACGAAAAGGATGGAAGCGATGAGATAAGTTGCTTCAAGAAAATATTGCGCGTCGCTCACTTGTGGGCCTCCGGCTTCACCGCTTCCTTCTTGCGGAACATTTTGAGCATGCGGTCCGTGATCAGGAACCCGCCGGTCACGTTGATCATGGCGGAAGTCACGGCCAGGCCTCCCAGAATCGAGGCCAGCGTCTGGTGGTGCTCATATCGCGAGCCGGCGATGACCAGCGAGCCGATCAGCGAGATGCCGGAGATCGCGTTGGTGGCTGACATCAGCGGTGTGTGCAGCAGCGGAGGCACGCGCGAGATCACCTGGTAGCCGAGAAACGCCGCCAGCGCGAAAACGTACAGCGAGGCGATCAGCACCGCGGGATTGAGCGCCGTGCTCTCTCCCCCGCTCTTCTCCGCCACAAACAACAGCGAGGCGACGAATGCCATGGGTTGAAACAAGACTTGAAACATTCCGGTCTCCTTATGCCTGGGCCGCGTGGGTCCCCAGCGCGGCTGCAACTTTAGGGTGGACGCTGCCACCCTGGTACGTGACGCACGAACCTTTCACGATCTCGTCGGCCATATCGACCTTGAGGTTGCCTTTCTCGACCATCAGAGCGAGAAAGCTGGTCAGGTTGCGCGAATAAAGCTGGCTGGCGTGGCCTGCCACAGTGGCCGGAACGTTCAGCGGCCCCAGAATGATGACGCCGTTCACGTTGACCTCTTCACCGGGACGCGTGAGCGCACAGTTGCCGCCGGTGGAAGCTGCCAGGTCCACGATCACCGATCCCGGCCTCATGCTGTGCACGGCCTCTTCTGTCAGCATCAGCGGCGCCTTACGGCCAGGAACTTGCGCGGTGGTGATCACCACGTCAGAAAGTGCGGCGCGCTTGGTCACCATGTCGCGGCCAAGCTTCAGGGCTTCAGGACTGAGTTCCTTGGCGTAACCGCCGGCATCCTGGGTTTCAATGCCGCCCAGGTCCACTTCCAGGAACTTTGCGCCGAGCGACTTCACGTCCTGGCCGGCGGCAGCGCGCACATCGTAGGCCTCAACCACCGCGCCCAGACGTCGCGCCGTGGCGATGGCCTGCAATCCGGCCACGCCGGCGCCCAGCACCAGCACTTTGGCCGGCGGGACTGTGCCGGCGGCGGTCATGAGCAAGGGAAACATGCGGGGCAGGCGGTCCGCCGCCATGATCACTGCTTTGTACCCGGCCACAGTGGCCATGGAAGAAAGAGCGTCCATGGATTGCGCGCGCGTGATGCGCGGAACCAGCTCCACCGCGAATGCCGACAGACCTCTGGAGACGATCGGCTCCAGCGCGGCCGGCTCATCCAGCGGCTTGAGAAAGCCGATGATGATGGCCCCGGACTTGAGCGTGGCAAAGTCGCCCGCTTCCGGGCGGTTCACGCAGGCAAGCACGTCCGTGCCGCTGAACAGCGTCGGGCGGTCCATGATAGCGGCGCCCGCGGCCTTGTATTCATCGTCTGTGTATCCGGCCTTCACCCCAGCGCCGGATTCCACGCCTACCTCGACGCCGCTTGTGACCAGCTTCTTCACCGACTCGGGCACCAGCGCCACCCGGGCTTCTCCCGGCTGCAGTTCCACAGGGACTGCGATCCTCATATAGCGTTATCCTCTCTGAGCATTGAACTCTGCTTTCTTGAGCAAGACAGATTGCGTGCAACATTATTGTTATTTTTACGAATTTACGGAAGTAGTTAATTTATATCAGGATTTTGAGGGCGGAATGTGATTTACGTCACGCCCGGCACGGCGAAGGCAGAGTTTTAGGACGATCACCTTACCGGCCCAAAAATTTCCTGGCCCGCTAAAAAAGAGCACATCAACCGGTGATGTGCTCTCTAAAGTGTGACTGCGCTCCAAATTTCACGATGGATATTACGCGGGCAGACACAACGCTGAAAGATTACAGAGGTAATGAAAATCGTCGGGATGGGGAACGAACAAAATCCACCTGGCAGAGGGAAATTGCCCTCTCTGCACACCCATTCCGAGGCCGAATTTCGAATGTCTCCATAGCTGCGTGGCCAATTGCGTGAGGCCGAAGAACCTGCTCCGCCACCGTTTTGCGTGAGCCTGAACGATGTCAAAGGCCTTGATTCGCTTCTCTTCTCACGAACCTTGATCCATACGTTGCGAGGGCGATCTCAAAGAATCGCACAAACCGGGCAGAGCAGGTTCCCCGGCCTCACTCACACCTAGATCATGCGGGCAGCGTAGGCGTTCGGCCTCGGAAGCGGCGCGTCGAGGGAGGAGGATCACATCGAACCTTACCGAATCGGCCTTGACCTCACCTTGTATTTCTTGTACCGCTCTCCATCAAAACGGCATAAGACGCTCGTGTACTGCACGGCTGTAAGCGCTACGAGCTCTATGTCGCGATAACCTTTCCAGCGCGTGTTCATCAGGATCAAATCGTGGGCCGGGGCCGTCAGGGCCAACTCATAGCCATGAGTGGTAGCGCGGAAGACCCAAAAGGTAACCACGTTTCCCCCGGCCAGTGGCCCCGTCGCCATCACCAGAAGGTCTGAGTGGCGTGCGTTGCTGAGATGAATCTCCGCCGCCGAGAACCACTCCAGCGGAATCTTTTCCACGGGGGTGTTCTCGCTCTCAAGCACATTGCCGACCATTTCGTCCTTCTTCAGCATGGCCAGCACGTCCGGAGGAATGGTAACCGGCTTGTTCACACTGCGGTCTTCAGCGCTGAAGTGCAACTGCTGCAGGGGATAGCGCCACCACTCTTGCGGCGGCGCAATACAGCCTTCCGGCTTGTATTCGGTTCCGGAGCGGAACACGTCGATGCTGCGAACGAACCGTCGCTTGTACCTTTGGTCCCAGTAAAGTTCAAAGGCTATTCCGGAGATGTCGTCCACCCAGTAGCGCAAATCCCGCCCGCCGACAACCTTGCTGTCGCTGTATCGCCGGACATAAGCTCGCCCGCCCGGGTAAAGACGCTTGACCTTTTCTTCAGAGGCATTCACCTTGAGACCGTTGGCCAGAGCAAACCGGGGCGTCTGGACCCTGAATTGGTAGATCTTGTCGTCTCGCAGGTACACAAAGACGCCGCTGGCCGGGATATCTAGGTCCAGCCATTGGTAGCTCTCGCCGCTGCACAGGTCGTGACCCAAACTTTGGTCGCCCTCGTTATGTTTGGGAAACACAGCGGTGAAATCAGCCAACGATGATCCCAGCTTTACCCCGGCAACACTATTTCCCGGAACAATCGATCCTTTGGGAAGCGTCTGGTTCCAAGCCCGAAAAGACACAAGACAGCACATTGCAACCGTAAGAGCAGCGAGGTGTTTTGATCTCATTGTTTTCTGGAAGGAATCGCTTTCTTGGCGATAAATTTGCGCCAAGAAAAGCCCGCCGGAGTGTACCACTGAACACTATCGTATCGGCCAGTTAGTTGGTGCCGAGAGGGGGACTCGAACCCCCACAGACCTTTCGGTCCTGCGGATTTTAAGTTGAGCCGCTTTGCGGTCGTGAGCCGAGGCGAAGCCGAAGCGGGAGACTCGGGGCCCCCGGCAAGCGCGGTCTTCGCTTGACGGGGTGAGAGACCTCCGGCGAAATCCTGAGCGAGCAGAGCGAGTCGAAGGATCTCAGGGTTCCGCCGCGTTGAGCTGCTCGCCCGACTTGCGCGGCGAGCAGCGCAGTTCCGGGCGCTGACAAATGTTTGCTGCAAAGAGAGGCCACAAGCGGTTCGGAGCGAAGCGACAGGAACAATGGTGCCGAGAGGGGGACTCGAACCCCCACAGGCCTTTCGGCCCTGCGGATTTTAAGTCCGCTGCGTCTGCCAGTTCCGCCATCCCGGCGCAATAACAGGATACCTTACTGCAGCCTTGCGTACTCCGCCTTGGCCTGCAGGAGAACTGGCACATCAGGATCGGCGTCTTTCCAGAGACTGAAAAACTTCTCGTAGGAGCTGCGGGCGCCCGCCGTGTCGCCGGACATCGCTTGCGCCCGCGCCAGTTCAAGTTGCGACAGCGAATAAATCAACGGCGAAAGCTGTCCAGCCAAGGTAACGCCGCGATGGCCCAGGACCTTCTGAAACTCCGCGGCCGCTGCTCTTCCACTTCCACTTCCGGAGCCAAGGTAAGCCAGCCCGCGAACGAAGGTGGGCCAGTATTGCGCCTTCCAGCCCAACTCGTAGGTGGAAGTGGACTGGAGCAGCTCAATGGCCCGGGCCGGATTGTTGCGGCTGATTTCGATCTCCGCCCTCAGCGTGGGCACCCAGACCTTGTTCACATACGTGGCGGTGTGTGAGCGGCTGGCTAGTTCCTCGGCGATCCCGGCGGCGCGGCCGGAGTCGCCGGTGAGGGCAAAGATATGGGCCGCGGCAATCATAGGTCCTTCTGCGCCGACGGCGTTCGAAACCAACTCTTCCCTGCTCATGGACCCGGGGTTACCCGCCAGGGTTTCCATCAAGCTCAAATTCACCGCCATGCCCTTGGCCGCTCCGCCAGATCCGGCACGCTTTGCGCTCTCCATCGCCTGGCGGTAGAGTTCGCGGGCCGCCCGCAACTTGCCGGCGGATGCGGCCCTGGCTGCCATGGTGCGCAGCAGGATGTACTCATCGGACTTGCCTTTGCACCAGTCCGTCTCGCGCTGCATGGCTGCTGAATCGTTCTGGAGATAAGCCAGCCCGTACAAATCCACATGGTCCCAGGTGTCGGCCAGGTTGAGCGCGACCTGTTTTTCGCGCACGGCGCGC
>DASVFK010000018.1:0-22982 GCA_036380095.1 Candidatus Angelobacter sp. | reverse complement strand
TGAGCGCGGGATTCAGGTCAACCTGCTCGTGGTCGGTCTGGTAGCGGTCCACGATTTCCCGAATGTAAGCGGATTCGTCAAAGCTGCGTCCGCCAAACACGATGGAAAAAGTCTTGAGTTTTGCTGCCGACTCCGTGGCCGCGTAATGGAGAATCGCCGATGAATCGACTCCCCCGCTGAGCCACACTCCCAGCGATACGTCGGAGAGCAAATGTTCGCGGATGGATTGCCGCAAGAGCGCATCGAGTTTTTCCTTGGCGCTCTCCATTGTTACGTTACGCGTCCCCAGCGGCAGCTCCCAGTAGTGACCGGAGCGGACTTGCCCATCCCGCCATTCGAGCCAATGGCCGGGCGGAAGCTTGGTAATGCCTTCCACCAGCGTCCAGGGGCACGGCACATAGTTCATGGAGAGGTAGCAATCCAACCCGCTCAGACTCAAATTGCGTGGTATCTCAGGATGAACAAAAATGGCTTTCAGTTCGGAGCCAAAGACAATGTCTGTGCCATGGTGGGCGATGTAGAGCGGCTTGATCCCCAGACGGTCGCGGCACAGGACCAGGCGCTGCCTGGATTCGCTCCAGATTGCAAAAGCAAACATGCCGCGCAACCTTGAGAAGCATTCCAGGTCCCATTCCAGGAACCCGTGCAGCACCACTTCCGTATCGCAACGTGAGCGGAAGTGATGGCCCAGGTCTTCGAGTTCCCGGCGCAGCTCGCTATGGTTGTAAACCTCTCCGTTGAAGACGATGACTGCATCGCCGTCTTGGCTGATGATGGGCTGGTCGCCGGCGTCCAGATCGATGATCTTCAGCCGTGTGGCAGCCAGGGCAACGGTCTTTGACTCAAAGACACCTTGCTGGTCCGGACCGCGATGCAGCAGCGTGGTTGCGGCCCTCTGAATACGGTCCGGCGCCGCAGACCATTTGCTATGCGTAAAACCAGCAATGCCACACAAAGTCCTGGCGCTCCTTTCGGCCTTTTCTTTTAGGCCCGCCTCAATAATTGCAGCTCGTCCCGCGCTACTCGCTGACCCGCTGAGAAATCACTCCGGACAGCTTAGTTAGACAAGATTAGCATGGTGCAAAATGCCGGTTCATCGCTTGCCCAGCAATACCAGCGATACGCCCAGGCAAACCAGCAGCACGCCCAGCCATCTTGGCCCTGTGACCCGCTCGCGCAGAAAGACCTTTCCTCCGAACGTTCCCACCACATAACTCAGCGCCGTCACCGGTACAACGAAACTCACGTTCTCCACCGCGAGAATTCCAAGCAAAGAAAAGAATGCCAGAGCCATCAAACCCAGACCGAGCCAGGTCCATGACACTTGCATCGCCCGCGCTGCCACGGCAACCAGCGCTAAAGGGCGGAAATCAGTTACTTCACCGATGGTACGCATGGCGCGCGCCATGCACAGTTCTCCTGCAGTTCCGGCGCCCATGATCAACAGGAAAAGCACAAACTCTCCCAGCATGTCAGCTCTGCTCCGTGGTGCTGGGATGGGTGCGGCCTACAATCAAGACGCCCATACAGATGATCAGGATGCCCGCCCATTGCACCGAACTCACCTTCTCCTCCAGAACAAAGCGGCCCAGCAATGCTGAAGTGCCGTACGCGATCGCCGAAGTGGGTTGCACATAGCTGTAGTCAGCCCATGACAAGACCAGCGTGTATGCCACGAAAAACGCGATCAGTGACCCAATCCCCAACCAGACGACCTCTGACTGCAAGGCTTGAAACAGGACCCGCGCCAGCTCTGCGGGAGTAACTGAAGCCGTCGCTCCCAATTGCTTCATGCCCTTCCCGAGCAGGAGGTTCCCCAGCGGGCCAAAAACCACCATCAGCACAATCAGGAAATAGGTTTTCAGATGCAAGCGGTTCGCTGGTGTCATGCGGCATCAAAACCTGCGTGCCTCCACGGCAAGAAACACCTGCTTGCCGAGTGAGCACCTCTCTTCCCGCGGCCCACGGGAAAAGCGTCTTTTGAGATGAGCAACATCGAATCCTTTACTCTACCTGACTTGTGCGTCTTGATCATGTTTCTTTACCATTCTTAGCATTGAGCCGTCACGTAGGCCGCCGTTAGAGAACTGAGATTGCAACAGTTGATTCCGAAGGCAGGAAGGCGTGGCAGCGTTGTTGAAAGAAGGGGGATGAAGGAAATCGCGGACTGCGCCATCTGCCGGGCCGGAAGGAAGCGTGAGGCATGGCAAGGCAGGGTAGGCCCGCGTCCTTATAATAGAATACTCGTTGAGCCCACATGATCAAGAGTGAGACTTGGCACGTCGCGGTCGACGCATTGCTTGCCAATAAGGTGAAAGCGGCCTTGACGATGCTAGGTGTCACCATCGGCACCACCTGTATCGTCCTGGTGGTCACGGTCTCCATGATCGGCAAGAATTACGTGATGGCCCAGATCGAGGCCGTTGGCTCCGACCTGGTCTATGCGTATTTTCCCGGCAACCAGGTAAACCGCTCCACAGCCGATGAGCTCTCCCTGGCAGACATGGCGGCCGCGCGGTCGCTTCCACACGTGGTTGAGGCCGCCGGGACCCATGACATCGGCAACACCAACATCGCCATCAACGGCGCCATCAAGCCGGTTACGCTCGTAGGCGTAACGGAAGGTTTCCAGAAAATACGCAATCTTGTCATCTTGCAGGGCCGGTTCTTTGATGAGTTGGACATGCAGTCCAGTTCCAAAGCCTGCCTGATCACCCAGGATCTGGCAAAAGAGTACAACCAGGACATGGTGGGCCAGACCATCCGCGTAGGCGACCTCCGTTTCACCGTCATCGGCGTGTTCCGCGAGCGCGTGGCCACATTCGGGCAATCGGAGATTGCCCAGGAATCCGTGCTTGTGCCCTTCACTCTGCTCAAGTACTACCAGGGGATTGATTACGTCAGGACCCTTTATGTGCAGGCTGACAGCCACGAGAACGTTTCCCTGGTGACAGCCGAACTACGAGTGCTGCTGCAATCCCGCCACCGCGAGGGAGTTGGCTACACAGTGCAGAATCTGGCCGGCATTCTGGAAGCGGCGCGGCAGATCTCAGTGGCGCTCATGGGTACGCTGCTGCTGGTTGGTTCCATCGTGCTTCTGATTAGTGGCGTGGGCATCATGAATATCATGCTGGTGACCGTGACCGAACGCACGCGGGAAATTGGTTTGCGCAAAGCCGTGGGTGCAGATCGCCGTGAAATCCTCTTTCAGTTCCTCATTGAGGCCCTGCTGATCAGCGGGATGGGCGCGGTATTGGGGATCCTGATTGCGGTCAGCATCAAGATCGTTGCAGAGCCGCTGGTGCCGGCGGAATACAATGTCCACATTCCTATCTCCATGGCTTCGATCGTGGTGGCGTTCTTTGTTTCGTGTTCCACGGGCATCCTCTTTGGCTATCTGCCGGCCAATCGCGCGTCGCGGATGCAGCCCACAGAAGCCCTGCGCTACGAGTAAAACATTTCATCACAAATACGGTATCGTAGGGGACTCATGGCGAAACTCGTCGTAGCATACGCGCGTCTGCTCGGGGCGGTCTTGCTTCTGGCGGGATTTTGTCCGGGCCAGGATGCACCGGCCCCCGATCTGCTCTTGGTCCATGGCAACGTGGTTACCTTGAATCCGGCGCGGCCTTCAGCGCAGGCGATTGCGGTGCGCGAGGGCCGGATCTTCTGGGTGGGAAGCGACAAAGAGGCGCAGAAGCGTTGGAGGTCCGTGAAAACGAGCGTCGATTTGCGCGGCGCCACCGTCCTGCCCGGAATCATTGATGCGCACACGCATCTGTTTGAGCTGGGCAAGAGCCTGCTTCGGTTGAACCTGAAGGACGTGGCTACAGAAGAAGAAGCTGTTGCGCGAGTTCGTGGCAAAGCAGCCTCTGCTCCTCCAGGAGAGTGGATTCTCGGCTGGGGATGGGATGAAGGAAAGTGGGCCTCTCACTATCCAGACAACGTGGCGCTGAGCCGGGCAGCGCCTGACAATCCGGTGTACCTGGTTGGGCTCCACGGCTTCGCCGCCTGGGCCAACAAGAAGGCGCTTGAGGTGGCCGGAATCACGGCTGCAACAAGAGACCCGGAAAATGGCAAGGTGGTGCGTGATGCAGCCAGCGGCGAGCCGACCGGCATCCTGCTCAATCGCGCACAAGAGCTGGTGGAAAGCCGCGTTCCCCCAATGACCTTGGAGCAAACCAAGAGGGCCATTGAACTGGCGGCGCGAGAGTGTGCGCGCAACGGGCTTACGTCAGTCCATGAGGCCCGCGTCTCGTCCATCATGCTCCAGGCTTTTCGGGAGTTGTTGCGGGAAGGCCGGCTCCCGTTGCGTATCTACGCCATGCTGGACGGCGCCGACCACGCGCTGGTTGAGGAGTGGCTTGCACGAGGTCCGGAGATCGATCCCCAGCATCGCTTGACCATCCGTTCGTTCAAGCTGTTCGCCGATGGCGCGCTGGGCTCGCGCGGGGCGCTGCTGCTGGAGCCGTACAACGACGCTCCTTCCACCAAAGGTGTGGCGACCACACCGGAACCGGCAATCTATGATTTGACGCGGCGGGCGCTCGCGAAAGGCTTTCAGGTGAGCACGCACGCGATTGGTGATGCTGCCAACCACATGACGCTCGATGCGTACGGGAAGGCCATGCAGGACACTCCTTCCTCGCGCGACCCGCGTCTGCGCGTCGAGCATGCTCAGGTGGTCGCCCTGAGCGATATTCCCAGGTTCCATCAATTGCGCGTGATCGCTTCCATGCAGCCGACCCACTGCACTTCAGACATGGGGTGGGCGGAAAAACGCGTGGGACCCGAGCGGATCAAAGGCGCTTATGCCTGGCGATCCCTGCTCAAGACCGGTGTTCATCTACCCTTGAGCTCTGATTTTCCGGGAGAGACGCTGAATCCGTTTTACGGGATCTATGCCTCTATCACCCGCCAAGATCCCGGCGGCAATCCTGCCGGAGGGTGGCGTCCAGAACAGCGGCTGACCTTACAGGAAGCGTTG
Organism: Candidatus Angelobacter sp.; assembly: GCA_036380095.1. GTDB lineage: Bacteria > Acidobacteriota > Terriglobia > Terriglobales > Acidobacteriaceae > Angelobacter. Next base: position 17,995 of record DASVFK010000018.1, on the reverse strand, counting down.
CGCGGCTATACGCGTGAAGCCGCCTTCGCCGAGTTTGAAGAGGGCCAGAAAGGATCGATTGAGCCGGGCAAACTGGCGGACTTGATCGTTATTGATAAAGACCTTACCCGGCTTGCTGCAAGGCCCAAGGAAATTCTCTCTATCCGGGTCATGAAAACTTATGTTGGCGGCAATTTGGTATACCAGGCGGACAATCGCTGACGCGCGCTAACAACAGTCGGCTTCATTGGCTGCGCATCACCGATGAAACAGCCACAAGAGGCTTAGCCCGCCACCTGCCACGATCGCTAACGCGATCGCATAGAGGATTCGCAGATCCGGGCGGAAATCTCCTTGGTCAATTTGGCGCCGATTATGACTGTAATGGAACACTGCCCATACCACCAAGATGATTCCAAAGATGACCATGCCCAGCCCGGCCCGCTGTACGTTCACCAGACTTCCTTCGAGCCCTTCACCCCGGGTGATGAGTTTCGACTGAATTAGAAACAGGCTGAAGCGGTTGATGGTGACGCCAAAACTGATCAGCGCAATCGCAGTGCGAATATAGGCGAGGTAGGTACGCTCGTTGGAGAGATGCTGGCTGACGTTTTGTGGCGGGCGGGAAATTGCGATAGGCTGTTTCTTTCGTTCGGGATCGTTGCGGTTCTGTTCCGACGCAATCATCCTTATTCACCCCACTTGCTTCAAGCTGCGCGTTTCACCGGCGCTTCGGTTCGCGCCGCAGCGGCCTCCCCATATTTTTCAATGTCCTTTTCCAGGAAATAGTTGAGGAACGTGCGGATGCCGGCGATGGCTGCAAGCTGCCCGATATCATTCCAGCTTGGAGCAATCGCCGTACGCACGATGTCCGCAGCAAGTTCGAACTCAAGGCCCAGCAATAGCCAGACCCCAAACTTGCCCCACGTCTCTTTGCGGATGCCGGGACTGACCTGTCGCGTCACAAAGCGGCTTAACATGGTGAAGAGCGCTTCCGCTGCGCCGATCACGATCAGCAGCGCAGCCGCGGCTTCAACGCCCAGCGCCACGTAACCGGCAAAAGTCTTGAACATCTCTTCCATAGGCTGGTGCTCATGAATCCCAATAACCAGGCGCAGTGAAAATTCACTTGCTCTCTGCGATGGTGTCCGCGATTGGCGGTTTCACTCGCACAATGCAGCGAAAGCCCTGATGGCACGTTCCGGTATCCACTTGCTGCGGGATGCGAGCGGCAGGCCGGTAGCGCATGCAGTAATTGGCCGCACACAGAAACGAACCACCCTTCAAAACTTTTCGAGGGATGCGAATGGCAGGGCTTTGCGGATCGTAGCTCTTCTCGCGGATTTCATCCTTGGCGCGTCCAGAGCAGCACGCGCCGGCCGGTTTGTGATGCGCCTGGAACCAGTCTTTTGTCCATTCCCAGACATTGCCGGTCATGTCATAGAGACCATACCCGTTCGGCGGAAACGCCCCGACCGGGGACGTTCGGTCATAGCCATCGAGCTGCAGGTTCAGGACGGGGAATTCTCCCTGCCAGGTATTGGCCATCATTTTTCCACCGGGCGCAAATTCATTGCCCCAGGCGTAGGTGACGCTTTCCAAGCCGCCGCGCGCAGCGAACTCCCATTCTGCTTCAGCAGGTAATTCCTTCCCCGCCCAGTTGGCGTAGGCTTCCACATCTTCCCAGGCCACGTGGACCACCGGGTGGTCCCAGCGCGAGTCGAGCGAACTATCCGGCCCCTCGGGATGGCGCCAGTTTGCGCCTGGCAGCCAGGTCCACCAGTTGTAGTGATTGTGCAGGTCCACCCGCCCGCGCGGCGGCTTGAACACCACCGAACCCGGCACCAGCATATGCGGCAAGGCGCCGGGATAGGCCGTCGCTTCCGGAACGCGTTCTGCGACTGTGACATAGCCCGTGGCTTCCACGAAGCAGCAAAAGTCAGTGTTCGTGGCCGCATACTGGTCCATCCAGAAGCCTTCGACCGTCTCGCGATGTGCGGGTGCTTCTTCCGGATAGTGGTGGTCGCTCCCCATCAGGAAAGTGCCACCAGGGACCCATGCCATGTTCTTGGCTGGCGGGCTTGCCTCTTGCTCGTGCTCACGAGACCGATGCTGCTCTTGAACGCCTGCGGGGTTGCTCATAACAACTTTGATGCAAGGGCGCGTTGGGCACGCCGCTTCGAGGGGCTAGCCGCCTTTATGTTTCGGAGGAAAGTTACTGAACATTTTTTGCGTTCCCTTATCGATCTTTTCAGCTGTCTTGTCCGAATCACCGGAGAGTTCGCCCTCACCCACGCCGCGGAAGACGACCTCTTTGCTCTTCGCCGCGAAGATGTCTACCACCAGCGTTCCCGCGCTGTACTCGTAGCTGTCACTCTTGGCAAGGCCTGGAGCGCCGACGTTTTGCCAGCTGTAATAAGGCAAGGCGGTGTAAAACGCCCGAAACGTTTGGGCCGTCTGGGTCGCCCCGTGGGCCACGACGAGGGCGTCGGCGGATGATTCGTCGGCTTCAGCCCAGCCCTTCGCTGTTAGTTGACGTGTAATTGCGTCCTTCACGTGCTGCTGAGACTGGGAATTGCCCCAGGCGGTCCCGATTTTCACAGCGAAGGTGTGCAGTTGCGCGAAGTCAAATTTCTCATCGTATTCGGTCTTGACTGTCTGTGCAGAGACAAACAGCGCCGCAAGGAGTACTGCCCCTGCAAGTCCACTTCTGAGTTTCATTTCTCCCTCCTTGATGCAGACCCTGGCTGCAATCCTCTTGTTCAGGCCGGCCTGCAACGTATTCGGGCTAAAGTCTGCCATTGGCTCGCTACGTCACCGGTTGGTGTCAGGTCAACCGGCGACGCAACCCAAGGATCCGCCTACGCCGCACCTTTCATGGGCTGATTGAGTTTCTCCATGACCTGGTCAATGTTGAAACTGGCGGCCTTTTGACGCGGCGGGAATTCCCGGAAGGTTTCCAGGAACTCGCCCACCAGCGCTTGCGCCGGCACCACCAGAAAGGCGCGGTCAAGGCACCAGTCGTAGTATGTGTTGGAGGTGATGTCGGCGCGTTCAAACGGGTCCGTGCGAAGGTTGAACATCTTGGGCACGCGCAGGTCGACGAATGGCTCGGCCCAGATTCGCAGCGTTCCTTCAGCGCGCTGTTCTTTGAAAACGAGTTTGAAATTGTCATAGCGCAGGGCCATGAGATCGCCATCGTCAGAGAAGTAGAGAAATCCTGGCCTGGGACTCGTTTTTTCTTTGCCGGTCAGGTAAGGCATCAAGTTGTAGCCGTCCAGATGGACCTTGAAGGTCTTGTTGCCGCCTTTGTATCCCTTCTTGAGTTTCTCCTTGATCTCCGGCTCGCCGGCAGCGGCGAGGAAGGTGGGCAGCCAATCATGATGGCTCACGATCTCGTTGGAGACGCTCCCCGCGGGTATCTTTCCCGGCCAGCGCATCAGCAGGGGAACACGGAATGCGCCTTCCCAGTTTGAATTTTTCTCGCTGCGGAAGGGAGTCATAGCGGCGTCAGGCCAGGAGTTCATGTGCGGACCGTTGTCCGTGCTGTACATCACGAGCGTGTTATCGGCGATGCCCAGCTTGTCGAGCAGGGCCAGAAGTTTGCCGATGTGCCTGTCGTGGTCGATCATCACGTCTGTATATTCGGACATCCAGCGCCCGGACTGCCCGCGGCTTTCCGGCTTGGCATGGGTGCGGAAGTGCATGTGCGTGGTGTTGAACCACACAAAGAATGGCGTTTCTGCTTCGTGTTGTTTCTTGATGAACTTCTCCGCCGCAGCCAGGAATTCGTCGTCCACCGTCTGCATGCGCTTCTTGGTCAGCGGGCCGGTGTCTTCGATTTTCTGCGTGCCGTCAGGATTGGCCCAGCAATGGAGGACGCCGCGCGGGCCGTACTTCTTCCTGAATTCCGGAAAGTCCTTTGCTGACGGATAATCGGGATTCTCCGGCTCCTCTTCGGCATTCAGGTGATAGAGGTTGCCAAAAAATTCGTCAAAGCCGTGGTTGGTAGGAAGAAACTCGTCCTTGTCGCCCAAGTGGTTCTTGCCGAACTGGCCGGTCGCATAGCCAAGCGGCTTGAGCAGCTCGGCGATGGTGCAGTCTTCGCCGCGCAGTCCAAGATCCGCTCCGGGAAGGCCCACCTTGCTTAAACCGGTGCGGAATACACTCTGGCCGGTGATGAACGCCGAGCGTCCTGCGGTGCAACTCTGCTCGCCGTAGGAATCGGTAAATCGCATCCCCTCGTTCGCAATGCGGTCGATGTTGGGTGTGTGGTAGCCCATGACGCCGCTGCTATAGCAGCTAAGATTGGTGATGCCAATGTCGTCGCCCCAGATCACCAGGATGTTGGGTTTCTGTTTCATTGCAGTGACTTTTTGTGCCATGGTGTCATTCTCCTGGTTTTGTGCGCTCAAGCCGGGCTTGCGCTCCTGGATTTCCCGCTCCGCGAAGTGATAGGTATGTGGGGCGCTGGCCAATGGATATTGGTTGGTTGCGGCAAGGACAATCGAGGTTGTCCCTTGGCCGCGCTCCGTTCCGCAGTCGCTCACCTCGGGCGACGCAGAAAAATTTGCGGCGCACGGCTCGCGAAACATGGGAACACATTCACGTGCTCTCGAAAACTGACAACTTCATTCGTCAACCCGCCATCCTACCTCGCAAAGAACTGACAACTTCGACTGTTCGCGCGAAGCACAAACGCCAGGCTATTCCGGTACGCAAGGGCGAAACTCCACACCAGACCGAACCAAGGAGGAAACTGCAAATGAATCTCACGCAAGAGCAACGTGACACCATCAGCAATGAACTCAAGAAATTCGGCGCCGACCTGAACCTTTCCGAAGAGCAGAAGGGGAAGTTTCATGCTTTCCTGACTGAATCCTACGGAAAGCTACAGGAGTACAAGAGCCAGAATCCGACCGCAACCAAGGAGGACATCATCAAGAAGGTCGCGGCCAATCGCACGCAGCTCCGTGAACGGCTCGTCAACTTCCTCACGCCCGAACAACTCCAGAAGTGGGACGCCGGCGTAGCCAGGGCCAAGGAGTTTCTGGGCCACAAGATCGCTGCGTAAAATTCGCAAAGAGAAAAGAGAGATGAGAGCAGCGGCCGAGCCGGCGCACGATTTGCGGCCACTGCTCTCATCCTTCACCAAGACGCTGAATTGGATGCCCTCTCGACTCCGCTTCAATTGCCTTCCCGGGAATCAGCGCATGGTTGGCCGATCATTCCATCATCAAGATGCGGCACTGAGAGAGCACAAACCAGGAGCTGTTTTTCCGGGCTGATTGGATGGACGATCCAAGAGTTGGTTAAAGGCGCGGGAGCGGCCGGAGCCGGGAGGCCGCTTTGGCCGCTTTTCAGTGCGAAGGGTTGGTGGTATTGGTGGTGCTCGGAGTCGGGGCGGGTGGTACCCCGGCTGCTGAAGAGAGTCCTCTATGGGTAGAGCGGAATCCCTGGATGGCTATGGTGCCGCCACCGCCAATCAAGGCGCCGATGCCGGCCCCGCTGCCGCAATTGCACACAGTCCATCCGATTCCTGTTCCCAGAGCAGTGTTAGTGATAATGTGGGCCCAAGGTCTCCATGATGATGACACGGCTTGCTTGTGCGCGTTCAAATAGAGAAAGGAAGCCCCGCTCCCACCGATCAGCATTCCCTTGGCAATGCTCTTGTTGCCGCCAGGAGCGATCCAGCCAATTCCCGCTCCCACTGCCGTGCCGCCGACAATGGCCCATATGTACCTGTTTTTCTTGGGAATGCCTTTCAGATCGCTTGGACCCGGATCGCCCGCGAATGCCTGTGCAACCACAAAGAGCATTAACCAGACCAACAGCAGACATTTCGACTTCATCGTGTTTCCCCCATTCCTTTTGACCCGCAGCTCCGCAGTTTCCCACTTCGCTGCTGGCCCTCTCCGTCCAGTTCTACTCGCTGACATGCCCGCAGGCCAATGCGGACTTCTACCATGTTTGGCAGACGAAAAAGGACGGTAAATTCCTGCAACTCAGCTCGATACGGGCGAAGAGGCAAGGCTGCCTGAACACGGCGGCAAGCGGAGAATCATGTAATGTTCCCACTGTGATTTGGCGGCACTTCTCCTACTGCGTCTGTCTGCTTCTGAGTGCGAAGGTTGGTGACATGAGAGTCACAGTCGAAAGCACAAAGTGTTTGCTGTTCATCGCAATTCTGCTCTTCGGACTGGCGCGTCCGGTCCGCAGCGTGGCACAGCATTTTGAACTGGGGGGTTTTGTGGGCTACTCCCGCCTTGATCTCCCCAACTTCCCGCAGAACACCGTAAGCGCCGGCGCGAGAATGGATTTCCCTTTCATTCACTTCGTGAAACTGGAAGTTGAGGGAGCCTACGATTTCCTGATCCCACAAGTCGAGTTTTCCACGGCGGGCATCACGCCCATCGTGACGGTCAGCCAGGTAGGCGGTCCGCGAATCAATGCCGGCCTGAAGTTCCAGTCACACGGCGGCAGCTATTTCTTTTTTCTGAAAGGTGGCGCGGATTTTCTCCAGCCGGAAGCCGTGGTGCGCGGTTTGAATGGGACGGTTCTCTCAAGCACCAGCGGCGCTACGGTTGTGAAAGGGACCTTCTATCCCGGGGCCGGAATGAGTTTCTTTGCCGGACCGATCGGTTTGCGATTTGACGTGGGAGACGAGATATTCTGGGTCAACGGCGCACGCAACAATTGGAGATTCAACTTTGGGCCGTCGTTCAGATTCTAGTCTGGTCAGCGCGGCGTGGCATGAGTGGTTTTGAGGTGAGCACCGCGACTATCGCGCGCTCGCACCACCGGGTTGGGCTCGCACGTGTCGGTGCTTGAACCGGTGTTGCCTTGGTCGGTAGAGTCGCTGGAGTCCTTGTCCGATTGTTTGCTGACGATCTTGACCAGCATGTGGACTTCTTCTTCCCGGGTGCGAAGCTGTTGCTCCAGGCGGCGGATACGAAGTTTCTGGCTCTGGATAGTCTTTTCCAGTTCATGGGTCCGCGCGGCAAGGGCCGATTCGTCGGAAGGCGCAGGCTGCTGCGCTTGTGCGCTGGAACCCAAACCGCACGACATCAAGAGAAACAGCCCCATCAGCAAAACCCGTCTCATTGCAGCCTCCTTGGTTGATTGAACGCCATGCCGCGGAACTTGTTTTTCACCGCGCAAGCTTTGCTTTGCTCGGTTCAGGCCAGCGCGAGCAAAGCCGCCGGTGTGGTTGGCAGTGGCGAGCAATCTGATGGCGGCAAAGGCCCCGGGGTTTTCCGGCAAAATCCTCTTTCACTGAGTGTTGCAGCTGGCCTCCTTCTCCGGCCAGTCCTGGGCAATCAGCAAGGCGTGGTGGGCATTAAAGTCAAGGTCAACGTGGAGAGCAGGAACTTGGGCATGCGGATTGATTCCGATCTTTTTCGGGGAAGGAAACCTGGCACAAGTCCGAATTGGAGTTGCGGCTGCTCAAGCTTAGAAATGAGAGTAAGACGGGAGTGACTCGCCAAATTCGGCTGCGAGACCAAACCTGATGCACGATGACCGCCCAGATCTCCTGAACCAGAGTGCTCCCAAGAGCAGCTCGCCTCCTGGGCGGTCTTTGAGGCAAGTCCCACAACCAATCTTCTCCCTTGACGCTCACTCCCGTTCGAAGACTTTCGCGCGGCCACAGGACTCCATGTGAAACCAGCAGGCTGTGGCACGAGCGAGGGCAGGGAAGCGGGCACACGCGCTTTGCCCGCTTCACAGGCGGTCCGGAAGCAGGGTTCCGGACCGCCTGAAAGTCCCGCGTCCCGGCAGTTTTTGAGGGAAATGGCCACGGCCGGCCCGTCTTGTTTGATACGGCTGTGCGTACGCACCTAAATGAACGGAACAAAATGTGAATGCGAGGCAATCCATAATGAGAAATACCGTAATTACACTCACGCTACTTTTGATCATGTGCGCTTGCGCACAAGCCCAGGAAACACCGAAATTCACGTTCAACATCGGTGGCGGACCAACCTGGCCAGTCCAGAGCATCTCTGACTTTGCCAATATGAGCGGCAACTTCGTGGTTGGCGGCGGGGCCAACTTCTCCAAGATGTTCGGCGTTGATGCCGAGTACATGTGGAACGATCTTCCGCCCAAGCAAAACATCGTTGCGCTTACAGCTGCGAGCGCGGGCAGCGCACGGTTGCAGTCGGTCACAGGCAATCTGATCGTGCATACACCGGAAGCAAAGAAATTCGGGGGCTATGCGATCGGCGGCACGGGCTGGTATCACCGCTCCTGGGAGCTCACCAATCCTGCGATCACCGTCGGCACCGTCTGCCTTCCCAGCTACGTGTGGTGGGGAATCGTTTGCACGAACGGATTGGTTTCAACCAACGTGACCGTGGCTTCAGGGAGCTCGAATGCCATCGGCTGGAATATTGGTGGAGGCATCACCTACCGGCTGGGCCAGTCCCACGCCAAGTTTTATACCGAAGTGCGCTACCACATTGCATACACGAAAGGCATTAATACGGATGTCCTGCCGCTTACCTTCGGAATCCGGTTCTAGAAGCGGCGGAGCTGTGCTGGCGTGCGTTCGCGAAGACCGCGCAGCGAAACCAGCGAACGACTGAACGCAAGCAGTGAAAGCTGAGTACCGCCCGAACTGCTCAAAGAGGAGACAACATGATGAAACAACTAAAAAGTTGGATATTGGCACTTTCAATGGCATTTTTCCTGTCCGGCCTGGCTGTGGCGCAGAAGGTAAAAACGGAGGAGTTGCCGAATTTTGACTTTTCCCAGTTGCATACATTCTTCGTCAAAATTGGCACATCCTGGGGAAATCCGATTGCCGAAACGCAAGTGAAAGATATGGTTGCGCAGACGCTGACCCAGAAAGGGTGGACTGCGGCGACGAGTGAAGATTCCGCGGATGCGGTAGTGGTTGTGCATGGCGCCACGCAGCAGAAGCACTCGCTCGATACGATGTATAGCGGCATGGGAGGCTGGGGCTGGGGCGGCATGGGGACCGCAACCACCACTACCACAACATATACGGTGGGCACCCTGCTGATCGACATTTTTGACGCAAAAGAACACAAGCTGGTCTACCGCGGCACTGCACAGGACGAACTTTCCGACAAGACGGAAAAGAACGTAAAGAAAGTGCAGAAGTCCCTCGACAAGATGTTCAAGGACTTTCCTCCCAAGCCGAAAGAGGAAAAGAACTGAAACGCAACTGATTTCTTGGCCAAAGGAGGCCGAACCATGAAACCGCTTGTCACCGGCGCCATGCTTGCCGGCATTGTACTCTGCCTGACTCTCGCGGCAAGCCATCAGGCTGCGGCCCAGAGCGGGTCAACACAACCGCAGACGGGGCAGCAGGCAAGTCCGCAATCGCCGCAGCCACGCACGCAATCCTTGAGTGGAAGCAAGACCATTGAAGGGTGCCTGGAGCGCTCAGGCGACGGCTTCGCAGTGAAGACGGACGAGGGGCTGTACCCGCTCAATACCGAGCGCGACCTGACCGCCTACATCGGCAAGAAGGTGCGCCTGCATGAGCAGTGGGAAGCCAAAGGCACGGTCACGACTGGCGCGATTTCGGGCGGCGAGAAAAAGGAAGGCGGCGAGCCTGAAGCCGCGGCCCCGCCCGGACGGCCCAGCGCGTTCTCTGGTGATTTTCGTCTCCATGTCGACGGCAGCGTCGTCGGTGAGTGCACGCCGAAGTAATCGATGGACGCTGCGGCCCAGTCTCGCGCCGTGGCGTGGGAAGACTGAGCGTGTGTTCCATGGCAAAGCCGCTTCTCACCGTGCTTTTCCCAGGCCCGGATTCCCCAACATATGCGGATTGGTGAGAAGACATGAAAACAGGTACAACGTTGATAGCAGCCTCAGCATGCTCGGAGCCGCCCTTCGCACACCAGGGACAGAAGCATGTTGGGGCCGCTGCTTTTTGCGGACCTGAAATGGAGCGCCGCAGCCCATCCGTACCGGTAGAGCCGGGCAGAACCAGGCGAATCAGAAACACCATCCGCATTGTTTCATGCGCTCTGGTCATTTGTTTTTGCGCTGCCGAAGCTTTGACTCAAGCCGGCAACAATCCATCGCCGGTAATGCTGGGAGACAGGAAAGTCGTTGAAATCGGCTGGGGCTACAAGAGCATCACGCCGGAAATGCGGGCGCGCGCTGTTGCAGAACGCCTGAAAAGGCTGGCTGCAGCGCCTGGAGAGCCGCCTCCGCTCATCGTGCAGCAATCCGATCTGACGGTGGACATCATGGCAGGGGACGAACTCATTGCCTCCGTCTTTACCGGAGACGGAAAGCTCGCGGGCAAGGACCAGGAACTGCTGGCAAGAGAGTGGGCAGAGGCAATGCAACGCGCGATGAAGGATTACCGTGACCAGCATCGCTGGCAAAGGACGGCGCTGCGAATCGGGCTGGCATTGCTGGTGCTTGTGGCGTGCGCGTTCCTGCTGGTCTATGTGCGGCGCCTAATGACGGCGTTATCGTTGCGCGTGTGTGAGCGTCTGGAACGCCGCGCCGAAGAGAAACCGGTCCTGGGACAGCACATGCGCCAGGCCGTGCTTCCCATGGTTACGCCGGCTGCACGGTTCTTGCGGTTCCTGTTGACCCTCAGCATTCTGTATGGCGCGCTTCAAGTGCTGCTGTTCCTCTTCCCAGCAACTCGTCACTTGGCCTTTCCGCTTTGGCGTTCCGTCAAGGTCACCGTGGAGAATTTTTCGCAGGGTGTATGGCGGCATCTGCCGGGGCTTCTGTTTGCTGTTCTGCTTGCCTGGCTCACTCTTTATGTCCTCAAGTTCTGCAGGTTTTTCTTTAGGCAGGTGCGGGAACGCACAATAACGATCGAAGGCTTCCAGCCCAGATGGGCCGGCACCACGCAGCGGCTGGTAAACATCGCCATTGTGACTCTAGCGGTTCTGATCGCGTATCCCTACATACCGGGGTCGGACTCCGCCGCCTTCAAGGGCATATCCATCTTTCTTGGTGTGCTGGTTTCTCTTGGATCTTCGGGCCTGGTCTCCAACATGATCGCCGGGGTCATGCTCACTTACATGGATGAATTCGACCTGGGCGATCTCGTGAAGATCGGCGAGACGATCGGTTATGTGCGCAAGACCTCGGTGCTGACCACCACAGTGGAAACGCGCAAGTCAGAGAGGATCACGCTGCCGAATTCCATGGTCATTGCAGCGGACGTCACGAATTTCACGAAAGCGGGCGGGCAAGGCCTGATCATCACCGTGACAGCGGGCATTGGTTACGACGCGCCCTGGCGCCAGGTGGAAGCCATGATGAAAGAGGCGGCGCTACGCAGTGAAGGCATTCGCAGCCAGCCCGAGCCTTTTGTACTTGAACTCTCGCTCAACACTTTCGACATTACTTACGAGCTGAATGCTTACCTGGAGCCGGGGGCCTATTACTTTGCCACCAAAGCAAAACTCTGCCGCAACATCCTGGACCAATTTAACGAATACGGCGTGCAGATCATGACTCCGGCGTATGAGAGGGATCCGCAGGAATCCAAAATCGTTCCACGCGAACAATGGTACGCGGCCCCGGCGCGGGACGACCGAACTGGGCCGGGTACGGAGCCGGGAAGTGATCGTCGCGCGGCATGATCCGGGTCGTGCGCGTGGCCTTCGGGTCAAGAGGAGAGTTGCTGGATGCGGCAGATTACAGAAACTTTTCCGGCCAGCGATACCAGTAGTTAGCGGGATTGGCCTCGAGGGCCGCAGAGCAGAAGATCAAGAGAGCATGGGGAAGGAGCAAAGACGATGAGGCAGCTTTGGAGTTTTGTGTTTCTGGTGGGATGGAGCAGCGTCATCAGCGCAGGGCAGCAGGTGCCGCCGCCACCGCCACCCCCGCCACAACAAGCGGCGCCAGCGCCTTCATCGGCCCAGCCCGCACAACCTGCGGCGCCAGGCACTGCCCCGGCACAACAAGCCGGCGAAGCGGTGCAGCAGTCCGTGCAGCAAACAACGCAACAAGGAACGCAGGCGGTCCAGCAAGGGGCGCAGACTGTGCAGCAAGGAACGCAGGCGGTGCAACAGCAAGGAACGCAGGCCGTCCAGCAAGGAGCGCAGACGGTACAGCAAGGAGCGCAAACAGTACAGCAAGCGACTGAACCGGCGACAACGACAGCACCGGCAGCGCCTGCGCAGCAAACTACAACCGCTCCAGCCCAAACCACTACGGCTCCTGCAGCGCCTGCGGACCAGACCACAGCGCCGGCGCAGCAGACAACCACTGCTCCGGCCGCGGCGCCTGCTCAACAGACCACACCAGACACAACCACTCCTGCGGCGCAACAGCCAACGCAGCCAACCGTCCCGGTGGCACCGCAACAGCCATCAGCACAGACGCAGCAGACTCCACAGGAAGGTCAATTGAACGAGCAGTGGCGTCTGCAGCAGGAGGCCGCGCGGCAAGAGGCCATTGTGAACGCCCAGGAGCAAGCACAATCAGCACAGCAAAAGGCAAACAAACTCAAGCAAGAGGCAGATAAGAAGCAGCAAGAAGCTCAGAAGGAACAGAGCAAAGCCAACGACCTGAACCAGAAGGCAAAAAACCTGCAAGCTGGCGCGCCACTACCACAGGGAGATCAGCCGCCGATGACGGAAGCGGAATTCAAGCGTGAATTCATCCGGGAGAGGGAGAGAAGCTTGTCACGGTTGCAGGATTCGCAGAGCGTGATCAGGAGCTTTACGACTGCCAAAGTCCGTATTTCGGCCGATCTGCTCCGCAAAGCGAGATGCGTCGTGATTCTTCCCTCGACCAAGAAAGCAGCCTTTGTGGTGGGCGCTGACTATGCGCGCGGGGTGATGACCTGCCGTTTAGGGGAGAATTTTGACGGACCATGGAGCGCCCCGAACATGGTGGCACTGGAAGGAGGCAGCTTTGGGCCACAGATCGGCATTCAAGGCACTGACTGGGTCCTGTTGGTGATGAATGAACGTGGTGTGGATTCGCTGTTGAAAAGCAAGTCCAAGCTGGGCGGCGATGCATCGGTCGCGGCAGGCCCCTGGGGGCGTGCCGGCCAGGCAGCTACAGACGTTGCAATGCGGGCGGAGATCCTCTCCTTCTCGCATAACCATGGGATCTTCCTCGGCGCCAGCCTTATTGGTTCAACGCTGAGACCTGACCGAGACGCCAACTTCGGCCTGTACGGACGGAACTTCGAACCCCGGGACATCGTGCGCAGTGGCGAAGTGCGCATACCGCCTGAGGCCGTGCCTCTGACCAATTCCTTGCAAGTGGCTTCGACTCCTCCGCCTCCGGACACGAGCAAGCCTCAGGACCAAACCAAACCGGAAGAAAAGAAAGACCAGGACAACAAGTAATAGCCCGGCCGTTCAAGGCGGCGTTCAATTTTCTGCTGGCAATGCGTAGAGACGCGACACCGTCACGTCTCTGAGACGTGGCATGCCAAATCTCTACGTAGAGCGCGGGTGAGCCCAAAAGGCTGACCCGCTTTTTTCTTGCGAGAAGGAGACCAGCCAGCTACGATGCCCTTGCTCTTGGGAAAACTTTCGCGATTCGATCTGTCGTCGCCGACGAAGCTTCGAGTGTCCCTTTCAAGTGCAAGAGCCGCGCTACCAGACCGGTCCAGCCGGTTTGATGACTGGCGCCGATTCCGGCCCCATTGTCGCCGTGGAAGTATTCATAGAACAGGATGAGGTCGCGCCAGTAAGGATCGGCGGCGAAGATTTCAGTTCCTCCATAGACCGGACGCCGGCCTTGCGAGTCTTTGAGAAAGATTGCGCACAATCGCAGGGCAATTTCGCTGGCAATTTGGGAAAGGTCCATCAGGCGGCCGCTGCCCGTGGGGCACTCGACCTTGAAGCTCTCTCCATAATGCAAGTGGAACTGGCGAAGAGAGTGCACGAGCAAGAAGTTAAACGGGAACCAGATGGGTCCTCGCCAATTTGAATTTCCGCCGAAGATGGTGGAGTCAGACTCAGCAGGCAGGTATTGGACCGGGACCCGGTTTCCTTCGAAAGAGAGAATGTACGGGTTTGCGGCGTAGCAGCGGGAGAGGGAGCGGATCCCGTAAGGACCCAGGAACTCATCTTGGTCCAGCATGCGGGCAAGCACGCGGCGGAGCTTGTTCTCGTTCACCAACGCCAGCAGCCTGCGATGATTGACTCCTGGCTTGTCCGCCAGGGCGATGTTGGCCGGCAGGCCCGGATGCCGCTGGATGAAAGTCCGCATCCTGGCGCGGAGTGCAGGAAATTGCTTGAGCGTTTGCTCATCCAGGACGGTCGTGGCACACAGCGGCATCAAGCCCGCCATGGAGCGCAGCCTGAGCGGGCAGGCATCGCCATTGGACAGACGCACTGCGTGGTAAAAGAAACCGTCTTTCTCGTCCCACATGGCGCCATTCAGCCCGCCCTCGCGATGCATGGATGCTGCGATCCACAGAAAATGGTCGAGGAACTGCTCGGCCATTTCAGCATAGGTTTCATCATGCCGGGCCAGCGCCAGGGCAATCTGCAGCATGTTCTGGCAGAAGAACGCCATCCAGGCCGCGGCGTCGGCTTCACGCACGTTGCCGCCTGAGGGCAATGCGGCCTGGCAATCGAAAACACCCAGGTTGTCCAACCCAAGGAAGCCGCCTTCCAAAACGTTTTTGCCGGCATCGTCCTTGCGATTGATCCACCAGGAGAAGTTCAGGAGCAGTTTGTTGAATGCGAGCTTAAGAAAATTCAAGTCTGGGGCGCCGTGCAGTTCACGTTCCAGCGAGGCCAGTTGCAGCAAGGCCCATGCGTGCACCGGAGGGTTGACATGACTGAAATTCCATTCGTGTGCGGGCATCTGGCCACTGGGGTGGAGATAGGGACCGCTCAGCATCAAGCCAAGTTGCTTTTTGGCGAAATCAAGATCGACCAAAGCCAGTGGGATGGTGTGAAATGCCAGGTCCCAGGCTGCGTACCAGGGGTATTCCCATTTGTCCGGCATGGAGATGACGTCACTGTTGACCATGTGGGACCAGTCCTGATTGCGCACGCCTGCGGGAGACTCATGCTCGGCGATCCAGCGTTCCAGGTCAAAGTTGTAGAACTGTTTGTTCCACAACATGCCGGAGAGGGCCTGGCGCATCACATTGGCTTCGTCTTTGGAGAGGGGTGAGGGAATGACGGAATCGTAAAATTCGTCGGCTTCCCGGCGGCGCGCGGCGAACAAGCGGTCAAAGTGGTGGAAGGGGTCTTTGTCGCGGAACAGGGCAGCACGCAAACGAAGGCGGACCACAGCTTCACCGCGGGCAGGGACCTTGAGCAGATAGTGGGCAGCGGCCTTGCTGCCGATGAGTTTGGGATTGATGGCGGTCCGGTGCCCACGCACTACACACTCGTCAAGGCTATCTTTGGCGAATCCGAACCAGCGCCGCCCATACACCCCTGCCTGGTTGGTTTCATTTTCAGTAAAAAGGAGCTCGGGGGCGCCTTCGCAATAGAGTGAATACTCGCCCAGGTCACGATGGCGGGCAATGATCGACTGCAGCTTGGGGTTGGGTCCGGCGAACAATATGGGTTTGAAACTGCCTTCTTGAGACCACGTGTTGCGGAACCAAAGTGTGGGAAGAAGGTGCAGAGTGGCGGCCTGGGCGGAACGATTGCAGGCAGTGATGGAGATCAAAATGTCCTTGGGGGCGGCCTTTGCGTATTCCACAAAAACATCGAAGTAGCGGTTGCCGGCCAATGCGGCCGTGTCCAGCAATTCGTATTCGGCGTCGCCGCGTGATCGGGACTGGTTGGCGTGGACCAGTTCCTCATATGGGAACTTCCTCTGAGGATATTTGTAGAGGTATTTCATGTAGGAATGGGTCGGTGTATTGTCGAGATAGAAGTAGTATTCCTTCACGTCCTCGGCGTGATTGCCTTGATCGTTGGCCAGGCCGAACAGCCTTTCTTTCAGGATGGCGTCCTCTCCGTTCCATAAGGCGAGGGCAAAACAGAGATACTGGTGATCGTCAGAAATGCCGGCGATTCCGTCTTCACCCCAGCGATAGGCGCGTGCGCCTGCCTGCTGGTGGGTAAAGGAAGACCAGGCATTACCGTCTGCACTCAAGTCTTCCCTTACCGTGCCCCATTCGCGCTCACTGAGGTAGGGGCCCCAGAGCTTCCACGGGGCCTTGTTGGACCGTGACTCCGCAAGGCGAAGGTGTTCGGCGGTGGTGGAGCTCACATGACCTCACTTGTGACGCAGGGCCGGTTGAAAACCGGCAGCTACATCAAGACCACCAGAGGCCGCCCAACAACTTGATTCTCTTTTGAATCTTGGCATTCGCGAGCGCGGGGAAGCAATTGGGAATCGCCCCACAGCGGCGGCACCGAAATTTTGCGGTCTAGGCGGCCGAGTCGATGGGCGGGACGGTGATCAGCCCGATGCGGATCGCGTATTGCACCAGCTCCGCATTGGTGTGCATGCCCAGCGTCCTCATGATCTCGTATTTATACGATTCCGCGGTGCGCGTGGAAATAGAAAGGACAGCCGCGACTTCCTTCATGGTCTTGCCTTCAGCGACAAGCTGCAAGACTTCTCTTTGCCGTCGGGTGAGACCCGGGCCTTCCGTGAGAGGCCGGCGCGCGGCTTCCGCCAGCACGGAAACCAGATCAACGGGAAAGTTGGGGCTCAGGTACGTGCGCCCGGCCAGCGCGGCTTCCACCGCGGAGCGGATCTCGTCGCCGGCAGCCAGCTTCAGCACGTAAGCGGAAGCGCCGGAACGAAATGCTTCCACCGCCAGACTCACGTCCATGTGCATGGTCAGAATCACGAACTTGCTGCGGATTCCGGACTTACGCAACATCCGCAGCGCATCCAGGCCGTTCAGCAGCGGCATGGAAACATCGGTGACAATCACGTCAGGGCGATGTTCCTTGGCCAGGTTCACCAGTTCGTGGCCGGTGTGTGCCGCCGCCACGACATCGAAGTTTTGCGAAAGCAGTTTGGTAAGCCCTTCAGTAAGAACCCGGTGATCGTCGGCCAGAAGTATCCTCGCCCGCATCTTGGTGCCCCCCGCATTGAGGAATCGCGATCCGTTTACATCTTAGTAAACATTGTAGCGCGCTCGCGGAGGGAATACAGCCGTAGTTATCCCGGGAAGCACGAGAATACCGTAATTCTACTCAGGGCTGATCCTGGAAGTTTTTCGGGTGTATGACACGATACCAGTGAGAGTAGATAACATGGGGCAGTGTTAAGAAGTGCAAGAAAGGGGAGGATGGCCTCGGAGAGCCAAGGAAGCAAGCTAACGCGAAGCAAGGCCCCTTGCCGGCCGTCGGCACCGCCTTTGCAGGGAGGCAGCAGCTCCCTCAAGTACAAAGCCCTGTTTGAAGGCGCTGGCGTCGCCATCTGGGACTGTGATTTTTCCCGGGTCCACGAGACTCTGGAAAAGACGAGGAAGAACAATCCCGACCTTCGCCGTTATCTGCTGGAGCATCCGGAACTGGTCAGGCAGTGCATCGCGACAATCCGGGTGCGCGACGTTAATGAGCGCACCGTATCGCTGTATCGCGCCCAATCCAAGGAAGAACTGAAAGCGCGGCTGGGGGAGCTGTTTCCTCCGGAATCCGAGCGCGTTTTTGCCGAAGAGTTCCTTGCTCTCTACGAGGGCAAGCGCCATTTTCAAGACCACAAAGCGGTGCTTGCCCTGGACGGGGAGAAACTTTGCGTGCTGGCTACCGTCACGGCGGTACCGGGCGGACGCCCATTGGAGAACGTGATTGTAAGTGTGATGGACGTTACCGTCCAGGAGAAGGCCCGCGAAGCCATCAAAGAGAGCGAAGCCAAGTTCAGGGACATCTTCGAACGGAATGTTGTGGCCATGAATCTTTGGGACGCAGAAGGCCGGGTCCTCCAGGCCAACGAAGCGTTCCTGCACTTGACCGGCTACACCAGAGAAGATGTGGAGGCGGGCCTGCTGCACTGTGACATGCTCACGGCGGAAGACGATTGGCGCGCTTCCGCCCAGGCCAGGAGCCGTGCCTTGGAAGCGGGGAAGTTTGAGCCATTCGCGAAAGACATCATCTCGCGGGACGGC
>DASVFK010000017.1:0-4652 GCA_036380095.1 Candidatus Angelobacter sp. | reverse complement strand
ACCGTGTCATCGTTTCGGGCATTCGGAGCGAACAGTGCTGCGAGACAACCACACGGCACGCTTCCGATCTGGGATATCAAGTCGACTACGTCACCGATGCGACCCTGACGTTTCCCATGACCGACCGCTACGGGCGGGAGTGGACGCCGGAGGAAATTAAATCAAGGACCGAACTCGTGCTAGACGGCCGCTTTGCGCGAATCGCCACCGTGGAAGAAGCTCTTGCCGGAGGCAATGGGAACCTGTAGTCTGATGGCTCATTCACACCGCCGCCCGCCAGAGGTGGCGGGAAATGTCCGACGGACAGGCCATGAAGCAGTCGCGACAGCCACAGAGAAAGACCGCTGTGTTGGATAGCAACGATGAAGTTCGCCGCATCCCGGTGTTCGTGGTCGTCCCGCCACGCCTGCTGTTGCTCGATATCGCCGGCCCGCTGGAAGTCTTACGCCAGGCCAACCGCATACAGAGTTCTGTGCGTTTCGAGGTTCGCTACATCGGGCCGACCCCTACATTGCTGACTTCGATCGGGATCACTCTGGCGGCAATCGAACCGCTGCCGCAGGAACTGCCACCGCAATCGTGGGTGGTGCTTGCCGGCGACGTGGAGCATGTAATGCTGTGCGGAGGCGCGCCCGGTCCCGGCAAGTCGGCAGCGGACGAGGAGGCGGAAAGAGCCATTGTGACGTGGTTAAGAACAACTGTGCGTCCCGGCCACAAGTTGATCTCGATCTGCACGGGCGCGCTGGTCGCTGCCCGTGCCGGTCTTTTTGACGGATACTCCTGCACCACGCACTACCTGAGTTACGATGAGCTTCGTGTTATCGCCCCGCGGGCCCGGATTCTGGAGAATCGTCTCTACGTTGAAGACGGTGAGCGCTACTCAAGCGCAGGCATTACCGCGGGCATCGACCTGATGCTCCACCTGGTCCATCAAACTACGGACCAATCCTGCGCCGTGGCGGTCGCACAATATCTCGTGGTCTATTTGCGGCGCAGTGGTTCAGACCCGCAGCTATCTCCGTGGCTGGAAGGCCGCAATCACATCCATCCCGCGGTGCATCGCGTGCAGGATGCCATCGCCGCGGATCTTACGAAGTCTTGGAGCCTGCGCGCGCTCGCACGCCTGGCGGGCGCCAGCGAACGTCATCTTTCGCGCCTTTTTCACGAGCACGCCGGCATGAGCATTCCCGAATACAGCAACCGTCTACGCGTGGCCTATGCCCAGGAACTGCTGCGCGAGACACGGTTGGACATGGAACGCGTTGCCGAACAATCCGGATTCAGCTCGACGCGCCAGCTTCGCCGCGCCTGGCGAAAGATATACAAGAAGCCGCCACGCGAAGCCCGCCGTCACGCACACGCCAAGAGCTCTTCGATCGTGAGCGCTGACAAGGTGAAATTAGCGTAGGGCCGGCGTGCCGCAAAACCTCAGCGGCTGAAGCCGCTTTTCGTCCGCAGTCTCCGCCGGCCTGAAGGCCTGCTCCACCCCGCGGGATACAGCAATTCTGGAACTGCACTCGACCCAGGGTTAGCGGGCAGAGGAAGACGATTCGAGAAAAAAGGCGCTGCTTGTTCGGCAGCGCCTTCAAAAAAATCCGTTCAATCAGTGTTATCTGTGGTGAGGTTTACGCTTCGCGAATCCCTTCCATAAACGCCTTCAACTTCCGCGATCGCGAAGGGTGCCGCAGCTTGCGCAGCGCCTTGGCTTCGATCTGGCGGATGCGTTCGCGTGTGACTGCAAACGACTGGCCGACTTCTTCGAGCGTGTGCTCGGAGCCATCTTCCAGGCCGAAACGCATCTTGATGACTTTTTCTTCTCGCGGCGTCAGGGTGCGCAGCACCTGCGCCGTCTGGTCTTTCAGGTTCACGTTGATCACGGCTTCCGCGGGTGAGACCATGGAGCGGTCTTCGATGAAATCGCCCAAATGCGAATCTTCTTCTTCGCCGATGGGCGTCTCCAGCGAGATCGGCTCCTGCGCGATCTTGAGCACCTTGCGCACTTTGGCCACAGGGATGTCCATGCGCTTGGCGATCTCTTCCGAGGTTGGCTCGCGGCCGATCTCCTGCACCAGTTGCCGCGAGGTGCGGATCAGCTTGTTGATGGTTTCAATCATGTGCACCGGAATGCGGATGGTGCGGGCCTGGTCGGCAATGGCTCGCGTGATCGCCTGGCGGATCCACCACGTGGCGTACGTGGAGAACTTGTAGCCCCGGCGATACTCGAACTTGTCCACCGCTTTCATCAGGCCGATGTTGCCTTCCTGGATCAGGTCCAGGAACTGCAGTCCGCGGTTGGTGTACTTCTTGGCAATGGAGACCACCAGTCGCAGGTTGGCTTCAATCAACTCGCGCTTGGCGGCCTCGGCGTCTACGTCGCCCTGGATGATCTCACGCTGCGTGCGCTTGAGTTCCTGGTAGGTGACGCCGGTGTCGGCTTCCACCTTTTCCAGTTCCAGCTTGTGTTGGCGTTGGATACGGCGGTACTCGCGCCGCGTCTCCTCCACGCGCGTGGCTTCAATCTTCTTTTCCAGGTTGTTGATGTGACGGTCAAGCCCGCGCATCTGCTCTACCGTCTTGTTCACCCTGTCAATCAGGCGCTTGCGCTCGGGATTGGTGAACTTGAGCTTGCGGATGCCCGTGGAGACCATCACCTGCGCGCGGCCCAGTGACCAGCGGTAGCGCCGGTGTTCCTTCGGCTTCTTCTTCTGCTGGATCTGCTCCAGCTTTTCCTGCAGTTGCTGGACTTTCTTGTAATGCTTGCCGATGTCGTCAATCTTGCCGACGAAATCTTTCAGCCGCGCCATCACGATCTCGTCCGTGATCTCCTCTTCGTCAAAGGCGACCAGTTCCTTGATCGAGCGTACGCCGCGTTTCAGGTCCTCGCCCAGCGCCAGGATTTCCTTGATCACAATGGGCGAGCGTGAAAGCGCCTTGAGCACGCGCAACTGCCCGCGCTCAATCCGTTTGGCGATTTCTACTTCACCTTCGCGGGTGAGCAGCGGGACCGTGCCCATCTCGCGCAGGTACATGCGCACCGGGTCGTTGGTTTTTTCCAGAGCGCCCGGGGTTAAATCGAGTTCAACGTCTTCGCCTTCTTCCAGTTCATCGAACTTCTGTTCCGAAGGCAGTCCTTTCGTTCCATCCAGGACGTCAATGCCCTGGGTGCCAATCGTGGTGAGCAGGTCATCCAGATCCTCTGGCGAGTGGACATCACCGGGTATCAGATCATTCACTTGATCGTAGGTGAGATATCCCTTTTCTTTACCTGCGTCGATCAGTTTCTTGATGTCTTCGAATTTGTCGTCTAAAGCCAAACCACGATCCTTTGTTGGGTTTTGGGACGTAATCATGCCCCTGCGCTTGTCTCCAAAGCGCAATTGCGGCGAGATTTAGGCTGGAATGCGCGCAAGTCCCGAATCTACTCAGCGTAACATAAGAAACGGAAGAAGAAAAGCACCTGACCAGCCCACCTCCCACAAAGCAAAGGAGATAAAGCGCCCGTAATATATAGATGCTCTGGCCCTTAGATGGTTTCTCAGGCTTTTAGCGCCCTTTTGGCTTTATTTTTTCCCGAAGCGGGATTTAAGCCGGGCGAGTGTTAAGAATTGTCAGTGCCGGTTACCATCTTGGGCCCCTTTGTCACGCAGGTATTGTGACGAAACTCCCGTTCCCGTTTCAGGCGAAACAACCGGCAACTTTCTTGCTCTTTCGAACGCCAAGTGGCCTTCAATTCAGCCCTGCGGCCAGCTTCCGGTCCAATTCCAGCTTCTCTTGCTTGAGCCGGAGCAGCGCCGCCATGTCGTTCCGCTTCTCCGCCTCAACGATACCCTGCTTGATTTCCCGCTCCCTTTGCGCCAGGTCTGACCGATGCCGCAAGGCTTCCAGGGCCCCTTCCACCAGTTCCGGACTAAGGTGCGCCTCTTCGCGCATCACCGCCGCCGCCAGCAGCTTGCGTTCGTCCTCTTCCCAACCAAGAGACATGGGATCGTCCGCCTCCGGCCCCGCCTCCACCAGCTTCTGCAGTAGCGATTCGCTGCTCAGGCCCGCATGCAATCTCTCCGTGGCCAGGGCCTCCAGGACGTGACGCCGCAGGCTCGCATTCTCTTCTTCCGTCGCCGTGGCCGCATGGATCAACACTCTCTCCGACGGAATGATGGCCGGGCCCATGCCCGCGCGCACTCCCGTAGACGCCCTGCTGGTGGCGGCGGCCCTGAATTCCTGCCGTAGCACGGCTGAGTCGATCCCCAGCTTCTGCGCCAGGTCGGCCGCCAGCCCCTCGCGCACGATCCGGCTCTGTACCCGGTGGACATGCGGCAGCAGGTAGTTCACGGCCTTTTGCTTGCCTTCCGGCGTCCGCACCGGGAACATGCTGATCGCGCGGTCCACCAGGTAATCAAAATATTTTGTTGCGCCTTGCAGCGCCTTGCCGTAGGCCGCCGCGCCTTGCTTGCGCACAAACAGGTCCGGATCAAACCCCGCTTCCAGCCGCAGGATCTTGATGTTGAAATCTTCCGCCAGCAGCATGCCCAGAGAGCGGTCCGTGGCCGTTGCGCCCGCGGTATCGGGATCGAAATTTACGACAATGTTCTTGCTGAACCGCGCCAGCAGCCTGACCTGCGTCTCACTGAACGCGGTGCCTGAGCTGGCGATCA
>DASVFK010000016.1:0-13175 GCA_036380095.1 Candidatus Angelobacter sp. | reverse complement strand
TGCTTCCACGATCTGCTGCAGGCCCGGCGGCATGTCGGCGCCGAAGATCATCACCGTGGCGTGGAATTTCTCCAGCGCCATCATCATCTTTTCCGAGTTCTCGGCTTGCGCCACGATGCGCAGATCGTCTTCCACCGCCAGCACCTTCGCTGCGCCTGTGCGGAAGATTGCCTGGTTGTCAGCCAAAATGATCTTCAGCATTTATTTGCTTCCTTTGGGTTTGCGGATGAATTTGTACTGGTCAATGACGCAAGCCACGCCGCTCTTCTTCTTTTTGCGGCTGGAATTGGCGGCGGCAGCGGCGGCGGTCTCCTTGCGCACCACGCGTCCGGTGCAGCGCACCTCCACGTCTGTGGGCGTACCCAGCACGCTGGCCGGAAGGGTGATATCAAACTCAATCGAGGAACCCACGGCCAGGTCCACGTCCGCCATGATGTACACTCCGGCGGCGCTCATGTTGGCTGTGGTGCCGTCGTCGTCGCCCTTGTTGCCGTGGATCTTGATCGGCAGCTCCAGTGGAAATCTTTTCCCTGTCCTTGCTTCTTCTGACATTTGCCTCCTAGCAAATACCCTGTCCCCGCGTCCGGGGACCTTTTTGGATGTGGGAGAAGGAACGAATGAGGTTTATATCATGAAACCATGCGGTGCAACAGATGGTTCATCTACTTAGGCAACAGGAAGGCAAAGAAAACGTCCCCGGCCTGAGGAAGCGCAATCGGGGACTGAAGGTCAATCTCGGGTGAATACCCCAGCCAGAGCAAAGCCCAGCGCCAGGCCCGCCACCGCGAGGGCCCCGGCCACAATGGCCAGGTGGTCGCGGACGTTGCGTTTCACGTCCAGACGCCGCTTCATGCCGTGGCGGAGCTCCACCACGGAAGAATGGAGCTGGTCCCTCTGCTCGGCTGCCCTTCGTTCCAACACGTCCACCGGGATATGTGTGTTCATGCTGCCCTCGTTTCCTTTTGCAGCCACGCCTGGTCCTGCTTCAGGATGGTTAGCGTGCGTTTGGGGGCCACGCCCGCGGTGCTGATCTCGCTATAGGCGAACCAGCCCACGGCCACGCCTCCTATCAGGTAGATGCCGGCCACGATCAAAGCCGCCCAGGTCCACGAGTAAATATTGGGCTCCAGCCAGGAATGGAGCAGGGCCACAAAAGCGAAAGTCAGCGTGATCCAGCCGGCCAGGAGCAGGGCCAGCGCGAGCAGCAGAAGCGGGACGCTGTATTTCCAGGTTTGCGCCTTCTCCTGGATTTCCGCCTGCAGGATCGCCAGCCGAGTCCCGAGAAATTCCTTCAACTCTTCTTTGGTTTCCGCGAGTACGGTGCCGAGCGGTTTATCGTTCTGCATGATGCGCCCTCCTGATTCTCAAGGCCACGCCCAGAAGAAAGCCCACGGCGCCGGCCCCCAGGGCGACGTGGATAGGACGCTCGTCCGCCACGCGACGGGCCTGGACGCGCGCCTGCTGCCAGCGTTCTTGCGCCCGGTCTTTCAGCTCCAGGCCGCGCTCCCGGAGAAGCTCGGTCCATTCCTGCGCTCGTGCGGTGGCGGCATGGCTGAGCTCCTGCGCGCGGGCGCGGCCCCGTCCGGTGATCACCTTGAACTTCTGCTTGGGGCCTTGCGCGCCGCCTTCCGTTAGTCTTTCTTGAATGTTGCGGACTGCCGCCGCGGCTCTCCCCATGGCCGAGCCGGCCTGGGCTGCCCTGTGCTCCAGGGCTGAGCTGCTGCGGACCACGTGAATCTTTTCCGGCTTCGGCGGCGTCCGTTCAGCGCCGAATTCTGGATTCTCTGAACCTTGACGAAGGGCATCAGTCATCGCAGTCTCCTCCCATCTGTGCTTGCGGTCCCTGGAAAGACATAAGGGTAAGATGGCGAATTAGAACGGCGTGTTTGAAAGGATGGCACAGAAACGCGAGTGGCTGGGCGGGTAATCCGAGGAGCTGAAGAACCCGGCTCTCTGCTAGAAGGCGCCGCCTCCGCCTCCGCCAAACCCGCCGCCGGAGAAGCCGCCGCTGGAGAACCCGCCGCCACTCCATCCAGAAGAGCTGGAACTGGCCCGCGGCGCGGAGACGAACGCTGCGCTGGTCTGCTGCGTCATGGATCCCAGGCTGTTGACGAAGTAAAAGGTGTTGAAAGTTGTCCAATCGCCCTGGTACCAGGTGGGCGGGTTCTGGATGATGCCCTCAAAGGCCTTGGCCCAGCGATGTTCCACGCCCAGCGCCATGGCAAAAGGAAGGAACTTCTCGAATGTGTCCGGCGGCATCCGCTTGAGCCGGTCTGAGTCCACGCGGTTCATGAACTCCTGGAACCCAAGGATCTCCACGCGGGTGCGCGCGCCTTGCAGGCTGGTGGCGGAAAGCTGCTTGCCGAAAAGCACGACGATGACAGCAGCCACAATTCCGCAAATGATGGTGATGCCCATGGAGTTGGTGAAGTCAGTCCACTTGAGCACCTGTGCAGCCACGTAAGGCAGGGCTACGGCCAGCGCTCCCAGGACCCCGAGTCCTGCCGCGGAATCCGGGTCCAGCGTATACATGCCCTTTTCCTTCAGAGCGCCCTTGATCTCGCTCCGCATCAACGGAAGCACGGTATAGAAGTGGTTGCGCAGCTCGGAAACGCGGGTCATGTTGCCGCTCATGGAAAAGATGCGGTCCAGCATGGCGCGCTCGTAGTCCGTGAGATCGCTCCACTGCTCGCGAGATTTGAGCAGATGAAGTTCGTAGTCCTTGCTGTTGAAGAGCAGGCCCTTGTGCTGGACTTCCGCGATCTTGATGTAGCCCCGCACAGCCAGGTCCACCAGAACGGCGGTGATGTCGCGGGGATTAACGGAGTCATCCACGAGCGTTCCCACCTCAGCCGGCCCCATCTTATCGGGAGGCGCATACATGGGCGCTACCGACCGGCCTGGATCAGGATCACGCCCCTTGAACCACCATAGCCCGAACATCACCGCAAACGCCCACAGCGGTAGTGACAGGATGGGGTTGCCGCGCACGAATCGTCCCAGCTTGGTCAAAGCGCTGGGCTCGCGCAAGAGACCTTTGGGGATGTATACGTCAAGAGTCAGGCCTCCGCGCATGGGCAGCGGGCCCGGCGTTTCAAAACTGGCGGAAGGACCTTCCACGGACGCCTGGGCCTTGTCCGAGGAGCCATAGACGCCGTAAAACGACTGCGCCTTCAAGGCCCCGCTGGTGTTCGCCGGAAAAAACACAATCGCGGAGGCCGCCTCGATGGGAACGGGCCAGTCATTGCCGGTTACGTTCCAGTAGAACTCGTCGTGATCGTCAAAGAACTTCGTCGCATTTGGAACCAAATACTCGATGGTAACCGTGCGAGTGGCGTCCGTGGCACCGGGAACAAATATCTTCAGCTTGAGAAACCCGCCGCTGATCTTCTTTTCATAGTTCAGCTTCGCGCCGCGATCGTCGGTGACGCTCTCCACGCGGATTGCCAGGGAATAATTGCTGCCGGCGGGGCCGGGATAGTCTACGGGAATGTTGCGGTACACTCCCTGATAAGGTCCGTTAAAAACAAAGGAGATCTGCTCCGTGATCCGCGCCGAACCATCTTCGCTCACATGGATGGTATCAACGTAGTTAGAAATGTGATAACTGCGGGCCCAGGCCGCGGATGTGCCAGCACAAAGAAGCAGCGCAACCGCCAGAGCGCGCGCAAGCTTTCGTCCGCCGAAGCCGGCCCCGTTGAGAATAGCGCCTCTGTTCATGGGCTTAGAACTTGACGGCAACGTTTTCCCGGTCCGCCGGGCTTTCCATCTCAAAGAACTGGCGCGTGTGGAAGCCGAACATGCCGGCGATGATGTTGGTGGGGAATGATTGCACGCGAGTATTGAAGTCGCGCACCACGGCGTTGTAGTAGCGGCGCGCGTTCTGGATGTTGTCTTCAATCGAGTTGAGCGAGCTTTGCAGGCCGGTGAATTGCTCCGAGGCCTTCAGCTCAGGATAGTTCTCGGCCACGGCAAAGAGGCTTTTCAGCGCGCCGGAGAGCTGGCCTTCAGCCTGAGCTTTGTCTGCGGGCGTGGTGGCCTGCATGGCCTGGGAGCGGAACCTGGCGATGTTTTCGAACGTCCCTTTCTCGTGCGCGGCGTAACCTTTCACGGTTTCCACCAGGTTGGGGATCAGGTCATGCCGGCGCTTGAGTTGCACATCAATATCTGACCAGGCGGAATCAGCACGCACGCGAAGCTGCACCAGGCTGTTGTACATGCCGGCCAGGATCAGGACCGCCCCGCCCACCAGCACCAGAATCACAATAAGCCCCATCGACATGTTTCCTCCCGCCAATTTGTATGGGTGAAGACCTTGCCAGCGGAAGTTATCACATTGAATCCACAGGGCGCAAATTGCCGCGCCGATGCCGCCAATGCAGAGAGCTCCCTCCAGCAGCATACGAAAATGTGGATTGCCAGAGCGGCCGATATGGGATTTAATATCGCGCGGCGAAGTACAAGTACCTGGTGCGGCCTCTAAGCTGAAGCATTGTCAAGGCGTTAGACAGTTGTAGCGGTTGGCATTTGTTATGCAGAGATGAAGCTGCACGAGTCATTGGTTTCTCGTGGATTTCGTCAAGAAAAGTAAGTAGCCCTGATCCTGGAAATTGACAGTGTGGGTCCCAGGATTCAAGTTTCCCAGTGCTGTGAGCCAATCCAACGTTACTGGAGATCTTTCAATGAAGCCCCGACAATTCCATTTGCTCCTTCATATTCTCTTGTGCACGATTGTGGCGGTATGTGTCCTGCCGGCGGCGTGGGCACAATCAACAGTGGCAACTGGCAGTATCCAAGGAACCATCACCGACCCGAACGGTGCGGTTGTCCCCAATGCGGCAATCACGATCACCAACAAAGCGAACGGCCAGTCATCCAAGCTGACCAGTTCTTCCACCGGCACATATGCTTCCGGCGGTTTGCAGCCCGGCGACTACGAAGTGCGTGTTGAGGCCAAGGGATTCCAGACCCAGGTTTTGACGCTAGCAGTGCAGGTTGGCGTTACCAGTTCAGGCAATGCAAGGCTGGCCGTGGGGCAGACAACCACCGTGGTGGAAGTTACAGGCAGTGCCGTTACCATCAACACGGAACAGTCAACCGTGCAGGGAGTACTCAACGCGCAGCAAATTGAGAACCTGCCCATCAACGGGCGGAATTTTCTCGATCTGGCGCAGCTCGAGCCCGGCGTGCAGATCCAGGACGGCGGAAATTTTGATCCCACCAAGAACGGGTTTTCTTCCATCTCGTTCGGCGGCCGCTTCGGCCGCACCGCCCGCATTGAAGTAGATGGCATCGATATCAGCGATGAGACCGTGGGCACCACCACGCAGAACCTGCCGGCCAGCGCCATCCAGGAGTTCCAGGTCAGCCAGTCTTCGCTCGATATGTCGACCGAGCTGACTTCTTCCGGCGCGGTCAACGTGGTCACCAAGTCCGGGACCAATAACTGGCACGGGCAGGCGTTCTATCTGTTCCGCGATGACAGCATTGCGGCCAAGACGGCAGACATCACCTCGCCCTTCCAGCGGAACAATTTCGGCGGCAGCTTTGGCGGACCCATCATCAAGAACAAACTGTTTTTCTTTGCCGTGGGCGAGCGCCTGAAACAGGACTTGACTGAAGCGGTGGTCAACAAGGGCCCGCTGACGTCCAACAACGGCGGATTCAATTCGCCCTTCCGCGATAGCCAGGGCATGGTCCGGCTGGACTGGCAGGCGACCGAGAAGTACAAACTGTTCTATCGCTTCACCTATGAGCAGAACCGCAGCGTGAAAGGTTTCATCCCCAACAGCTTCCAGCCTTTTGCCAACGTCAACAATACGCCGGTGCATGTGCTGGGACTGGATTTCTCCACCGGCAACTTTACCCATGCCGTCCGTTTCGGCTACACCAAGTTCCGCAACGGCATCACGGACGCCACGCAAACCGGCGTCTTCAATCCCGCGCCGGCCATCAGCATCAGCATTGGCCCTGATCCCTTCTGCCTCACCGGCGGCCTGGATTCCTTCTGCTCCGGCCCCAACCTGCTGGCGCCGCAGAAGACTTTCCAGCAGAACACGCAGTTCAAATACGATGGCAGCAGGACCATTCACTCGCACATTCTGCGCTATGGCTTCGGGTTTAACCACATTCAAGGCGGCGGGTTTGCCAAGTTCTTCGGCCTGGCGCCCACGGTGAATGCGGACTTGGGAGACTTCAACCCGTTGAATGCGCCGTTTGCCGGCGGGGCGAGCAATCCGCTGAATTATCCGGTAGGGCTCGTGATCATGGGCAACGGCCAGGGATTCTCGTCAGAAAAGCCGGCCTTCGGACTGCCTGGCGGAGGCCTGGGTCCTGACAACCGCTTCCAGTGGTATGTCGGCGATTCCTGGAAGGTGCGCACCAACCTCACCGTAACGGCTGGGCTGCGTTATGTCCATGACACGGGACGCACGGACAGCGATATAGGCCCGATTCCATGCTCGCAACTGGATCCTGGGCTGGCGGCGGGGCTGACTGCGGCTGGCACGCCGTGCACGGGCAATATCCTGGATCTTTGGGGCGCCGGACTGGGCAACAGGGTGAAGAATCCTGGCGCGGACTTCGCCCCGCAGCTTGGTTTTGCGTGGGACCCGACGAAGAGTTCCAAGACCGTGGTCCGCGGGGGCATCGGCCTCTATTACGAGAACTCCATCTTCAACAACAACCTGTTTAACCGTCCCGGCAGGCTGTCGCAGGGCCTGTTCCTGAATGAGGCGGTCCCCTGTGCGGGCGGGGCGCCGTTGCCCACTACATTCCCAGACGGCACGGTGGTCTCGCCGGCAACGCTGGCGGCGATTTGCGGCCAGCCCATGGGAAGCGTTGCCAGCCAGCTGGCCAACTTGCAAAAGCAGTATCAGGCAGCAACCGTGAGCGCCGGCCCAGCGAGTAACGGCGCCTTCATCGGCAATACGCTGGCAGCGGGTGGCGGCGTGGATGGCATCAACATGTTCGCTCCCGATTACAAGACGCCGCGCTCGGTGCAGATGAACATCGGCTTTGAGCGGCAGCTGGGTAAAGGGATCGTTCTCAGCGCCGATTACATCCGTAACGTCGGCACCCACACCCTGCTGGCCATTGACGTGAACCACGTGGGCGATGTCAGGTTCTTTGACAAGAACACGGCGCTCTCCGCGATTTCCGCTACCAATGCCTCATTCGGTTGCGGCGCCCTCACCACCGCCGCGTCCATCAACTGCGCGATCGCGGCCGGCGCCAGCATCACCGACTACGCCGGCAACGGGCTTGATTCCGGCACCAACCTGTGCGGAGGCTTCCCCTGCGCCGGAGTTGCCGCTTTCGCGGGAAAGAACCCGAACCTGGGCGTGAATCAGATGCTGTTCCCCGCGGGCCGGTCCGTCTATAATGCTTTCCAGACCTCGCTGCGGGCCAGGGTTGTGAATCCGTTCGCCGGAGTCAAGAGCCTGAACTGGCAGTTCTCGTATTCGCTCTCGCGTTACGTAGGTTCCGCTCTGGACTCAGACTTCATCAACACCGCGGTTGACAACAACAATCCCACCAGCGCCATGGGGCCCAATGGGCTTGACCGCACGCACCAGCTCTCTCTGGGCGGCTTCATGGACCTGCCGGGGAACATCCGCTTTGGCCTGGTGGGACATGTTTACAGCCCCTTGCCGGTGAACATGACCATGCCGGCAGCAGGACCGGCCGGCATTTTCATCAATGACGTCACCGGTGACGGCTCGGGCGACGGTAGCGGCGTCTATCCGGTCGGTGACCTGGTGCCAGGCACCAAGCTCGGGGCTTTTGGCCGCAGCGTCAGCGTGGGCGACCTGGCTTCGTTCATCACCAATTACAACAACACCAAGGCGGGGCAGGCCACGCCCGCAGGACAAACCCTGATCAGCAACGGTCTGTTCAGCTTGGCGCAACTGCAGGCTCTGGGCGGCGTTCTGCCCAAGCTGGCTGTGCCGCCTGCGGGACAGGTGGGCCTGGGCTGGCTGAAGACCTTTGACCTGAAGTTCAGCTATCCCTGGAAGGTCCGCGAAAACCTGAGGGTGGAGCCCAGTATGGCTATCTTCAACGCTTTCAACATGTCCAACTATGATCTGCCCGGCAATGCGATGAACGGCGTGCTCAACCTTGCCACCTCGCCTTGCGATCCGGCGACCAAAGATAATTGCAACGGCTCTGTCAACAGCACCACTGCCGCCACCCGCACCACGCGCGTGCTTCCCGGCTCAGGCGTTTTCGACCTGGGCGCGCCGCGCGTCGTGGAGTTCGGCTTGAAGTTCACGTTCTGATCCTGAGCCACCATTCCTGCCGCTGCCCTTTGCCGGGCAGCGGCTTTTTTGTGTCCTCAGATCAGTTCCATCAGTGTTATCTGTGGTGAGGTTTTGTTGCTCAGTACTTCCACGACTTGTCTGCACCGGCTGGCGCGTGCTTGGTGATGTAATCCGCCATCGCGTTTACGAGCTCCGCCTGGTTCAGCGGGGTCCAGCCGTGGCCTTTCATGGGACGTCCGTACTCGAACGAGCCACCGTAAGCCGGATTCGTGGTGCTGCGCAGGAAATCTTCCAGGCGATAGACCGCCAGGTTTAAGTAGAAGTTGTCCATGTCCCCGCAGTAGATGTGCAGCTTGCCCACCAGTTGTGGACCGATGCGCGGCCAGTTCTGTTCCAGGTAGTAGCGCAGGTCGTAGCCGTGGTCGCGCATGTAGAGCGCCACCTGCTGGTCGATGCGGCCGGTCTGCTTGTCCCACAGCGGTTTGGGATAGCCATCCGCGCCCGCGGGACCATAGACGGCTTCCCAGGCTTCAAACTGTTGGCCGGAGCGTCCGTGGCTCCCCAGGACTTCTTCAAGCTGGCTCATCTGCCGGATGGTGGTCGTGACCTGGCCTTCCGGCGTGCGCGCCATGGGACGCTCTGGCACCGGCGGGTCGTAGCCCGGAGCCAAAAATGCGTTGACGTCGTTATACGCATCAACCATTCCGTAGCGCGTGAAATCCACTGGATCGGGATAGAAGGTCCATGTCCCACCGAAAAACTCGGGATGGAAGACCTGCAGGGCCAGCGATTCCCAGCCTCCGGTGCTGCCTCCCGTGAGCAGGCGCGCATAGGGCTGGCGGATGATGCGGAAATGTTCTTCCACGTAGGGAATCAGCTCTTGCATGAGCGCGTCGCCGTAAGGGCCGTTGTTGGCGGAGTTGACGGCGTAGGAATCGTCAAAGAACACCGTGGGATGTTGGAGGGTGACGACGATCATGCGCGGGAAGTTCGCGGAGACCCATCGCTTGTACAAGGCCTGGCCGGAGATGCGGCCTTCACGCGGAGGCGCCGGCTCGCCCTTGGGCTGTTCTTCACTAAAGCCCAGCGGCGGCTCCAGACCGAAGTGTCCCTGCTGATAGAGCACGGGATAGTGCGCGTTCGGATGCTCGGCGTAACCCTGCGGTAAGAGCACAGTAGCGCCCAGGTAAATCGGCTGTCCCCAGAACTGCGAGAGAGTCTTGCTCTGTACCTTGATGTGCTTCACGTACTGCGTGTCCGGCGGCACCTGTACGGGCGGGATGATGCTTTCGAGACTGAGCTGGATTTCGTATCCGCCCAGCGGATCAAGATGGAATTGCAGCGCGCGGCTGAACAGGTTGCCCGGCGACTTGTTGAACTGCTGCCCTTCCCACTGGTCCATGTGGGCGAAGATGGTGTGGCCATCGGAGCGCTGGAACCGAGTATAGATGTTGAAGAGCGCTTGCACGTAGTAATCGCCCGCGGGGAGCTCGCGCACCGAGCGCAGCGGGAAGCCGGGAGTGAGCGCATCCAGAGTGATGGACTGACCAGGGCCAAGGTCGGCGTCCCGGCCCAGCAAAAGCGCGCGCGAGCGCCACGAGCCCACCTGCAGGCGCGGCTCCGGATTATCCACCTTGGAGATGATGACAAACACCCGGCCCGTGACCGGCTGCTTGAACGTGGCCGGAAGCGTGACTTTGAAACGAGTATCCGCGGCGGCTGCGGTAAGAGAGAAGACGGCAAGAAAAAATGCAAGCGATGAAAGAAGACGCAAGGATCGGCGGCAAGAATTCATGGTTTGTCTCCGGAGCTGTTCAGAGTAAACGCAGCCGGTGGGTTTTTCCAAGCGATTGTTGGAACTTTAGGCAGACGTTCATCGCCGTTTGGAACGGAACAGCGCAGCTCCAGGAACCTGAACGCGAGCGCCGATAACACTAAGAAGGAAAAATGATGGGCGATCAGCCGGAAAACGCTTGCTCCAGCAAACTGGCTTTACAATACTTAAGGCTGTGCAGTTTTTGAACAGGCATCTCGGACGCGAAGGCCGGCGCTGGGCGCTGGTCATGCTTGCCGCGCTGCTCTGCGTGGGCTCGCTGGGCTGGTGGCTGCGCGAGCGCAGCCTGGAGCCCTCACGTGCGCCGCGGCCTTTCCGCGTTTCCGAACACAAACTCCCATTGAAGCAAGGCGTGGATCCCAAGCTGGTGGATTCCTCGAACCTGATCTTTGAGGAGGCATGCAAGCGGAGGAACATTCCCTTTGAGCTGGTCAAGACTGAGGGAGATCCCGTCAAAGCGATCATGGACGGCAAGATCGATCTGACCCAGGTGATCTTTGACTCGCCGGAAAACCGAAAGCGGATCTACATCTCAGAGCCGTGGATTGTAGACAGCTCATGGCTGGTGGCGCCGGAGAATACGGGCATTGACTCGCCGGCTGAGGTGGTGGGACGCCGCTTGTGGATCCAGAACAACGCGCGGCATAAATTCCTGGCGGCACAAAATTTTTCCGGCGCACGGGTTGAAGCCCAGGATTCCGCTGACCGGGCGGTGGAAGGTGTTTGCCTGGGCTTGGCGGATGCGGCGCTGATTGAACCGGTGACCGCCGATTCGCGCGCGCACTTTCAAGGCCTGGCCGCCTGCGCCAAGGTGAAACTCACGTTCACCGGACCGCCCAAGGGCAGGATCTGGTTCGGCGTGGGAGGACGCAAAGACGCGGCCACTAAAATGGCGGTTGTTGCCATTCGCGAAGAGATTGGCCGCATGGGGGAAGACGGGTCGCTGGCGCGCATTTACTCGAACCACGGCCTGGATCCCAATAACGCCGTGATCCTGCTGCAGGACCTCAATGCGTTGCGGCAGGCCAAGCTGTACATGACGATTGCCCTGGGAGTCCTGGTGCTGGTGCTGCTGGCGCTCACCTGGCAGGGTCTTCGGCTGCGCAAGGCGCGGCAGCGCGCGGACAAAGCGAACGCCGCCAAATCAGAGTTTCTGGCCAACATGAGCCACGAGCTGCGTACGCCGCTGAATTCGGTGATCGGAATGACGCGGCTGTCGCTGGAAACGGACACGGCGGCCGAGCGCAAAGAGTTCCTGAGCATCGCTTCCGCCTCCGCTGAGTCGCTGCTCTCCGTGGTCAACGAGATCCTGGATTTCTCCAAGCTGGAAACCGGCAAGCTCGGCATGGAAGAGCTGGTGATCGATTTGTGTGAACTAGTGGAATCTTCCGCCAAGGTGTTCGCCTTTCCCGCGCACCAGAAGGGCCTGGAGCTTGTCTGCGATGTGGCTCCTTCTTGCCCTCGCTGGATCCAGGGCGATCCCGTGCGCCTGCGCCAGGTGCTGTTCAACCTGATCGGCAATGCGGTGAAATTCACGCCCAGCGGGGAAGTGCGGGTGCTGGTGGCCCCGCGCGAGACAGACCGCGGCCTCATGCTCGAGTTCACCGTGCAGGACACGGGCATTGGCATTGCGGAAGACAAGCTGGCCATGATCTTTGAGCCGTTTTCCCAGGCGGACAGCTCCACCACGCGCAGGTTCGGCGGCACCGGACTGGGACTCGCCATTTCACGCGGTCTGGTGCAGCTCATGGGCGGGACCATCGGCGTGGAGAGCTCGCCGCAGAAGGGCGCGGCATTTCACTTTACGGTCCCCATGCATCCGCTCACCGCACACTCCTCGTGGCCGGGAGAAGCACTCCTGGGACGCGCCCTGGTGGTGGACGACAACGCTACGGCGCGCGCCGCGGTGGAAACCATGCTGCGCTACTGGGGCCTCACCGTCACCACCGCGAGCGACGGCGAGAGCGCGCTGCGGGCCCTCGACGAGGCGAAACGCTCGGGCGAAGCTTACTCGTTGCTGGTCATCGATTCGGACTTGCGCGGGATGGACGGCTTTGAACTGGCGTCCATGGCGCAGTCCGGCTACGGCCTGGGCCATGCCATTGTGATGTTGCTTACGTCTGACAAGTGCACCCTGACCGCGGTACGCTGCAACGAACTGGGAATTGTGGCGCACCTCATCAAACCGGTGGGACGGGCGGAACTGTTGGCCAGCGTGCGCCGCGTGGTGTACGGTGCCGCGGAAGTGGGCGAGCCCTCGCTGGCGGGGTCCAAGATCATGCACGAGCGGCCCCCGAGAAGCCTGCGCATCCTGCTGGCGGAAGACAACGCGGTGAACCGCAAGCTGGCCAGCACCATCCTGCAGCGTGCCGGCCACACCGTGCAGACCGCGGAAAACGGCCACCAGGCGGTGGAGCAGGTTCGCTCCGGCGAGTTTGATCTGGTGCTCATGGACGTGCAGATGCCGGAAATGGACGGACTGGAAGCCGCACGCGTCATTCGCCGCGACGAAGCGCGCACCGGCGCCCACGTGGCCATGATCGCCATGACCGCGCACGCCATGAGCGGCGACGTGGAACGCTGCCTGGACGCGGGCATGGATGGCTACATCGCAAAACCTTTCCAGCCGCGCGACTTTCTGGAAACCATTGAAGCCGTGAAAGCAAAGATCGAACACGACCGCAGCGAGCTTCCCTCGGCGGGGGACTGACTCTTTCTATTGCCAAGATTGCCGACATTGCCAAAGATTGGCGATTGCGTCCGAACCATCCCTTGATCTTTGCTCCACGCGCTCCTCTCTGAGACAATCATTCGCTTGGCTGAGCAAAGCCCAATTCGAGTGGCGGTAGTGGGTGTGGGGACGTTTGGCAAGAACCATGCCCGCGTATACCACGAGCTCGAACAACAGGGCCAGGGTGTGGAACTGGTGGGCGTGGTGGACTTGAGCGCCGCACAGGCCAAGAGCGTTGCGGCGCAATTTGGCTGCAAGGCGCTCACCAACGTGGAAGACCTCTTCGGGCGCGTGGACGCCGCTTCGGTGGCTGTGCCCACGGTGCATCATCTGACTGTGGCGGCCA
>DASVFK010000015.1:0-5242 GCA_036380095.1 Candidatus Angelobacter sp. | reverse complement strand
CCAATATGAATGCGCCCACGCAATGCCTCTTGATTACCATTGAGCGCGGTGAACTTGGGAAGCGCAGAAAGAGCCAGGTTGACCTTGGCCACGGCGCCGTACATGCGGTAGTTCTTGAGCTTGAGCACGAAGTCCGGGGTGAGATGCGTGGGATCAACCAGGTTGAGCAGCGTGCGTCGCGGATCGGCGTTCGAAATCACGGCTTTTGCAGCGATCTCTTCTCCGTCGCCCAGCACCACGCCAGTGGCCGCGCCATCTTTCACGCGAATTTCTTTGACCTCGGCGCTGCTCCGAATCTCGGCCCCCGCTGCTTTGGCCGCCGCAGCCATCGCCTGCGTCAGCGCGCCCATGCCGCCCACGGCAAAGCTGGCCGAACCCGCAGGGTGCGCATCGCCCGCGGCGCGAATCAGCAACACCAGGCTGCTGCCCGCCGACCACGGTCCCATGGCGGCGCCAAAAATTCCGCGTGCCGCCACAACGGCGCGAAGAAGTTCCGTGTCAAAAAATTCCGCGACCAGATCAGCTACGGCCATCGGGCCCCAGCGCAGAACGCGATACATGTCTTTCTTGCCCAGCTTGCGCAGGCTGCGCCCGGTCTGCAGCATGCCCCACAAGTCGCCGCGGCTGGGATCGTCGATATTCGGCGGCGGCATGCGCAGCGCCTCGCCGATCACCCGCCCGATCTTGGCCAGCGATTCCTGAAACGCCGGGTACTGTGCGGCATCGTTCGCAGAAAACTTTGCGATCTCCTGCGCCGCGCGCTTGGCATCGTGGTACAAGACCAGTGCGCGCCCGTCCGATGAGAGTGCCGTTGCAGCGACTTCCGGCGTGATCAGCTTCAGCCCATGCCGCTCCAGTTGCATGTCGCGCACGATCTCCGGCAGCAGCGGTCCCGCGGAATGCGCCAGAGTTGAGCAGCGGAAGCCGGGATGAAATTCCTCCGTCACCGCTGCGCCGCCGACTTGCTCCCGCCGCTCGAGCACCAGCGGTTTGAAGCCGGCCTTGGCCAGATAGAAGGCGGTCACCAGCCCGTTGTGACCGCCGCCGATGATGACTAGATCGCGAGTCTCAGCCATGGGCTAGCTGACCCCCTGCGGGGCAGTAGTACGAGCGGACTTTTCACTTTGCGAGCGGCCGCCAATGTCTTTCAAGATCTCCAGCGCCGCCAGCCGGCCCGGCGCTCCCATGATGCCGCCCCCGGGATGCGTGGCCGAGCCGCACATATAAAGGTTCTTGATGGGCGTGCGGAACTGCGCGTAGCCCGGCACCGGCCGCAGGAAGAACAGTTGTTCCAAGGAAAGCTCGCCCTGGAAGATGTTGCCTTCGCTCAGCCCGAACTCGCGCTCCAAGTCGAGCGGTGTGAGCACCTGCTTGTTGATGATGATGCTCTTCAAGTTCGGCGCGTGCTCCGCGATGGTATCGACCACGTTGTTGCCGAAGGCTTCGCGCTGCTCGTCCCAGTTCAGGCCGGGACGCAGTTTGTACGGCGCGTACTGCACAAAGCAGGACATCACGTGCTTGCCCGGCGGCGCCACTGAAGGGTCCGTGAGTGACGGAATCACCATATCTATATAAGGACGCCGCGAGAAGTTGCCGTACTTGGCGTCGTCATAGGCGCGTTCCATGTATTCCACGCTCGGCGAAATCGAAATGGCGCCGCGCAGATGAGCGCCCGGTCCGGGCAGGCACTTGAAATCGGGCAAAGCATCGAGCGCCATGTTTACCTTGCCGGACGATCCGCGGAACTTGTAACGGCGTACGTCTTCAAGAAATTCGCCCGGCAGCTGGCTTTCCTCGATAAATTTCAGAAACGTGAGCCGCGGATCGACGCTGGAAGAGACTACATCTGCGTAAATCTCGTCACCGTTCTCTAGTGCAATTCCCGCCGCGCGGCCATTCTTCACGATGATCTTCGCGATCGGCGACTGCGTGCGAATCTCGGCGCCGGCTTCGCGGGCCGCATCGGCGATGGCGTTGGATATCGCCCCGGTGCCGCCGCGCGCGAACCCCCAGGAGCGGAAGGCGCCATCAATCTCTCCCATGTAGTGGTGCAGCAGCACGTAGGCCGTTCCCGGCGAGCGCACGCCGAGAAACGTTCCGATGATCCCAGACGCCGACATGGTGGCCTTGAGCACGTCCGTCTCAAACCATTGGTCGAGAAAGTCCACCGCGCTCATGGTCATCAATTGGACCTGGTTGTACTTGTCTTCGCTGGAGAGGCCCTGGAACCGACGGCCGATGAACAGCAGCTTCATCAATTCGCGCGGGTTGAGCGTGGAGGGGTCAGGCGGCACCATGCCCAGAATGGGTTTCACGAAGCGGCACATGGCTTGCATGGCCTTGCCGAATTCCTCGTAGGCTTCGGCATCCAGTTTGGAGTGCCGCGCGATCTCGCGCCGCGTCTTGCCATGATCGTTCACGCGCCATAGGTAATCGCCATTGGGCATGGGCGTGAAGGTGCCGTCCAGCGGCAGGATCTCCAGGCCGTGACGCGGCAGATCGAGGTCGCGGATGATCTCCGGCCTCAGGAGCGAAACCACGTACGAGCAAACGGAAAACTTGAATCCGGGAAAAACTTCTTCCGTCACCGCCGCCCCGCCCAGCACGTGCCGCCGTTCCAACACCAGGACTCTCTTGCCCGCTTGCGCAAGGTAAGCGGCGGTGGTGAGGCCATTGTGCCCACCGCCAATGACAATCACGTCGTATTTGGATTTCGGGCCGTTGGAGGCAGAAGCCATAAAAATGTCAGAAAAACTCGTCAACGAATCTGGGTGCAGCCAGGAAGTGACTTCCTATTTTAGCGGAGCAACTCAGCGTCTGTCTGTTTCAGTGACATTTTTCAAGGAGAACGATTGTTGCTGATTCCTCTTTGCTGCTCCAGTGCGAGGCAAAGTAGTAGTAGCCGTCAGGATACCCATCCAATGATGCGCAATCCGAGGCTGCCAAATGAGCTTTTACCTCCTCCTTCCAGAACTGATAACGCTCGCCAGGGTCGATCCAGCGCAGCGCCAGGCCTACATCAGCGACAGCGAATATCACCGGCCCAACTCGGAGCAGGTTGCTGATGCCTTCTTCGTCGAGGGTTCCTTGTCGCATTACGGAAACAAGGGCGCCATCCCTCCACAACTCTTGCAGAGGTAACTGTGTGACGACTTTGAATCGCGGGTCCATATTGCTTTTATATCCCAAGACGAGCCAAGGCCCTGGCTCCGTTTGGCCGGAGCGGCCCTGCCCGGTATAGTTTTAGCGTAACCTCAGAATTGCGAGCAGGAGGTATACCACTCGTGGCCGATGCAGCGTTTACGGGCATAAAACTGATCTCACCCGCGGAGTTCGCCAAGAGCAAAATTCTCTCGGTGCAGGAGTATGCGGCCCTGGCAGGACGGTCTCTGTCCAACCTGTTCCGGCGGCCGGTGTACGCGGCAGACATGATCGAGCAGGCCAACATCATAGGTGTGGGCTCTCTGCCCATTGTGCTGGCCGCCGTCTTTTTCACCGGCGCGGCCCTGGCCTTGAACAGCGCCACCACGCTGAGCCGGTTCGGGGCGTTGGGGCTCATCGGGCAACTGGTTTCCATCGGCATTGTGCGTGAACTGGGGCCGGTCCTGGCGGGACTGGTGGTTTCAGGGCGCAACGCCGCCGGCATGGCCAGCGAGCTGGGATCGATGGTGGTGACCGAACAAATCGATGCCATGCGCGCGCTGGGCACGGACCCTACAAAAAAACTGGTCACGCCGCGCGTGATCTCCACCGTCGTGATGCTTTTCTTCCTGACCATCCTGGGGGATTTCATGGGTTTCCTGGGTGGCTGGTTTGTCTCCAGCGGGTTGCTGCACCTGGACTCGCGCCAGTACTGGACCAGCGCTTACCAGAACCTGGTGTTTGAAGACGTGTTGACCGGGCTGGTCAAGCCGGTTGTATTCGGCTTCATCATCGCCACGGTTGGCTGCTACTTCGGCCTCTCCACCAAGGGGGGAACGCAAGGCGTTGGCCGCTCCACCACGGAATCCGTGGTCGCGTCGATGATCCTGGTGATCATCGTTGACGTGGTCGTAACGCGGTTCCTGATGATCACACTGGGCATGTAAGGTCGCGGGCGTTATTGAGCGAAAAGACAGCTTCGCTCGAAGTCCCCCCCGCGATCCTGCGTTTCCCGGCCCTCGCGCAGCCACCGGAGCTG
This sequence comes from Candidatus Angelobacter sp., assembly GCA_036380095.1. Classification (GTDB taxonomy): domain Bacteria; phylum Acidobacteriota; class Terriglobia; order Terriglobales; family Acidobacteriaceae; genus Angelobacter. The sequence goes on along the minus strand of DASVFK010000015.1, from coordinate 1,062 downwards.
CAGCATCTGCTCCTTCCGGCAGCGGGCCGGGCCTGTGTGACAGGCGTCACTGTCTGTGACGCTGACATATCTGAAAATAGAAAGTTGCATTTCGGCGCCCGAATGTCGCTGCGGATGCTATGCACCGCCGCCGGGTCCGGGATGCAGCTTTGGGTCTGGGACCAAGGAGGGTGCATGAGCAGCTCGTTGCTGGTGAAACCGCAGGAACAGCACCAGGCAAGCGCCGAAGTCAAGCCGGAATCAGCGTGCGTTCCCTGCCTCTCACTCGTGCCGGCGCAGCGTCAGATGTTTTCGCAGAGCTTTGTTGAGCTGAGCTCCACAGACCGCCGGCGCAAGCGCTGGACAGCCTCCTCCTCATTCATCGTGCAGGCGCTGGTTATCGCTTTCCTGTTCCTTCTCCCCTTGTGGCTCACGGACACGCTCCCCATGCAGCAGTTGGCCACGTTCCTGGTGGCGCCGCCGCCTCCGCCGCCACCCCCGCCTCCGGCCGCGCCGCTTGTGAAGGCGCCCAAGGCCGTCAGCCAGATCATCAACGGACAGCTGCTCGCACCCAGCAGGATCCCGAAAGAAGTCAAGATGATTAAAGAGGAAGCAGCACCGCCGCCCATCCAGACTGGGGTGATTGGGGGCGTTGAGGGCGGCGTTCCCGGCGGGCAAACCGGAGGAGTGATCGGCTCGCTGCTCAGCGTCGCGAACTCCACGGCCCCGGTGGTGGCCGTGCCTAAACGTCTGCGCGTTTCTTCAGGAATCACCGAAGGAATGCTGCTGCACAGAGTTGAGCCTTTGTACCCAGTCATCGCGCAACGCGGCCACATCCAGGGTACGGTGCAATTGAGGGCCATCATCTCCAGGGACGGCGCCATTGAAAACCTGCAGCTTGTCAGCGGCCATCCCATGCTGGTCCCGGCCGCCATTGACGCCGTGAAGCAGTGGCGCTACCGGCCGTATATTCTCAACGGCGAGCCGCTGGAAGTAGAAACCGTGGTGTTTGTGAATTTCCACCTGAATCTCTAGACGGCAAAATCGCGGACACGCGAGCCTTAAGCGCTAACCGGGCAAGAC
>DASVFK010000014.1:0-4625 GCA_036380095.1 Candidatus Angelobacter sp. | reverse complement strand
AAGAAACTGCCGTAGTTTTCCGGGTTATTATGTATGCTGCGTGCGGCGCGGAGCGCGCGACGGACGCGTGCAAACTCTTGCCCCCGTGTCCGCATCGTTTGTAGGTAGTTCGCAAGCCCGGCCCTGGCCGGCCGGATGAATGCAGTGGTTTTAATGTAGTACGGAAGTTTGAGTGACCGAATGACGCTTCGTCTCAGGACCCTTTGTTCCTTTCTGGCGGTGATTTCCTTCGTCGCCGTTTCCTTTGCACGCACACCGGAAACAAGTTCGAGCTCTACGGTTTCGTCTGCAAAGAAGACCGGCACTGTGGCTGAGAGCGCGTCTGCGAAGAAGCGCGTGGCCCGTTTGCAGAGCAAGCGTCCAGTTGTACGCACGGTGGCCGCCAAGAAACGGCGCCGCCCTGCTTCGCGTTTCCGCACCAGCTCCTTTGCCGAAGACATCACAGCCGGCGACCAGTTCTCCGGTGAAGACCCCATCGTGCGCCAGGCGGCGGTGGACGCTCTGGGCACCATGAACGGAACGCTCGTGGCCATTGACCCTGGTAGCGGCCGCATTCTGGCCATGGTGAACCAGAAGCTGGCGCTGTCGCAAGGCGCACAGCCGTGCTCCACCATCAAGGTCGCCGTGGCGCTGGCCGCACTAAGTGAAAAAGTGATTGATCGCGAGACGCCGCTGCCGCTAAGCCGCTATACACAGATGAACCTCACCGAGGCGCTGGCCGTCTCCAACAACGCCTACTTTGAAGCTGTGGGCCGCAGCCTGGGTTTTAGACGCGTGAGTTATTACGCCCGCCAGTTTGGGCTGGGCGAACTTGCCGGCTTGAATATTGAAGGTGAGCATCCCGGACTTTTCCCTGCAGCCGAGCCGGCGCGCAGCCAGGGCGGCGTGGGCAAGATGTGTTCTTACGGCGAAGGCATCTCCATCACCCCGTTGCAACTGGGCGCGCTGGTTTCCGCCATCGCCAACGGAGGCACGCTCTATTACCTGCAGCATCCCGCGTCCGCGGAGGAGATGGTCAACTTCCAGCCCAAGGTAAAGCGTCTGCTCCCCATCACCAACCTGATTCCGGAAATCTCAGACGGCATGGTGGGCGCGGTGGAGTACGGCACCGCGCGCAGCCTGCGTGCGACTTTCAGCGAAGAACAAGTCCTGGGCAAGACCGGGACCTGCTCCCGCGCGGGCACGCGCTTCGGATGGTTTGCCTCTTACGCCAACACCCGCTACGGACGCGTGGTGGCCGTCATCTTCCTGCAGGGCGGACGTCCCACGTATGGTCCCAAGGCCGCCGAAATCTCCGGCCACTTCTATCGTGCGCTCTATGACCACAACTTTTTCAGCGAACATGCCGCCTCGACCGGCTCGCCGGAAAGGTCTTCCCCAGCGACGGTGGGCGTGCCGCAGTAAATTCCGCACTATCCAATTACCAAATTACCCGATTACCAAATTCGACTTTACCGATGCACCAGCACCGGGATCTTCGAATGCGTGAGCACTTGCAAGGTCACACTCCCCAGCACCAGGGCGGCGACGCCGCGGCGCCCGTGGGAAGCCATGGTGATCAGGTCGCAGCCTTTTGACTTGGCAGTATCGATGATGCCCTGGTAGGGATGCTCGTGCTCCACTTGCATGGTTTCGCACGCCACGCCTGCGGCTTTGGCTGCGTTGGCGGCGTCGCCGAGGGTCTTGGCCGCTTTTTCCTTCGTGTGCTTGGTGTACTCCGGGGCGGTATCGATCACCATCCCTGTTTCCAGGGTAAAAACATGGAAAGGCAAGGAAACGGTGAGTACGGTGACTTGAGCGCCCAGTGATTTGGCCAATGCCATGCCATCGCGGACCGCCTTCCCCGCCAGATCGGAGCCGTCTGTTGGTATCAGGATGTTCTTGTACATGTTGCCTCCTGCACCCTGTAGCTTTGATGCTTTTTTCAGCTCAGGCGTGGGTACCTGATAGGAGATTGCCGTGTGCACAGGAGTCCAACTCCGAGTGCGGTATGGAGGCACGCGGGCGGCCACCCGCGGCGAAAAACTATGCCGGAAACGGGTTGGGATAGTACTTGGTCAGAAGCTGATGGAACAGGTCGCTGAAAGCAGCGGCGTGCGCCTGGTCGCTGCGGAAGCAAGTTTGCCCGTTCATAACAAACAGATCAGCCTGGCTGCCATCAGTGAAAGAAGCGGAGATCTTATCGCCCACGCCCGGAACGCCCGACTGGTTGTCGCAATGCATGCTGGAACTCTGGACCAGCGGGCCCAGCGCCGTTTGCAGGGACGAAAGTTCGGCCGGGGTGATGGCGCCGGTCACCGTCTTGCCCGTCGGCGAAGGCCCGGCAGTGAAGTTTCCCATGTTGTCGATGGCGAAACCAAACAAGCCGGCGCAACTTGTGGGGCTTTGAGCTTCGCATGCTGTCACTTCACTTACCTGCGTCACCTGAGCCACCGAATGGGTCATGAGGTTCCCTCCGCAGCCGGCGAGCATAAAGGTCGCGGTCAAGGAAAGCGCCGGCATCACCAAGGCAGGCAGAGTGGCAATCTTGGTCCGGTTAGTAATGGAAAGAAGATGGCAGTTCATTCTTGACTACCTCACGACAAGCAATAACCGCAAATTCTCTAGAGGTTAAGTATATGCCCGATCTTCCAAAGCTCCAGCGCTTTTTCGAAACTTCAGCATCTTAATGTTGCGAGCTCTGCGGATGTTGCGCCGATTCGTTCTTGCGCCAGGAATTATAATGGGATTGCATAAATCGCCTTGAGCGCCGTCCTGCCCCAGATTCCGCGGTCCTGGCGTTTTTTGGGCAGGCCAGCTCAGCAACCTTGGTATCCAAGTCGGCTCGCGATCAAACGACGGAGGGTTTTGTCATGGGAACTCCCGGATCCTGGTCCAATCGGTACTTGTTGCGTGTTGTGCAGAAGCTCGCGGGAGACGTTCCCGTGCGCATGGCTGAGGATGGTCCGGGAAAGCGCCCCGTTGGCGGGCCGCTGCAGCCAAGCGTTGTGATAAGAAACCCGCGCGTCCTGCCGGCGATGGTGTTGACTCCTGAAATCGGCTTTTGCGACGGCTATAGCCAGGAGCAGATTGAGGTTGAAGGCGACCTGGTCCGCGTGCTGGAAGCCGCGTATCGCCCGGCCAGGAGCGCGATGACGAATGTGCTCAGCCGCTGGCTGGATTGGGCGCAGGCCAACACGCTGCGCGGCTCGCGCCGCAACATCCATCACCACTACGACCTTTCCAACGACTTTTACCGGCTTTGGCTTGACCGCGAGATGGTTTATACCTGCGCTTACTTTCCCCATGAGGATTGCACCCTGGAAGAGGCCCAGGCAGCGAAGATGGACCTGGTCTGCCGCAAGCTGTGGCTGCGGCCGGAAGAGACCGTGGTGGAAGCCGGCTGCGGATGGGGCGCGCTGGCACTGCACATGGCGCGGCACTACGGCGTGCGGGTGAAGGCATTCAACATCTCGCACGAGCAGATCGTGTATGCGCGCGAGCGGGCCAAGAGGGAAGGGCTCTCCTCTCGCGTGGAATTCATTGAAGACGACTTTCGCAACATCAGTGGACGCTTTGATGCTTTCGTCTCCGTGGGCATGCTGGAGCACCTGGGAAAAGCGAACTACGCTGAGTTTGGCCGGGTGATTCGCCGGACCATCGGCGATTGCGGGCGCGGCTTGCTGCATTTCATCGGTCGCAATTATCCCCGCCCGTTCAGCGTCTGGATACGGAAACGCATTTTCCCGGGGGCCTATGCGCCCAGCCTGCACGAAGCCATGAACGTGTTTGAGCCGCAGGACTTGAGCGTGCTACACGTGGAAAACTTGCGCGCCCATTACGCCAAGACTTTGGAGCACTGGCTGGCCCGGTTTGAACAGTCTTACCAGGCCGTGGCGGAGCGTTTTGGGCCGGTGTTTGCGCGCGGGTGGCGCCTCTACCTGGCAGGCTCGATTGCCGCTTTCCGTGTGGGCGGGCTGCAACTGTTTCAAGTTGTTTTTGCCGGACGCAAGTGCGCCGCGCAGCCGTGGACGTGGTCCAACCTTTATGCCGCCGAAACGGAACCGCCGGCGGAGGAGCAAACACAAAGATGGATTCGTGCGACGTCCTGATTGCCGGCGGCGGGCCCGCAGGATCGTCATGCGCCTGGGCGCTGGCCAGCAGCGGACTGAACGTAGTGGTCCTGGACAAAGCCAGGTTCCCCCGCAACAAGGTGTGCGGCGGCTGGATCACACCGCAAGTCCTTGAGGCGCTGGCCATCGAACCCCGCGCATACGCTCGCGGACGCACCTTGCAGCCCATCAGCGGCTTTCGCGTGAGCAGCCTGGGGCAGCGCGAGGTCGAAGTTCCATTCAAGCAAATTGTCAGCTACGGCATCCGGCGCTCGGAGTTCGATGAATATCTGCTGCGGCGCTGCGGCGCGCAAGTGCGCGAGGGCGTGGCCGTAACCAGCATCGAACGCGCCGACGACGGCTGGCTGGTGAACGGCGAGATCAAGGCCCGATTGCTGGTGGGAGCAGGCGGACACTTTTGTCCGGTGGCGCGCATGCTGGCCAACGGACACAAGGAAGAGCCCGTGGTGGCGCAGGAAATTGAATTTGCCATGACGCCTGAGCAAGCGGCCCAGTGCCGCGTCCGGGGAGAAG
>DASVFK010000013.1:0-8070 GCA_036380095.1 Candidatus Angelobacter sp. | reverse complement strand
TATCCACCTAACGGCGGGCTCACCTTTGGCGTGGTGCCATTGCTGGAGCAGGTTGTGGGCGACGTACGCAAGCCTCTCTGGATTCTCCTGGGCGCGGTGGTGCTGGTGCTGCTCATCGCCTGCGCCAACGTGGCCAACCTGCTTCTGGCGCGCGCGCTCACGCGCCAGAAAGAAATCGCTATTCGCGCAGCGCTGGGCGCCGGACGCGCGCGCCTCATCCGCCAGTTGCTCACGGAAAGCCTGGTACTCGCGCTTTGCGGAGGAACCCTGGGAACAATCTTTGCCGCAGCCAGCATCAAGCTGGTGGGCGCGTTAGGCGCAAAGCAGATACCGCGACTGCATGAGATCGCTATCAACGGTCCCGTTCTCGCCTTCACGCTGTTATTGTCCGCGCTCACTGGACTGGTGTTTGGCCTGGCGCCTGCGCTGCGCCTCTCTCGTCGCGATGTCCAGTCCAATCTCCAGGCCGCCGCAAGGGGAGCGTCGGCTGTCAACTCCGTGTGGGGACGCGGCCACAATCTCAACAAGCTGCTGGTGGTGGCGGAACTCGCCCTGGCCGTGCTGCCGCTCATCGCCGCCGGCCTGCTCATCCGCAGCTTTGCCCGGCTGCAGGATGTCTCGCCCGGCTTTGATCCGCGCAACGTCCTCACGCTCGAACTCACCATGAGCGGCCGACGGTATGCTGAACGCCCTGTGGTGCTGGAGACGTATCGCCAGCTTTGGGAGCGGCTGGAGCGTCTGCCCGGCGTTTCGGCGGCGGGCGGCGTCTCTCATCTGCCGCTCAGCCAGATGTTCGCCTGGGGTCCCATCACCGTGGAAGGCCGCGCGCTTGCGCCGGGTGAAAGCTTTATCAACGCCGATATTCGCATCGTTGCTGGACATTACTTGCAGGCGATGCAAATCCCTCTGCGCTCCGGCCGTCTCTTCAATGATCAGGACACCACCGATAGCCCGCGCGTGGCCGTCGTGGACGATGCCATGGCGCAGCAGCTCTGGCCCGGACAGGACGCTCTAGGTAAGCGCTTCCATTTTGGCGGCGCCAATGACAAATCGTCCTGGCTCACCGTGGTCGGCGTTGCCGGACGCATCAAGCAAGATACACTCGACTCTGAATCCCACATCGCCTACATGGTCCCGCAGACACAGTATCCGGTGCGCGCTATGAACATAGTCTTGCGCAGCGCCACGCCGCCAGCTGCGCTCACCGCCGCCGTGCGCCGGCAGCTCCGCGAGCTTGATCCTGATCTGCCGCTCTACAACGTACTCACCATGCAGCAGCGTGTGGAAGCCTCGCTCGCCCGGCGCCGCTTCTCCATGTCGCTCCTCGGCTTGTTTGCGCTCTTCGCTCTGGCCCTGGCCGCCGTCGGCACTTACGGCGTGATTTCGTATCTGGTGAGCCAGGGCACGCGTGAAATCGGCATCCGCATGGCTTTGGGGGCAACGCCGCAGGGCGTGCTGCGCTGGATCGTGCAGCGCAGCATGGCGATGTCGCTTATCGGTGTCGCCATCGGCGTGGCCGCGGCGCTGGTCCTCACTCGCTTCATGCGAAGCCTGCTCTTCGGCGTGGCATCCACGGATCCTCTAACGTTCGTCGCGATCGGCGCCCTGCTCGCCACCATCACGTTGCTGGCGATTTCCCTTCCCGCCCGCCGCGCCGCACGGACGGACCCGGCGGTGTGCTTGAGGTGCGAATAGGGTTCCCAAAAGTCAATCTTTGGCAGTCTTGGCATTTCTGGCAATTTGATGTCACACCGGCCTCGACTTCACATGCGCGAACCGTTCCTTCAGCCTAAGAAACGGGCTTTCCAGCCAGCGATAGGAAGCCGCAGCGATTGCAATCGTGAATGCCAATCCCACGGCTGACTGCGCAAGCACTTCTAGCGGGGTGGAAGCATGAACCAGGCGTGACGCGCAGAAGCGTCCGAACTCGTGTACCACGTAGAGGCCATAAGAAATCTTGCCCAGATAGATGAGCGTGCTGTTCTTGAAGAACGAATGCTCCGCCCCGATCACCGCCATCAAGATCGCCGCGCTGCCCAAGGCGATCACCGGATGGGTCAGCGCCAGCCGCCACGTCTCTGGCCGCTGCGGATCGTTGCAGCCGTTGAAGGCTGCGGCGGCAACCCAGCTCAGCGATCCTGCAGCCACAAGCGCCACGCGCTGCCACCAGGCCCATCGCGGCAGACGATCACTCGCGAGCGCCAGCAGGATTCCCAGCGCGATCGGGTCAAGCCGCGCAATCGTGTTGTACTCCATCGCTTCCAGACTCGCTCCTGAAGCCGCCAGCCACACGCGCATCACATTCGCCGCCGCGAGCACGCCCAGAGCCATCCAGACCATGGTTTTTGCAGAAGCTTTTCGCATGGCCAGCGGCCAGGTCAGGTAGAACTGCTCTTCGATGGAAACTGTCCACAACGGGATGGTGAAGCCCGCGGGCAAGCCCTGCATCACGTAAACCCAGTTCCCTGCCAGCAAGCTGTAGCCTGCAACATAGGGCCAACCCAGACGGATTCCCAATTGCTCCGCCTGGGGCAGCAGCGAGACCATCGCCGCAAAGGCCACAAAACTCAAGTAAAGCGGCCATATGCGCAAGATTCGCCGCGCGTAAAAGCTGCGCAGGTCCAGCGCCCCGGTGGTGTCCCGTTCGCGCAGCAGCAAGCCGGTGATCAGGTACGCGCTCAGGGCAAAAAACAAATCCACGCCATAAGCGCCGGCGGTAAAAGTGGGAATCAGGGTTGCACTCAGCCATCGCGGAAATTGATTGGCGTCGTAGAAACTGGTAACGCGCGGGAAAGCGTGGAAGAGGAACACGCCAAAGAAAGCAAAGAAGCGCAGGACGTCAAGTTCCGGCTGATAGAAACGTGCCGTCTGGCCCGCGGCACGAGCCATGCTCTTGGGCGCTGGAACGACCGCAACTTCTGGGTTCATGTTCCAGACACCGTAACACAACAACTCGGAGTTTGGCCGGCCATGCCTGCGGGGTGAAGAAAATTCCCTTCCCCGCTTTCCCCCGTGCCTCCGCGTCTCCGTGGTGGGTTTTGATTCTTACCCTTTGATCGCCACCGCCACTCCGTCACGGATTGGGACCACCGTGGTAAAGAACTCCTCCATGGCGTATAGGCGTTTGTTGAACTCCTGGATGGCGCGCGTGGAAGCTTCTTTCGGCTCCACCTGAGTGACCCGCCCGGACCACAGGACGTTGTCAGCGATGAACAGCCCGCCCTTGCGCAAGCGGCTGGAGACCAGATGCAGTACGCGCGGGTAATCTTCCTTGTCCACGTCGTTAAAGATGATGTCGAACTCCTGCTTCTGTTCAGAGAGCAACTCCAGCGCGTCGCCCACCTGGATGCGGATCCGGCCGGCTACGCCGGCGCGTTCAAAGTAACCGCGGGCTTCTTCGGCTTTTTTCTTGTCGCCGTCGCTGTAGAAAACTTCCCCGCCCTGCCCCACGGCGCGCGCCCACCACAAGGTGGAATAACCGATGGCTGACCCCAACTCGAATACCTTCTTCGCTCCGATCAGGCGCGCGTACTGATAGAGCAGCCGCGCCACCGCCGGGCCCACAATCGGGATGTTGCGCTGCTTTGCCTGGCGCTCCATCTCCTGCACCACCGGGTCGCGTTCCGGCAACAGCGCATCCATGTATTTTTCAACGTCGGGATTTACAATGCCTCCGGCCAATGGCTCAATCTCCCCCGTTTTGTTTCCATCCTTTATAGCCGCCAGCCAGAGACATTACGTTCTTGAAGCCCATGCGCTGGAGGTTTTGCGCCGCCAGAGCGGAACGTCCGCCGCCGCCGCAATAGCAGATGATCTTTTCATTCTTGTCCGTGGTAATGCTGTCAATCTTGTATTCCAGCACGCCGCGCGGCATGGGCTGGGCGCCGGCAATCGCGCCCTCGGCCACCTCTTCCGGCTCGCGCACGTCAATCAGCGTGAAACTTTCTCCCGACTGGTGCATCTGCGCCAGCTCCTCGGCGCTGATCTCCTTGATCTCTTTCTTGGCCTCGTCCACAAGCTTCTTGTACTCGGGCATTGGCATGGGGCACCTCGCTTTGGAAGGGAGGATTGTAAATGACTTCCCGGCCCTTAGCCATTAGCCTTTGGCCCTTAGCCTTAAGCAGCAGGACGCGTGGAACATTGGGATAATGGCTAATGGACAGGGGCTAAGTGCTAACGGCTCAGGGCTTGTTCATGAGACAATCCCTCTTCCAAAACCCATGGAAACCCTTCTCACTCGCGACCAGATTTCCTCTGCCGTGGCCCGCATGGGGCAACAGATCACGCAGGACTTCGCCGGCCAGTCGGTTGTGCTGATCGGCGTGTTGAAGGGCGCGTGCCTTTTCCTGAGCGATCTCGCCCGGCAGATCAACCTTGACGCCACCTTTGATTTCATCGCTGTACGCAGTTACGGGACCAAAAAAGAGTCCACAGGCGAGGTCCAGGTCATCAAGGACGTAACTTCGCCGCTGCGCGATCTGAACGTAATCCTGGTGGAGGACATTCTGGACACGGGCCTCACCCTCACCTTCCTCAAGAAACACCTGCTTTCCCACCAGCCGCGGGCTTTCAAAATCGCCACTCTGCTGGACAAGCCTTCGCGCCGGGTTGCGGCCATTCAGGCGGATTACGTCGGCTTCCAGATTCCTGACCGTTTCGTGGTGGGCTACGGCCTTGATCATGCCGAACGCTACCGCAATCTGCCTGACATTTGCGCCCTCGATGGCGCCCCGGAGTAGCAACGGGCCCGGTTCCCTGCTGGTCAAGATTTGAGCGAATCAGCGCTGGATAACCTGGACCAAAGTGTTACAATCCCGTCTGGATGTCTCACGTCCTAACTGATTCCCAGCTCCAAGTGCGCAGTTGGCAGGCCCTTGCCGGATGCATTGACCATACCCTACTCAAGCCTGAGACCACGCGCGAACAGATTGTCCGGCTTTGCCAAGAGGCGGCTTTCTTCCGCTTCGCCACTGTGTGCGTGAACCCATGGTGGATCAGCGTGGCTGCATCTGAACTGGCCGGGACTGAGGTGAAGGTGGCCGCGACCATCGCTTTCCCACTGGGAGCGAGCCATACCACGGTGAAGCGCTTTGAAGCCGAAGAGGCCCTTCGCCTGGGCGCGCGCGAACTGGATATGGTGTTGAACGTGGGCGCGCTGAAATCCGGCGACCGCCAGGCCGTGCACAATGACATTGTCGCGGTGGTAGAAGTGGCCCACGCCTCCGGCGCCATCGTAAAAGTGATCTTGGAAACTCCTCTGCTCACGCTGGAAGAAAAAATCCTGGCCTGCCAGATCAGCCTGGCCGCGAAGGCCGATTTCGTGAAGACGGCCACCGGGTTCCTCGGCGGCGCCACCGCGGACGACGTATCCCTGATGCGCGGCGTTGTGGGCGACCAGGCCGGCGTGAAAGCTTCCGGCGGGATTCGCACCGCCGCCTCAGCGCAACAGATGATCGATGCCGGCGCCAACCGCATCGGCACCAGTTCCGGCGTGGCCATCATGCATGAACTGGGCGCGCCCGAGTTCAGTCGAGGCTAAGCTCCACTTCGAATGAGCATTCCAAAGCCCTTGCACCAGCGACCGTTGGCCGCCGCCGTTCTGGCCATACCACCTTGGTAACCGCTCCCGCCACCCGCTCCCAGCCCTTCTTGGGCCAGAATAGAAGCATTGCGTTCATCCTGGCCGGAAACTTTTTTGCGGAGGGAGACGATCATGCGCAAGTTTGCCATCGTAGTGCTTGTTCTGGCGTTTTGCTCGAATGGATGGGCACAGAGAACCAGCCGCGACAGCGGTGTGGGAGAAATCTATCTCGGATACTCGCTACTCAATGGTGACACGCTTACCAAAGCCAGCGGCTTTGAAGCTGCCCTCGTAGGCAACTCCACTGAATGGCTGGGGTGGAAAGCCGATTTCAGCGGCAACTATCGCTCGGCGGGGCCGGCCCATGCCCATGAACTCGACATACTTTTCGGTCCGCAGGTATCCGACCACATTGACCGGCTCAACCTTTTTGCGCACGGCTTGGTCGGCATCGCGCACTTTGGCGGAAATGTCGGTTCTGATACCGGTCCCGGATGGGTCTTGGGCGGCGGCGCCGATTACAGACTTGGTAACACCTTTTCGGTGCGCTTTGCGCAGCTTGATTATCACGGCGCTCGCTTCTTTGGGGCCACCCAGAAAGACTTCCGGTTTTCCGCCGGCTTGATTTTCCACTTCTGATCGGCCTTTTGCGGCGCACGTTCACCCTACGCGTGCGCCGCTTCTCACGAAAGTCAGAGCTCACCAGGGCTGTTATCATCAGATGTGCACTCCATGGTCACTTCCGCGACGCCGCAGCGCATCGATGCCGAGTCCCTTCTCATCGAAGTAGCGGACGTGCTCAACACCACCCTGGATCTGGATACTCTCCTCCAGCGCGTGGCAGAAGTGGTTAAGCGGGTCATCGACTACGAGATCTTCTCCATCCTCTTGCTGAATGAACGGCATCAAGAATTGCGTTTCCGATTTCAGATCGGCCATCTGCCGGAAGTGGCGGAACGTATTCGCGTCAAGGTGGGTGAAGGGGTGACCGGCCGCGCCGTGCAGGAGCGCCATGCCATCCTGGTAGACGACGTGACCAAGGAGACCCGCTACATTGAGGCCGTGCCGCGCGTCCGCTCCGAGCTGGCCGTTCCCCTGATCACCAAGAACAAGGTCATCGGCGTACTGGACCTGGAGGCGCGCCAGCCGGCCTACTTCAAGGAAGAACATGCGCGCGTACTCTCGATCATCGCATCGCGCATTGCCGTGAGCATCGAAAATGCGCGGCTGCATACGCGCACCGTCCGCCAGGCGGGTACGCTCGCGCTGTTGAATGAGATCAGCCGCGAACTTACCTCCATCCTCAATCTGGACCAGTTGCTTAAACGGGTGGGCGACCTGCTGCTGAAGGTGATTGACTATCAGATGTTCTCCATCTTGTTGCTCGATAGCCAGACGAAGAAGCTGGTGCATCGCTTTTCCGTGCGCTTCAAGGAGAACATCCAGCTCAAGCACGATATTCCCCTGGGGAAAGGGCTGGTGGGCGCCGCGGCGCTGGAGAAAAAGCCCGTCCTGGTGCACGATGTTTGCCGCGACCCTCGCTATATCAACGTCAATCCGGAAACACGCTCCGAGCTTTGCGTGCCGCTGATTTACAAAGATGCCGTCATCGGCGTGCTTGACCTGGAGCATACGCGCCGCGGCTTTTTTACCGAGGACCACGTGCGCACCATCAGCACGCTGGCCGCGCAGATCGCCATCGCCATTGAGAACGCCACTTTGTACGAGCGCATCGCGCGGGAAGAACAGCGGCTGGAACGCGATCTCGCCATGGCACGCGAGGTGCAGCAGCACTTTCTGCCGCCGGCTTGTCCCAGCCTGCAGAATGCTGAGGTTGCGGCCCGCTTCAGCCCGGCCCATGCCATCGGCGGTGACATGTATGACTTTCTTGATTACAAGCCGCCTCGCACTTGCATCTTGGTGAGCGACGTGAGCGGCAAAGGCGCGCCCGCTGCGCTCTATGCGGCCCTGGTCAGCGGCATCCTGCGCAGCCTGGCGCCCGGCGAGCCTTGCCCTGCCCAGATGCTGGGAATGGTCAATCGCGCGCTCAACCAGCGCCGCCTGGATGCAAACTACGTTGTCCTCTGTTGCGCCGTCTGGGACGACGAGCGCAAGATCATGCGCGTGGCCAACTCTGGTCTGCCGCGTCCTATTTATTGCCACCAGGGGCACGCGCACATGATCGAAGCCGCCGGGCTACCGTTGGGCATGTTTCCTGATGCAGCCTATGACGAGATCACGATCCACGCGTCGCCCGGCGACGTCTTCGTGTTCTTCAGTGACGGCATTGTGGACGCCGGGAATCACCACGAAGCGCAGTTCGGCCGCGTGCGCCTGGAGCACCTCGTCTCCACGAGCGCGGCGGGCAGCGCACAGGAGATCGTGGACGCAGTCTTTAGTGAAACCGCTCAATTTTCCGCCGGCACCCCCGTTTTTGACGATCAAACCGCGGTGGTCTTGAAGGTCAAGTGATCCCAAGCTGTGTGCCC
>DASVFK010000012.1:0-15522 GCA_036380095.1 Candidatus Angelobacter sp. | reverse complement strand
CGGTGCATGGTGTCAAGCAGCACGCGGCCTCCGCGACGCACGGCGCAAGCGAGCGTCTTGAGCATGGCCACGTCGTCTTCTTCACTGCCGTATCCGATGGAAGAGAACACGTTGAAGGCAGCGTCAAATCCGTCTTCACTCAATGGCTGCCGCAGGTCGTGCCTGATGTAACGCAAGCTCGCGGCCGGCACATCGGCACGGTCCTTCTCCGCCCGCGCCAGCAGCTCCTGGGACTGGTCCAATCCCACCACATTCGCGCCGCGCCGGGCCAGCGGCAGCGAGAGCCTTCCGTAACCACAGGGAGCGTCGAGCACGCGGCTGCCTTCCTCAAGCGCGAGCAGCTCCCAGATGGCCTGCGCCTGCTCCGCCGTCTGCCCGGCGTTCTCCCCGCCGCCCCAGATGCGCAGGTAATCCGCGTCAAAGAATGTCTTCCACCAGTCGCTCATCACAATATGATACGGTTCTGCGCGGGATTGGGCGACCAGTCATATTGAAATGAACCCTGGACCTCCCTCTATGCCGGCTTTCGCATTGCGATAGAATAGTTTGCTCCTGAAAGTCGCATACTATCGCGGGTGTATCAATGAAGCCCAATCAAACTAAGTTCAACCTCGTGACTCTGTGCACTCTGGCAATGCTTCTGCTCATCGCCGAAGGTTGTGCGCACAAGATGGCCCCGCCGCCTCCTCCTCCGCCTGCCGCGGAGTCAATTCTGGATTCGTCGCCCGAGCAATCGCTGTTCAAAGGCGACCAGGCGGTGCTTTCCGACCAGGACATCGCGCGCATTCTGGGCACGCAGATCAAGCTTGCCGAGCGCCACCGCCTGGCGATCCTCAACTTGAGCTCCCGCTACTCGTGGTCTCAGGATCTGGCTGAAGTTGAGGACAAGAACTTTGCCGATCTCTTGCGCGCGCTCAAGTCTTCGCAGCAACTGACGGAGGTGCGCCTGCTGCCCGCGCTGCTGGTGCCGGAGAAGCGCACGGTGCCTTACCTGCGCGAAGCGGCGGCGCGCATCCAGGCTGATCTGCTCTTCGTCTACACTTCGCGCATCGAGTCGTTCCGCCGCGACCGCTTCCTCAAATCCGACGAAGTTCACGCGCAATGTGTGGCTGAATCCGTCCTGCTCGATGTGCGCACGGGCATCGTGGTGCACACGGGACGTTCCACGGAAAACATCGCCCTCAAGAAGACCGCGGCCGACATGAACTTCAGTGAGACCGTGGCCCGCGCGCAGGCGGAAGCCCGCGGCAAGGCCCTGCTGGCCTTGGCAAACTCCGTGACAACCTTCCTGGCGCAGGAAACCAAAGTGGCGCAAGAGACCAAATGACGCGCTACGGCGGCGAAATGAAAGCAATAAAGATCGTGGCTTCTATTACCGCGTGCTTGTTCCTCCTTGCCGCATCCTGTTCCGCTTCCATCCAGAGAATCGGCGCCGGCCTCTACGCCTACGTTTCCACGAATGACGCCAGCGCCAACAGCGTTTTTCTCGTCAGTGAGAGCGGCATTCTGGTGGTGGATACCGGCCTGAACGCCGCCGAAGGTATTGTGTTGCTCAACGAGATCCGCAAGATTTCTGACGCGCCGGTGCGCTGGATCGTGAACACGCACTATCACCCCGACCACCGCGGCGGCAACTTTGCCGTCGGCCCGCGCGCCGTGATCATCAGCACGGCCTACACGCGCGATAAGGTCACGCACGACGATCCGCAGCAATATGCGCTCAACATCACCGTGCGCCAGGAGCTCACGCTGTGGGTGGGCGGCCATGAGGTTCGCATCTTTCATCCCGGCCCGGCCCATACTATGGGCGATCTCATGGTTTATTTTCCTGACCAGCAGGCCATCGCTACCGGCGACCTTTTCCTCACCAACTCCTGCCCGGCGATGGATGAGGGCGACATGGAAAACTGGATCGTCGCGCTGGGCGGCGTGCTCGGCTTGCCGGTGGAACACATCGTCCCGGGACATTTTGCGGTGGCGACCAAGAATGATTTGCGCCACTTCTATAACTACCTTTCCGACCTTCGCGAGCAGGTCCTGGCCATGCATCGCCGCGGGCTTACCGTGGAGCAGGTGAAACAGCAGGTCGCGCTGCCGGCGTACGCCTACTTTCGCCAGTTTCCCAAATACCAAGCCACCTTCGCCGACAATGCGGAGGCCTACTACCATCAGCTTGAGCAACGCAAGCAAAGGCTGAGGCGCCGGGAGAGGTAGCTCACACATCGTCAATTCGTACCCGTGTCATCCTGAGCAAGCACGCGGGCGCGGAGCGACTAAGGGCGCGTCGAAGGATCCCGACAGACTTTCCCTCGCCATGAGGATTCAGGGAATTTCAACGAGAAGCCGGTTTCCATTTTCTATGGCAAGCTGCTGATTTGAAAAAACAATCTTGCACAACCTCAAGCTCGACCATGGGTTGCAAAAGAAGTTTCCTCGCCCGCCCTCACACTCTAAAATACCCGCGTGACCGAAACTCCAACCAACACGGCGCCGCGCCCACCACGAAAACTGGGGCTGGCGCAGGGGCTGATCATCGGTGCTGCCATCGCGCTCTTGTTCGCCCTGCTCGCCGGACGCACGCAATCCGGGCCGCTGGCTGCTTTGTGGTCAGCGCTCACCGGGCGCAGCACGCGCATCGCCAGCCAGGCGGCCATCGTGGAGCGAATCCAGCGCTTGCAGCGCATGGAAACCGTGGTCTTCAACATGGACAAGATCGTGACCGGCGAAAAGGGCAGCGTGTTCCTGCCTGACTTTCTCGCCGGCGACAAGATGCTGATGATCGTGCACGGCCAGGTGGTGGCGGGAATTGATTTTGAACAACTGCGGCCGGCCGATATCCAGGTCACGGGCAAAGAAATTCACGTTAAGCTGCCCAACCCCAGGGTGCTGCTCACGCGCATTGATAACGCGCGCACCCGCGTCTACTCTCGCAGCACCGGCCTTCTCGTCCCTACCGATCCCAACCTGGAATCACAGGTGCGACAGCAGGCGGAAGGCGAACTGCTGGAAGAAGCCGGCCGTGGCGGCATCCTGACGACCGCCCGCCAGAACGCGCGCGCCACACTCACCAGCCTGCTGCTGGGCATGGGATTCGAAAAGGTAGAAGTGGAATGAAGCCCCTCGCTTTGTTTTCTTTGTGTCTACTGGAATACACGCACTTCTGTCATCCTGAGCGAGCGCGCGGGAGCGAAGGCGACTAAGGGCGAGTCGAAGGATCCCGACAGTGCGTACCCTGCCATGCGGATTCAGGGAATTTCAACGAGGAATCACTTTTCGCGCTTTCACTGCGTCTTGTTGTGCCAACATTTCGATTGGTCGCTTTTCTTGAGGAGCCCCAGTTCTTTCAGGTGCCCGCAGTCGAGCAGAATGTCGGGGGAGGGTGATAAACTTTAAGGTTTGCCCACTACGTTCTGACTCTTCATACAGGTTGTTCTTATGGCACAAGCTACTGACATCGCAATCGTCGCGGGCGCGCGCACGCCCATGGGCCGCTATTGCGGCAAACTGCGCGACTTCACCGCCATGGACTTGGGCGCCGTAGCCGGCCAGGAAGCCATCCGGCGTTCCGGAGTCGATCCCAAGGAATTCGACCATGCCGTCTTCGGTAACGCGCAGCAGACCTCGGGCGATTCGCTCTACGGCGCGCGCCACGTGGCGCTCAAAGCCGGGCTGCCCATTGAGACACCGGCGCTCACCGTGAATCGCTTGTGCGGATCAGGCATGCAGGCGCTGGTGAATGCGGCACAGATGATCCAACTGGGCGAAGCCACAACGGTGCTGGCTGGCGGAATGGAATCCATGTCGCAGGCGCCGCACGTCATCCGCGGCGCACGCTGGGGCCTTGGCCTGGGCGAAGGCAAGATGGAAGACTCGCTCATGGTCGCCTTGCTCGACACTCATTGCGGTCTCTACATGGCCAACACCGCCGAACTTTACGCCGAACAGCAGGGCATAACGCGGCAGATGATGGACGAGTTCTCACTGCAATCGCAGCAGAAGGCGGGCGCGGCGCAACAAGCCTGCCGCTTGGCGGAAGAGATCACGCCGGTCGCGCTCAAGAACCGCAAAGGCGAGCCCACGGGTGAGATGTTTGAGAAAGACGACCACCTCCGCCCTGAGACCACCATGGAAGGCCTGGCCAAGCTGAAGCCGGCCTTCGGCAAGAACGGCACGGTCACTGCCGGAAACGCCAGCGGCATCGTGGACGGTGGCGCGGCCGTGGTGATGATGACTCTGGACCAGGCGCAGAAACGCGGCTTGAAGCCGATGGGCCGCATCGTGAGCTGGGGCATCGCCGGCGTGGAGCCCAAGATCATGGGCAGCGGCCCGGTGCCGGCCTCGCGCGCCGCTCTCAAGAAGGCCGGGCTGAAGCTCGAAGACATGGACCTGATCGAGGTCAACGAAGCCTTCGCCGGGCAGTATTTGGCTGTCGAAAAAGAACTCGGGCTCGATCGCAGCAAAGTCAACGTAAACGGCGGCGCCATTGCGCTGGGACATCCCTTGGGCGCGACAGGCACGCGACTCGTCATCACCCTGCTGTATGAGCTGCGCCGCCGCAAGGCGAAATACGGCCTGGCGACAGCGTGCATCGGCGGCGGGCAAGGAATTGCGATGATCGTGGAGAATCTTCAGAGGTAGGCTTTTCTCTGAGATCTCGAGCTTCTTCCGAAGTCCCGAACCCGCGGGTTTTTGCGGGTGAGGGATCCCTATGAGAACGACGCTCTTTAGGGAAGACAAGAAGACCATTTCGTCGCTGATAGGGATCTCTCGCTGCGCTCGAGATTTCAGAAAGAGACCTCAGTGTTCCTCTGTGATCTCTGTGGTGAAAAGGAATCATTATGCAAATAAAAAAAGTTGGCGTACTTGGTTGTGGGCTCATGGGCTCGGGCATCGCCCAGGTGTCTGCGACCGCGGGTTATAACGTGACGGTGCTGGAGCAGGAACAAAAGTTTCTCGACAAAGGCTTTGCCGGGATCGAAAGGTCGCTGGCCAAGTTTGCCGAGAAGCCGGACAAGACCGGCATTACCCCGGAACTGGCCAAGCAGGCCCGCGCGCGCATCACCGGCACCACGAATCAGTCTGCTCTCGCCGATTGCGACATCATCGTGGAAGCCATCATCGAGAACGTGGAAGAGAAGAAAAAAATGTTTGGCGCGCTCGATGGCATCGTGAAAAAAGACGCCATCTTCGCCAGCAACACCTCTTCCATCTCCATCACGGAGGTTGCAGCGGCGACCAAGCGCCCCGACAAGTTCGTCGGCCTGCATTTCTTTAATCCAGTGCCGCTGATGAAGTTGGTGGAAGTCGTGCGCACCATCGCCACCAGCGATCAAGCCTTTGAAACCGCCTACGAGTTCGGCAAGAGCTTGGGCAAGGTCCCGGTGCGCACCAGCGACAAGACCGGCTTCATCGTCAATCGTCTGCTGGTACCGTATCTGCTCGATGCCATCCGCGCTTACGAAGAAGGCGTAGGCTCCATCCCGGACATCGACAACGCCATGAAGCTCGGCTGCGGCTATCCCATGGGGCCATTCACCCTGCTCGACTTCGTTGGCCTGGACACCACGTACTACATCACGCACGTGATGTTCGATGAGTTCAAGGAGCGCCGCTTCGCCTCGCCGCCCCTGCTCAAGCGAATGGTGATGGCCGGCTGGTACGGGCGCAAGACGGGCAAGGGATTTTACGACTATGCGGACCCGAATAATCCGGCCCCGATGAAATTTTAGCCGCTGATGAACGCGGACAAACGCTGATCTCAATGCGACGCCCTTGGCTGGTCACAACCGTATCAGTAATGCAAACGCTTGGCGCCATTGCTCTAAGCGGCGTGGTGATCTACCTGCTGGTGCTGGCCAATCAGGCGCGACGGAAGCCGGGTGCTGATGCGCAGGAAGAAGCCTACGGACTGCTCATAGGCGCCTGTGTGTTGGGTATCATTGCCCTGCCTGGGATTGTCTCCGCCTGGGGCATGTGGAGGAGCCGGGCGTGGAGTTGGTGGCTGGCCCTGGCGATCGATCTCCTGGGACTGGCAACGTTTTTGCGGGACCCGGTTGCTCGCCGGTTATGGCCGGACGCCGACGAATTGGCATTTATCGTTATCTTTGTTGTGGCGCTCGTGTTGCTGCTGCTTGCGCCGGTGCGCCAATTCTTCCTGCGCAGGAAAAACGGGCTGGCGGATGCGGGTGCAAGTTCATAACAGCTGCGATCTGTATCATCAGTGTCATCCGTGGTGAGATTTTGAGGAACTAGCGACATGGAAAACGTCAAATTTGAGAAGAAAAACCAGATTGCTTACGTCACCATTGACCGCCCCAAAGTGCTCAACGCCCTCAATATGGCCACCATGGGCGAACTGGGAGAGGTCTTCACCGACCTGGCGGCGGACCGCGAGGTTCGCGTGGTGATCCTCACCGGCGGAGGCGAGAAATCTTTCGTCGCCGGAGCGGACATCAACGAGCTGCAGAGTAACAATCCGGTGGAAGCCAAGGCGTACACCCATCGCGGCCAGGCCGTGCTCGATTTGATTGAGAACCTGGGCAAGCCTGTGATCGCCTGCATCAACGGCTTTGCCCTGGGCGGCGGATGCGAGATCGCCATGGCCTGCACCATGCGCCTGGCCAGCGAGAACGCCAGACTCGGCCAGCCTGAGGTGAAGCTGGGCATCATTCCCGGCTATGGCGGCACGCAGCGTCTGCCCCGGCTGGTGGGGACCGGGCTGGCCATGCAGATCCTGCTCACGGGCGAGATGATCTCTGCGCAAGAGGCGCACCGCATCGGCTTGGTGAATGAAGTTCTGCCCGCGGAGAAGTTGGTCCCGCGCGCGGAAGAAATCGCCGCCAAGATCATTGCCAACGCGCCGTTGGCCATCCAGTACTGCATGGAGGCCGTCAACCAGGGCTTGAACATGACGCTGCAGGAAGGCCTGTTTCTGGAAGCCACGCTGTTCAGCGTGTGCTGCGCAACGGAGGACAAAAAGGAAGGCACTACGGCATTCTTGGAAAAACGTGCGGCCAAATTCCAGGGCAAGTAGTGGTTACCGGGGTCCCCAGACCGCCCGGGTTTGGCGGGCTGGGGTGGAAGCAGGAAGGCGCCACGGCGTTTCTGGAAAAGCGTCCCGCGAATTTTCAGGGTAAATGAACCGGTCCTTCGTATAATCAGCGCGCATGCCTGACCAAGTCATCACGCTGTGGCGGTATCGCGATCTGCCGGAAGCGTTGATGGCGTGGACCAAGCTGCAATCCGCGGGTATTGAATGCTCTCTCGCCGACAAAGAAATTGTCCGGCTGGACTGGTTCTGGTCGAACATGGTTGGCGGCGTTCGACTGCAGCTGCATGAAACTGACGCTGAAGATGCGCTGGTGGTGCTCGCGGACGAGATTCCGGCAAGCTTCTCCGCGGAAGATGTGGGCGAACTGTACGTGCAGCCGCAGTGCCCCAACTGCCAGTCGCGCGATGTGTCGTTCGAACGCTTCCACAGGGACCTGGCCACGGTGTTTCTGGGGTTGGGGCTGGTTTCCGCGAGTCCTTCTTTGCCGGTGTGGATTCCACGCTTCAAGCGCTGGAAATGTGAAGATTGTCTACATCGCTGGAAGGCAGACTACGAGTAGCTTGTGATCAAAGGCATTACCACAATCCGCAAAATCTCCGGCGCCAAGGAGTTTGCCGCGCTGCGCGAGCTCTTGTCGTCGCTGGGCTTTGAGCACGGCAAAGGCTGGAAGGACGCGCGCAGCGAGGGTGCAGCGTTTCTCGCGCCTGTGGGCAACCTTGAGCTGGTGCTCAGCCGGGCCACTCATCACACCGATCTGTGGGTGGAAGTCACCGACCTGGATTCGATTCAAGACATACTGACCAAAAAGAAGATCAAAGTGGTCCCTTATGTTTTTGAAACCGAGTGGGACGCGCGCGCATTCATCGCCGAGCCGGTCAAAGGACTGAAGATCGCCTTCTGGCACAAGAACCGCCCTGGGCAAGATGCAACCGAGGGCGACCTCAATGCCCAGGGGATGCGCTTCGCCATCGTGGTAGCGCGCTGGAATTCGTTCATCACGGAGCGCCTGCTGCAGGGCGCGCTGGATGCGTTACGCCGCAGCGGTTGCCGCAGCGATAACATCGCCGTGGCCCGTGTTCCCGGCTCGTTTGAAATCCCCTCGCAAGCGCGCACCCTGGCGGAAACCGGCAAGTATGACGCCATCATTACTCTGGGCTGTCTGATTCGCGGCGAGACCACGCACTACGAGCACATTGCCACGGAGGTCACGCGCGGCATCGGCCAATCGGCCCAGGAAACCGGCGTGCCTCACACCTACGGCGTGCTCACCTGCGAGAACCTGGAACAGGCGCTGGACCGCGCCGGCCTGAAGGCGGGCAACAAGGGCTTTGAGGCCGCGATGTCCGCGGTGGAGATGGTGAGCCTGAAGCGCAAAACCGGCCGGGCTCGAGGCAAACGTCCCTCCGGTTCCTCCCAGACACGAAAGTAAGCGACAATAAAGATGTAACCATGGGTACCCGGCGCAAAGCACGCGAACTCTGTCTGCAAATGCTCTTCCAGTGGGACATGGGAAAGCAGGCGCCGGAACACGTGCGCAAGACCTTCTGGGCGGAGCGGCCTGAGGTGGATGAAGACACGCGCGGATTTGCCGGCGATCTTTTCCGCATCGCCGTGGAACGCCAGGCGGAAATCGACGAGCTGATCGAGAAGCATGCGCCTAACTGGCGTCTGGAGCGCATGGCCGCCGTGGACCGCAACGTGCTGCGCACCGGCGTAGCCGAGTTCCTGGGTTATCGCCACACTCCGGCGCCGGTCGTCATCAATGAGGCGCTGGAGATCGTGCGCAAGTTTTCCGCTCCGGAATCGGTCCAATTCATCAACGGCGTGCTCGATTCCGTGGGAAAGGAGCTGGGTGCGCCGCTCCCTGGCCGGGTGAAGTAAAGGCTCCGTACTCCGGGCGAACGGAGTGCTCCGCTCAGTGGTTCATGGCGGATGCGCCATAGAAAGCGTCAAGCTTCTCCAGGTCTTTTCGAAGCAGGTCTGCGTATTTCTTCCTCAGTGGAGCGGTGATCCTGTTCGTTGAGGCTTCCGGGTCCCGCCGCAGGTCGTAAAAATAGTTGGTTTCTTTGGCTGCATCCACAATGTAGAGAGAGTTTTCATCGCCGGAGAGGAGCCCGAAAACCGGCAGGTAACTGGACATGAGCAGGTAGTGATCGGGCCGCGGTTCGGCTTGTTCCTTCGCGGTGTGAGTGAACAAGGGCCGGCCGTACAAGGCATTCTGTTTGATCGGGCGATGACCCAGGAGATAGTAGAGCGTTGGCGTAACGTCCTGCAGGAACACGGGCCGGTGGACGTCCCAGGCGAGATCAGCCTTCATCTTCTCCGGCAGATGGATGATCATTGGGATGCGCATGGTCTCCGGCGTGAGATAGGCAACGTGTCCGTGGCGGCCCCATTCTCCCAGACTCTCTCCATGATCGGCTGTAAGCACGATGACGCTGTTGTCGTAGTATCCGTGGTCCTTCAGGAACCTCACGAATTCTCCAAACGCCTGGTCCACTTCCTGGACCGCGGAAGCATATCCGCTCTCAAAGCCCGGATGGGGCGTCACGTCCGCTGTTTTGCCGAAGAGCACCACGGAAAGAGAATGGACGTTTTCAGGCTGGGAGTAAGCGAACACCGGCTGCGTCTTGTTCCCGCGCGCCAGCAAGTCTTCCTCGAGTTCCTTCACCACTGCGGTAAATTCTTTGTCTTTCCAGCTGGCCAGGCCGCTCTGTATCACGGTCACGTTGGGCGATATGGGCACCAGCGATTGCAAGACCGTATCGTAGCTGATGTAACAGTCGTACTTGTCCGCGTCGAGCATTCGCTTGAGACTGTTCATGCGCGGCAGCGGGTCCGGATATCGATGCGGCATCTGAACGCCGGTCCAGATGGTTGGTTCAGCCAGCACGGTTCCTGCAAACGGCGTATAGGCGTTTTCAAACACCACGCTCTCCGCCGCAAACGACTGGAACGCCGGCGTGAATGTGACCGCGGGATTGTATGCCGAGACATAGTCGCGGCGTAGCGCGTCAATCACGAAGACAAAGATATGGGGCCTCGTGCCGCTGGTGGGGGCCAAACCGTCCGCCAGGTCCACTTCAGGCGCGGGAATTCGATGCCTGATGTCCGCATGGCGGGCCAGGAATCCGTAAAAATCTCCATAAGAGCTCTCGCGCACCGTTTCCCGGACAGCCTGATGGATCGCGGCGAACGAAGGATCATAGGCGACATATTGTTCCATCGCAGCCAGGCCGGGGTTTTCCTGAGCTCGCTCGCCGGTAGACCATCGGACGGCAGCCAACGCGATCAAGTCCAGGGCCGAGAGCGTCACCAGGAAAGCGACGCGGTAGGGCTTCCATCGGGTCGAGCCGCGGAAAAAAATCAGCCATGCCAGAAGCCACGTTGCCATGGCCACAAGCATTCCCCCAATGTGGTTCCAGTCCACACGGGCCAGCCGGACCAGCGCTACATACGATAGCGCCAGCGAGGCCAGAACGGCCGAGATTCGCACCAGCAGCCACCTGAATCGGGAAGGCGCGGCGAGCCCGACACACGAGATCGTTGCGTGCTCCCGAATCCTTAGGACCAGGCCGGCGGCGTAAATCACGGCCACAAGGCAAAAACAAAGCGCGTAGTAGTCAGCGCGGGCGGAATTGAAAGCCAGCGCGGAAAAGAGGACGCGACGCAAGACAAGTGACAGGACCATCCAGACCGCAGCTGCCTTGACGGCAAACCCCACGATCCAGGATTGCTTGAAGTAGGCCGTGCCCCAATCGATCCATTGAAAGAGGAGGAACATTGCCGTAAAGACACTCAAATGGGCCATCAGGGTGGCTGCCCCGGCCCACACGGCAAAAGGCTGATGCCATAGCGAGTACTGTGCCGCCGCGCTCAGCCAGTAAAAACCGGATACAGCGCAGGCAGCCAGGAAAAAGACCCGGTAGCTGCGATTGCCCGATGACCCCTTGGCCCCGGGCGACACGGTGGCCAGGTTGACGATTGCCATCCAGGCAAGCGGAACCAGCGAGACGAGCGATTGCACATAAAGGTGGTACCTGGAAGCGTGAAGGATTCCGGCGACATCGGCCCCATACAAGAGGGCCCAGCCGGCATGGAATGTCGTTGGCCACGCCAGCAGCAGGAACCCGGTTGCCACATGGGCGAGCAGAAATCCGGCGGTGAGCTTTCTGGCTTTTTGCTTTTCGCTTCCCGCGTTCAACACAAAGAGGGCAGCCAGCAAAAATGGAAAATACAGGAACCGGCTGACCTGAAAGAGGGTTTGCACCCAGCCAAAAAACGGGTTTCCCAGGAAGCCGAAGAAGTTTTCTGTGATGAAACACAGAACCATGAAAAGCGCATTGGTCAGGGCCAGCACGCCGAATCCGGCTTGTGCTCCCAGCCTGCTCCAGAACGCCAAGCTGGAAGCGGAACGAATGGAGCCGGCCAATGGCTCTTGCGCAAGCTGCTGGGGCGCTTCTTGGACTTCTGTGATCATATCGTGGTACGGAGCTATTCGTTCGACCCGGCCGATCAGAATGAAGAGTATTACAAGATGATACGAGACCGCGAAAAGAGAAGCCAGAAATGGACAACCTTAGGAACGCACGAAAGTGCCGGAACAAACGAGGAAGGGCCGGAGAGACGTTAGAACCGTGGCGGTCCCAGCGCCATGTGCAAACTATTTCGCGTGGCCGGGGTCCCTCAAGACCCTGGGGATTTCAAAAGAAACTGCTAAAATAGTCTCTCAACCACCCTCGGTTCCGCACACTAGAACAAAGAACAACGGACTCTGGATTGAAAACGCCTTCGATCACTTACGCAGATAGCGGTGTGGACATCAAGCGCGCCGACCGCGCCAAGCAGCGGATCAAGTATCTGGCCCATCGCACTTTCACCAAAGGTGTGGTGAGTGAAATCGGCGGCTTCGGCGGCATGTTTGCCATCGACAAGAAAAAGTATCGCGAGCCGGTGCTGGTTTCGAGCGTGGATGGTGTGGGAACCAAGCTCAAGGTCGCCTTCATGATGAATCTCCACGGCACGGTAGGCGGCGACCTGGTGAACCATTGCGTGAACGATATTGCCGTGCAAGGCGCCGCGCCCCTCTTCTTTATGGATTACCTGGCCACGGGCGTGCTCGAGCCGGACGTGGCGGAGAAAGTTGTAGAAGGGATCGCCGACGCCTGCCGCCACAACGGCTGCGCGCTCATCGGCGGCGAGACCGCGGAGATGCCCGGCTTCTATCCCAAGGGCGAGTACGATCTCGCGGGCTTTATCGTCGGCATCGCCGACAAGAGCAAACTCATCACCGGCGAAAAAGTCCAGGCCGGCGACGTGCTGCTGGGTCTTCCTTCCAACGGTCTCCACACCAACGGCTATTCCTTGGCCAGAAAGCTTTTTTTTGAAGTTGCCCATTACACCCCTGAGACTTATGTGAACGATCTTCACGGCAAGGCCGGCGCCGAGTTGATGAAGTCGCATAAGAGCTATTGGCCGGTGCTGCGCAAACTGATTGACTCCGAACTGGTCCACGCCATGGCCCACATCACCGGCGGCGGCATCACCGACAATCTTCCCCGCGTGCTGCCCAGGGGCATGGCCGCCATCGTGGAGATGGGGACGTGGCCCGTGCTGCCGGTCTTCACCCACATGCAGAAGATCGGCAACGTGCCCCAGGAAGACATGATGCGGACCTTCAACATGGGCATCGGCATGGTGCTGGTGGCGCCGGTGAAAAAATTCAAGCGCGTGCAATCGCTGATCGAGAAAGCCGGCGAGAAGTCTTTTGTGATTGGCCGCATCGTGAAAGGCGAGCGCAAGGTGCTCTACGCCTGAGCATGACTGCCCTGAAAAAACTTGGCATCCTGCTCTCCGGCCGCGGCTCCAATTTTGAGGCCATCGCCGATTCCATCCAGGCCGGACGTCTGCCGGCGGAAATCGCCATCGTTATTTCCAATCGCGCCGACGCGCCAGGACTGGAAGCGGCGAAGCGGCGCGGATTGAACGCGCGGCTGATTCCCTCCAAGGGCCGTGTTCGCCAAGAGCATGATGCAGAAGTGGTGGCGGCGCTCAAGGAAGCCAAGGTGGATCTGGTCTGCCTGGCTGGATACATGCGTCTGCTTTCGCCGGAATTTGTACGCGCGTTTCCCAACCGTATTGTGAACATTCATCCTTCATTGCTGCCGGCGTTTCCCGGCCTGGACGCGCAGAAACAGGCCATCGAGTACGGCGCGAAAGTCTCCGGCTGCACCGTGCATTTTGTCGATGAGCACCTGGACCACGGGCCGATCATCCTGCAAAAGACGGTGCCCGTGCTGGAAACCGACGACGAGCATTCCCTGGCAGCGCGCATTCTTGAACAGGAACACATCGCTTATACAGAAGCGCTGAACAAATTGTTCTCGGGCGAGGTGGAGGTAGAAGGCCGGAGAGTCGTGCGCAAGAAAAGGGCTGAGGTGAAGCGATAAATGCTGCGGGTGAAATTCCTGAGCGAGTCGGCCAAAGCGCCTACAGTAGCGCATCCGGGAGAAGACCTTGGCTATGACATTTATGCAGCTTTCAAGATCATCATTGCGCCCAAGAGCCAGGCCATAGTGCCCACGGGGATTTCCATCGAGTGCACTTCGCCAGCGGGCGAGCCGATGGGCGCTTTGTTGCGCGACAAATCTTCCATGGCGTCGCGGCGGCTGGCGCTGACCGGCGGCGTGATTGACGCCGGCTATCGCGGAGAAATCCGTGTGGTAATGGAAAACCTGGGCGACCAGCCTGCGGTGATCAACGCCGGCGACAAGATCGCCAACCTGATTCCCTATCCGGTGTTGACCGGAGAAGTGCAGGTGGTGGAGGAGTTGGCGGAGTCGAGCAGGAAGGCCGGAGGGTTTGGGTCGAGCGGAAAGTAGGACGCTTCCAGGCCAGTCCGAATGACGAGTGAATGCCAATTCCTGGCCACATTGCGATACTAGAACCGTGGGAGCAACTGTCGAAGGATCGTGCCGTCGCTATCGATTCCGAGCTACAGCGCGAATTGTCTCCTGAGCATGTTCTGTACGGGGTTGAAGCGACGGCGGTAGCCATCAGCAGCGCGCGGGACGATGTATTGTTTGAGTTGAGGGGGCACGAGTTCCCACTCGCGCATGTCCATCTCACCTGGAGTCAACGTCAGCTGGACAACCCTCATTATCCAAAGACTCAGTTTTTCTCCAGTTGGCAAGATTGGGTTCAAGAGAAGCTTATTCCCGATCACGATGAATATAATCTTTCCTGATGCCAAATTTTCCACCTGTTGACGAACAACTGGCGTACATCAAAAAGGGCGCGGCGGAAATCATCCATGAGGGCGAACTGCGCGCGCGCCTGGAGAACTCGCTGAAGACGGGCAAGCCGCTGCGCGTGAAGGCCGGCTTTGATCCCACGGCGCCTGACCTGCACGTTGGCCACACCGTACTGATGCGCAAGCTGAAGCACTTTCAGGACCTGGGCCACACGGTCATCTTCCTGATCGGCGACTTTACCGGCATGATCGGCGACCCCAGCGGACGCTCCGTCACGCGTCCGCCGCTCACTCGCGCCGATATCGACCGCAACGCCGAAACCTACAAGGCGCAGGTTTTCAAGATTCTTGATCGTGAGAAAACGGTCATCGATTTCAATTCTCGCTGGTTTTCCAGGATGGCGGTGGAGGATTTCATCCGCGTGTGCGCCAAGTTTACCGTCTCACAGATGCTGGAGCGCGAAGAGTTCCATAAGCGTTTCCATGAAGAAAAACCCATTGCCATTCACGAGTTGCTCTATCCCATCGTCCAGGGTTATGACTCTGTTGCGCTCGAAGCTGACGTGGAGCTGGGCGGCACCGACCAGAAATTCAACCTCCTGATGGGACGCGCCTTGCAACGCGATTACGGCCAGCCCTCGCAGATTGTGCTCACCATGCCGCTGCTCGAAGGCACGGACGGTGTGCAGAAAATGTCGAAATCGTATGGGAATTACATCGGCATCAACGAGCCGCCGCAGGAAATTTACGGCAAGGTGATGTCCATCTCTGACGATCTGATGTGGCGCTACTACGAGCTGCTGACAGACCTGCGCATGGACGAGATCACTCGCATGAAGCAGCACGAACATCCCATGCAGGCGAAGAAGGCCCTGGCGCGGAGGATTGTCCAGGACTTTCACGGAGCCGAAGCGGCAAAGCAGGCGGACGAGAACTGGGCGAAACAGTTTCAGAAGGATGAGGTGCCAGAGGACATCCCAGTAATTGAGATTCGATATGAAACTGTAAGAGTTAACCCGAGAGAAATTACGTCACCAGAAAAACACTTTCCTATTCTCGACGACGCGATCCTGCACAGTTTGCCAGGAGATCGGACCGGCTGGATAAGGCTGGATAAACTTCTTTTCGAAACCAAGCTTGCTGGATCCAAATCTGAGGCTGTTAGGAAGATCAAAGAAAGAGCAGTCAGGGTAGAAAATAAACAGGTCCCGTCCCAAGC
>DASVFK010000011.1:0-5871 GCA_036380095.1 Candidatus Angelobacter sp. | reverse complement strand
AACTTCTTCGGGGCCACGGGCTTCACCACGCCCAGCCAGAACATCAACGTGACCAATGCCGGCAGCGGCGCCCTGAATTGGACTGCGAGCGCGGATGCTTCGTGGATCACCTTGAGCGCAACTTCCGGCACGGCTCCCGCTGCGATAGCCGTTTCACCCGACCTGACCGGTCTGGCCACAGGCTCTTACACCGGCCACGTCACCATCAGTTCCGGCGATGTCGCCAACGGGCCGGCGGTGATACCAGTGTTGTTGCAGGTTGGCACGCAGGGATTCTTCGATGACTTCAGCTCCGGCCTGGCGACCAACTGGACCATTTCTCCGACGGGTAATGGCGGAGGCTGGCAAGTGGTTGGCGGCGCTTACACCTTCAACGGTCAGGGCCCGAGCCAATCCTGGGCCGGCAATCCCGCGTGGACAGACTATGTGCTGAGCGCGGATGTGAAACTGTCGTCGGTCGCCAACTATCCTGGCGGAATCCGCGGGCGAGTCAACACCACCACAGGCGCTTCTTATGGCGTGTGGCTCTATCCCGGAACCGGCTTGCTCCGGCTGTGGCGCATCAGCCAGTGGAACATCGATACTGATCCGGCGCTGACTTTGCTCGGCCAGCCGGTTGCGGTGCCGATGGACACCAACACCCACACCATCAAAGTGATGTTCAAGGGCTCGCAGATCAGCGTGTATTACGACAACGCGCTGGTTGTGCAAGCCACGGACGCCACCTATGCGCAGGGCGCGGTGGCCCTGGAGACGCACGATAAACCGATATCGTTTGACAACATCAGCGTGATTAACTTCTAACCTGTTGTAGTGCTTCGAATGCAAGATGGGCCGGACGAAAGTCCGGCCCAGATTTTTGTGGCTGACTCTGAAGAGGTTAGAACCCATCTCATGATGTTGACGCCAGCCCCTCTGCTGGCACGGCATGAACTTACGGATTGCTCGTGATCCGCCCAGAAGCCTGAACCTGGACTTCCCAGAAGCGGACTTGAACGAAGCCGCCTTGAGGACGCTTCGCGTGTCACTGAGCAGAGGCTCGATGCGTTGAGCCAGGCGAAAAATGAGCGGTATAAATCACCGCTGGTCGTCAATAAGTGGAGCTTTAGCAATTCGCCCGGCGTCAAAATCGCTCTCCCGCTTCTTGACTTCCAAGCTTTCGGCGCATATATATAGCAATCACACATATGGAGACGAAATATAACAACCCGGAGTGGAAGAAAGGCAGCGCTGAGCTACTGGTCCTGTCATTGCTGGAGGACCAGGCGCGCCATGGCTATGACATCAGCCGCTTGATTGAGAGCCGATCTGCGGGTGCGTTGCGTTTTCATGTGGCGTCGTTGTATCCGCTGTTGTACCGACTGGAAGAGCGCAGGTGGATTCAAGGACGCTGGGTCGAGAAACCCAAACAACGGCGGCGTCGTTTCTACAGCCTGACGCCGGAAGGCAGGAAGGTACTGACCCAGCAGCGGGAAAGCTGGCAAGCGTTTGTCGAAGCCATTCGTCAAGTTACGGGGATTGAGCATGCCTGATTGGGAAGCGAAGATCCGGGAACGATTAGCGCCATTGGGGCTTGACCCTTCGCGGGAAGCCGACATCGTTGAAGAGCTTGCACAGCATCTCGACGACTGCTACGAGAGGTCACTTACGGAAGGGGCAAAGCCGGGGGAAGCCTATCTGGCTGCGCTGGCTGAACTTGACCGTGGCGATCTGGCGGATTTGAAACCGCGAAACCATCGTGGTGCGATCATCATGGCACCCCCGTCTGCGTTTTCTTCGCGAACAGCGAGACTGTCGAGGCTGCTAATTGATCTTGGGCAAGACTTGCGCTTCGCCCTGCGCGGATTGCGAAAGCAGCCGGGCTTCACACTACTGGCGATTCTGGCGCTGTCATTGGGGATTGGTTCCGCGACTGTGGGCTTCGGCGTGGTGGAGAACCTGTTCTTTGATCCCTACCCCTATAAAGGGGCCGACCGGATGGTTACATTCACAATTCGTGACTTGAAGGGCCCCGCAGGCCCGGGGCGCTCATGGTTTGCGCTCAATGAGTTTCTCGACTATCAACAAGGGAATCGCGTCTTTGACGACATGGTGGGCTCTTACCACATTCCGGTCGTCTATAGCGGCCGGGGAGGCGCGGAAACCTTTCTGGGCGCGTTTGTAACCCCAAACACTTTTGATTTTTTCGGGGTGCCACCTCTGCTGGGGCGCGGGATCACGAAAGATGACGGTAAACCAGGCGCTCCGCCGGTCTTCGTGATGAATTACCGGGTTTGGCGAGAGCGTTTCGGGAGCGATCCTAAGATTCTCAACACTGTCTTCACCCTCAACGATCGGCCCACAACGCTGGTCGGCATTATGCCACCCCGATTTCAGGCTTTCGGCTGTCGCATTTGGATCCCTATTACGCTGGATTCCGGCCCTACCGGAGGTCCGGGTGTTTTAACGCCCCGCCCTTTGTGGGTGTTGGGTCGGATGAAACCAGGCGTGAACCTAGCATCCGTTGCCGCAGAGATGAATGTCCTCAGCAAGCAGGTCGCCAAGAGCTACAGCAAGATGTATCCGGCTGAGTTTGTGGTGCGGGTGTATACCCTGAATGACTTCGTGCTCGGCGACATGAAACGCATGCTCTACGCCCTGGTGGCCACGGTGATGATGCTGCTGTTGATTGCCTGCGGTAATGTCGCCAACTTGCTGTTGGCCCGCGCCACCGCGCGCGACCGCGAGATCGCAGTTCGCGCATCCATCGGCGCTACTCCGGGAAGGTTGGTACGCCAGTTGATGGCGGAGAGCTTTGTGCTCGCTGCGGCCGGTCTGATTGCGGGGTGCGGATTAGCCTATTTCGGACTCAAGCTCGTGGTAGCCACCATTCCCCAAGGGCCTTTTCCCGCCGAGGCGGTCATCGGCTTGAATCCTGTGGTATTGTCCCTCTCGCTCGGCGTCGCTTTTCTGGTCACCTTTCTTTGCGGCCTCGCGCCGGCGCTGCACGCTGTTCGCGGCGAGCTGCCCAGCCGTCTCGCCAGCGGACGAGGGGCGAATGTGGGATTGAGTCATGGGAGATTTCGTGGCGCGGTTGTCGCCAGCCAGATTGCATTGTCGTTGGTGCTGATGACGGGCGCGGGACTGATGGTGCGCACCTTCCTGGCCCTAAGGCATGTCGACCTCGGTTTCGACCCAGCGCGGATTGGCTTTGCGGAAATCAATGCGGGCAAGGCGATCGACCATAACCTTGACCGGCAGAAGGTCTTCTTCCAACAGCTGCTGGAACGCGTCCAGGCAATTCCTGGAGTTACTGCTGCTGGGGAAACCAGCTCGATCCCGGCGTTACTTGCGGGTCCCTATGCGCCGATTGACGTGCCCGGGATTACCCACTCCGAAAGGTGGGGCGCTATGTTGGAGTTTTGCAGTGAAGATTATTTCCGGACATTGGGACTCCAGTTGCAGCATGGGCGGACGCTGACCAGGGCCGACATTGATTCGGCCGCCCAGGTCGCAGTGATCAACCGTACGCTGGCCATCAAGTACTTCGGCAAAGCCGACCCCGTCGGCAAGAGAATGCAAGTGGTGGACTTCGATAAAATACCGGGACAGACCCAGGCCAGCCCCTATTTTGAAATCATCGGCGTGGTTGCAG
Source organism: Candidatus Angelobacter sp. (assembly GCA_036380095.1). Lineage (GTDB taxonomy): Bacteria > Acidobacteriota > Terriglobia > Terriglobales > Acidobacteriaceae > Angelobacter. Next base: position 2,237 of record DASVFK010000011.1, on the reverse strand, counting down.
ACTTCAAGAACTTCGAGGTACGGCTTCCCAGCGAGCCCGAAGTGTTTGTGCCTTACACCCTCTCGACGGCCGGTTTTCGGAACATCGTTGTGCGCTCCAGCGTGAAACCCGAGTCTCTGGATTCCGAGATTCGCCGCGCCATCTGGGCCGTGGATTCCAATGTGGCCGTGGGCGCCAGCGGCTCCGTGGAGAATTGGCTTGATCGCACATCGTTCAGCCCTCCTCACTTCGGGACGATATTCCTGGGCACATTCGCTGCAGTTGGGCTGGCGTTGGCCGGAATCGGTGTTTTTAGCGTGATGGCCTACACCGTTTCGCTGCAAACCCATGAAGTAGGGATACGCATGGCCCTGGGCGCTCAGCGCGGCGACGTTTTGCGCATGGTGCTTTGGAACGGGGTTCGACTCATCGTCGCCGGCGTGATCGTCGGGGTGCTCTCGAGCTACGGCCTCACGCGCTTCCTGGCCAACCAGCTGTGGGGCATCTCAGCTACCGACTCGTGGGCTTTCGGCGCAGCAGTCGTAGTCATGCTAGTAGCCGGCACAGCGGCATGTATTCTGCCGGCGAGGAAGGCCACGCAGGTTGACCCGCTCATCGCCATCCGGTGCGAATGATTCAAAGAAAGCTTTCGTACTGGCAAGGCATCATGGACCTTTTACAGCGGGAGGAGTTCCGGTACAGGTTCAGCAGCCCAAGGAAGGGGCAAACCCGTTGAATCGCAAATCAAGCAAAAGTTCAACTTTGCCCTGGGATTCTCATCGATGGTGATTCAAGGCGCCGTTCTTTCCTTTCTATTCGCGAACTCACGCTTCGACACCGGCAAATTGAAGGACGCGGTGCAGTTCGCATGGTTGTTCGGCGCTTTTCTGGTCAGCTACATCGCCCTCGCTGAGGCGGGTAAACACCGTGGCCCGAGCATTGCATCGTGGCTTGCGGTCGAAGCCGGAGTCGGTTTCGTCCAATACTCACTGATCGGTCTGCTGTTCGGAATCGCGCATAGGAAGGCGCCGCTAGCGGCCCCGCAGCCCGCGTAATGAGTATCTGGGCCACTCCCGGCTGCCCTCAGCGCCTTCGTCTCGCGGTCCAGAAACGGGCTTGTGGGAAATTGCCCTTGGAACGTCGGCAACTCCGATTTTGGTTAAATTCGTAAATTAAAGCGAGGACCTGCCCGCCTCTTGAATGCACTCAATCACGTAATCCTGGTCCTGCTCCGTCATCTGGTGGAACAGCGGGAGGATGATGGTTTCGCGAGTAGCACGTTCGGTTTCCGGCAAGAGCGATGACCAGTCCTTACCGGCGTATGGGGCTTCGCTATGACTGGCCATGATGCCGCGACGCGTTGAAATGCCTTGATCAAGAAGGGTCTGCATCAGATCGTCACGGCTTACCGGCGCGTCTGGCATGAGGCGCGCCATGTAGGACTGGAAATTGTGCCGCAGGCCGCTGGGCTCATACGGAGGCTGGAGCCAGCCGATCTTACGCAGGGCCGTGGTGTAGCGGGAAGCCAGGTGGCGGCGGCGCGCCAGCATGTCATCAAGCCGGCGCAACTGCTCCAGGCCGATAGCTGCCTGCAGGTCGGTCATGCGGTAGTTGAAGCCCACCTCGTCGTAGCTCTCAAATGTCACCTTGCTGGCGCCGTGCCGGGCGAGATCAGAGGTGGTCATGCCGTGCTGGCGCAGGCGGCGCAGGCGCGTTGCCAGTTCGGTGTCGTCGGTGGTGATCATTCCGCCTTCGCCGGTGCTCAGGATCTTGCGGGGATGGAAGCTGAAGCATGCCATCAAAGAGTGCGGACGTCCGATCTTCTCGCCAAAGTACTCAGACCCGATCGCGCAGGCGGCATCTTCAATCAGCACAAGCCCGTGTTTCTTGGCGATCTCCGCCAGTTCCATCATGGTAGCCGGCAGGCCGATCTGATGGACCACAAGAATCGCCCGCGTACGGCTGTTAATGGCCGATTCCACGCGTTTGGGATCAAGGTTGTAAGTCTGGGGATCGATATCGACGAAGACCGGTTCCGCTCCCACATAACGAACGCAGTTGGCCGTAGCGATGAAGGACAGGCTGGGAACCAGGACCTCGTCGCCCGCCTTGACGCCCGCGGCCATCATGGCCAAATGCAGGGCGGTGGTGCAGGAAGACAGGGCAACCGCGTGTTTGGCGCCTACGTACTCGGCAAAGCGCTGCTCAAATTCGGCCACGCGAGGCCCCTGGCTTACCCATCCGCTGCGCAGGGCGGC
>DASVFK010000010.1:0-5245 GCA_036380095.1 Candidatus Angelobacter sp. | reverse complement strand
ACCGACGGTGAAAAGCAACATCAATAAATCCATAGCAACAAGCCTCTTCGCTTTGTAGTGGCGAGGGTACTTTCCTCGTGATAAACTCCCGCCGGTTTTCGCATCACACTTCTTCTCATTAGGAGGCCGAATATGGCAGCAGCAGCACCAGCAACAGGTGGAGGAGCACCAGCAGCGGCTCCCGCTCCTACAAAAACTAGTTGGGCCCCTACGGCGAAAGTGAGCGCCGGGGTCTTGGCCGCTGCAGCAGTTACATTACTGATGCCTTGGCTGAAGAAATGGATCGGCACAGGCGACACTAGTTCTGCGGCGGCAGCCCTCACCACCATTATGACGTTCATAGTCCAGTACATGGTGCCGGAACGAAAGTAGAACTGACGCGGCACGTAGCAAGCTGAAGCATGAAACACCTGCCTGCAACGCCCGGCGTTGTTGGGCAGGCGGCATAATATTGAATGTGTTCTGCCAATGGTCCTCCAACGGATCTCTCTACGCGTATTTAGTGAATGCAGGGTCTACCATGCGCCTTTCTTCAGGCCGAACCACCAGGTCATGCCGAGTGTCAGTGTGTTCTGCTGCTTGGAGAGCACGCCGGGCACGTCGGTCAGGAAAAAGGGCTGATTGGAAAAATCACGGCGCCATTCCAGCCAGCTAATGAAGCCCTCCGCAAACTTGTATTGCGACGTGGCGGTGATTTCCTTGAGCGCCTGGGTTACGCCGCTGAACTGGCCTCCATGATCGGACATGTATTCGCCGCGCGCAGCCAGGTAGACCCTGCGCGTGAGCTGGTATTTGATGTAGGCTGCGCCGCCATCCACGTGCGTGGGCGCGGAGGTGGGGAAGACGCGGTTGATCACGTAATCGCCTTCGCCCACCAGCGTCAGCTTGGGTGTGGCGTTCCACGTGGCGTAGGTGTCAATGATGTGTTCTCGGCCTTTCGGAGCGGGCGAAGTATTCGTGACCGGCAGTCCAGGCTGCGTAGGCCTGGCGGGCACAGTAGGATTGAACACCGGAACCACGTCGAGCTGCTCCTGCCCGGTGTAATAGTTCACGTTCCATGTAAGCGTGGAAAGCGGTTTCAACGTCAGAATCAGCGCCTGCGACTTGAAGCCGTTGAAGTCTTCTGTCTGCTGCGCCCCGTTTACCAACCAATAGGCCACATTTATCTTAGGAGTAACGTTGTAACCGGCCTTGAATCCCATGTGATAAAACGGCAGGAAGTCGAACCAATAAGCGCGCGAATAATTGATCTGGTCCTTGGTGTAATTGCCTTCCACGCCGAGCGCGCTAACCCACTTGCCGAAATCCACGGTGAGCCCAGTGCCCGCAGGAAAAACGTAACTCCCAATCGCTTGCAACACCGGCCGGTAGGTCTGAGGACGCAGTTCGTTGGCGGCGCTGCCCTGCAGCGTCTCGGTGGCCTGGCCGTATTGAAAGTCGAGCCGTGCGCCCCAGCGGCGGCCTGCATCAGGATCAGGCGGATGTTCCAGAATAAAGTTCGCCTGGTTCAAGCTGAAACTGTTGCTGCTCACGTCATAAGCCCGCAGCAGGTTGACTCGTCCGATGGGCTGGTTGAAGTTGTATCCATAATAGCCGTCGACGCCGCCGTTAACCGTGGTGTTGCGAAAATAGTCGAGCACCGGTGGGTCTTCTTTACTGAGCAAGAGGCTCTCCGTCTTCGCTTGCTCCGGCGCGGGCGTGCTCTGCGCAAGTGCCGTGTTCTGCACCTGCGCCGGGACGGATGCTTGAGCACCTGGCTGTTGCGCCGTGACACCCTGGTTCTTTTCCAGTTGCTCAATCCGCGATTGCAGTTTCAGCACGAGTTCACGCAGCTGCTGGATTTCAGGATCGGCGGACGGGGATTGCTGCCCATATGCAGAGAGACTCAGCAGTATTGGGGCGGCGGCCACAAGCATCAGAGTGGTCTTGCTTCTTGCGAGCATGGGGTTTTTCCCTCCCTTTGCAACACTGATTCTTGGATGCTACCGCGCTTGTGAAGCGAACACTCTCAGTTGACCGCAGACCGCATAAGGAAACGCTTTAGAAGCTGTAAATTGTTTATAAGGACGCGGAACTCCACGGAGATAAACTATTCCGCGCGAAGGGCACGCGATGAACGCACTTTCCGCATTCGGGCTTGTTGCTGTCACGGCAATGATGGTGTGTTATGCGCTGGAGCAGCGCAGCCGCTGGTTCATCTTGGGCTTTGCCTTTGCCTGTGCGCTGGGGTCGGCCTACGGCTTTCTCCAGGGCGACTGGCCGTTTGGCGTGGTTGAGATCGTCTGGTCGGGTGTCGCGTTGCGCCGGTGGCGGAGAACCTACTCCGCTCCACCGCCCTCGGGCTGAAAGCGGTAACCGACCCAGGGATCCGTCAGGATGTACCGTGGTGTTTCCGCGGGCTCGATTTTCTTGCGCAACTGATTGATGAAGACGCGCAGGTATTCCGGCTGTTGCACGCTTTCTCCTCCCCACACGGCGTTGAGCAGCACGCGATGGGTCAAGACCTTGTTGGGATGGCGTGCCATGAAGGCGAGCAGATCGAACTCTTTGGGCGTGAGATGAATTTCCTTTTCGCCCACGCGCACCTGGCGCGACTCGGGATTGATGTAGAAATCCCCGGCCTCGATGGGCTCGGAAGGCGCTGGCTCAGCGGCGGCCACGCGCCGCAGGTTGGCGCGTACGCGGGCCAGGAGTTCGTTCGCGCTGAAAGGCTTGGTCACGTAGTCGTCGGCGCCGGCGTCCAGAGCTTCAATCTTGTTCTTCTCCTCTCCGCGTACAGAGAGCACGATGATCGGCATCTGCGAGCGTTCACGCACGGCGCGGCACAGTTCAATGCCGTTCATGCCCGGCATGGAGAGATCGGTGATGAGCAGATCGGGCAGCCAGTCCATGGTTGCGTTGTAACCGGCTTCGCCGTCGGCCGCGGTCTTCACTTCATACCCTTGCGCCTGCAGCGTGGTCTTGAGCACGCGGGAAATCTGGGTTTCGTCATCCACCACCAGGATGCGGCTGCGTTCCGCCATCAGCGCGGCTCCTGCGTCACGATGTGAACGTCAACATTGGCCGCGTTGGCCAGAAAGCGATTGATGGCGCCAAGATACAGGTACTTGCGCCAGCCGTGGACGGCAGAGCGGCCGAAAATCACTTGTGTGATCTTATGCGCGCGCACCCAGCTTGCCACCGTGGTGGCGACAATGCCGCCCTCAAGCTGCACCACCTTCGCGCCCAGGTTCTGGGCAAAACGGATGTTGGCCGCCAGATCGCGGTCGCGTTCTTCCGTGCGTCCTTTGCCGCGCTCCACATGGAGAACGTAAAACTCCGCGTCCAGTCCCTGGGCCATGCGCGCGCCGCGCGCGATGAGCTGCTGTGACATGGGATTGGAGCTGATGCACACGGCCACGCGTTCGCTCACGCCCCAGTTCTGGTCGATGTGCTTACGCTCCAGGTACGATTCCAGGCTGCGGTCCACGGTGTGGGTAACGTGGCGCAGGGCCAGCTCGCGCAGGGCGAGCAGGTTGCCGGGCCGGAAGAAATTCGTCAGGGCCTTTTCCGCCCGCTCCAGCGGATAGATATCGCCGCGTCGCATGCGCGTTTGCAGGGCTTCCGGCGTCAGATCGGCGAGCACAACTTCGTTCGCCCGCTCCAGCACCCAGTCGGGAACCGTTTCCCGGACCTGAATCCCAGTGATGCTTTTGACCGTTGGCGTAACGCTCTCGAGATGCTGGATGTTGACGGTAGCAAGCACGTCGATCTTGGCCTCGAGCAGCTCCAGCACGTCTTCATAGCGCTTGCGGTGCTTGCTGCCTTCGATGTTGGTGTGCGCCAGCTCATCCACCAGCGCCACCTGCGGCTTGCGCGCCAGAATGGCGTCCACATCCATCTCCTGGAACACCGTGCCCTTGTATTCCAGACTGCGGCGCGGCACCACTTCAAGCTGGGAAAGCAGTTCAGCCACGGCCTTGCGCCCATGCGTCTCCACCACGCCGATCACCACATCCTCACCGCGGGCCTTGCGGCGGATGGCCTCGCTAAGCATGTTGTAGGTCTTGCCCACGCCGGGAGCGTAGCCCAGAAAAATCTTGAAAATCCCCGCCTTCTTCTCTGCTGCGGTCTGCTCCAGCCATTGTTCGGGGGTTTTGGGCATGGTTTGTCGACGCTCGAGCTTTCAATATCAGGCTTGCACAGGAAACATGCAAGTCAGCTACAATCGGCCACGTGAAGCTATCACCGCGAACCCTGGCACGCTCGCTTTCATGCGCCGCGGTCCTGGCACTGATCGTGGTTGTATATCGCTTCGTGCTTCACGTCAATCCCACCACGGTTGCGCTCACGCTGCTGGTAGCGGTGCTGGGAGCGGCGGCGGCCTGGGGGCTGCGCTATTCCCTCCCCATGTCGGTTGCGGCTGCGTTGTGCTTCAACTTCTTCTTTCTGCCACCCATTGGCAAACTGACCATCGCGGAAACGCAGAATTGGATTGCCCTGGTGGCGTTCTTTCTGGCCTCGGTGATCGCCAGCAACCTTTCCGAGCGGGCGCGCCGGCAGACCGCGGAAGCACATCGCCGACGGCAGGATGTGGAGCGGCTTTACACCTTCAGCCAGCAATTGCTGGTGGCGGAAAACGTTCTCGAATTGCTGAAGACGGTCCCACTGTATGTGACGGAGAATTTTGACGCCCGTCACGCCGCTGTCTACGTGACCATGAAAGACCAGACTTATCGCTCTAACCCGGAGCGGCAGGAAGTTCCCGTGGAGCTGCTGCGCGACTCCGCTGCCAGCGGCGAGCTGCGCGTGGACCGCGAGCGCCAGCTTGCTGTGGCCCCCCTGCGCATGGGCGCGCGGACCGTGGGCGCCTTCGGTATCACGGGCGATCTCCCGTCGCAGGGCACGCTGGAAGCCATCGGCAGCCTGATCGCTACGGCGATCGAGCGCGCGCGGGCGGTGGAGGACCTTACGCGCACGGAGGCGTCGCGCGAAAGCGAGCGGCTGCGCTCGGCCCTGCTGGATTCCGTGACGCACGAATTTCGCAGCCCGCTCACCGCCATCAAGGCTTCCGTGACCACGCTGCGCTCCGACGGCAAGCTGCCGGAAGTCGACCGGCAAGACCTGCTGGCGGTGATTGAAGAGGAGAGCGACCGGCTGAACCGCCTGGTGGGCGAGGCCGTGGAGATGGCGCAACTCGATGCGCGCGAAGTCAAGCTGGACCTGCAGCCGCACCAGATCCGCGACCCCATCGAAGCCGCAATGG
>DASVFK010000009.1:0-9212 GCA_036380095.1 Candidatus Angelobacter sp. | reverse complement strand
CCGCATCACGTTGATGCCATAGAGCAGCACCGTCATGTACATGATCATGACCATGGAAAAGACGGTGAAGAACGAAGTGAGCGGATTTGGTGCTCCCGGCCCGGAGGCGCTTTGCGTATCCATGTCCACGGGTTTGAGGGCACCTTCGATCTCAGCATCGCTCAAACCTTTGTTCTTCAAGACGCGCCGATGCACGGCGCGGCTGACGCCCAGGTTGATCTTTGCGCTGTCCGTGAGGCTTGAGACGTTGCGCGTAATGAATACGGCTTTGTTGGCGGCCAAGGCCTGATCGTCCACCCAGACGAGGCCATCCAATTGCTTCTGCTTCACCTTTTCAGTCAGCGCGGCACGTGCGCTACTGGAAACATCGGTTGACACATCCACTTTGTAGCTGGGCGGATTGGGGGCGCGTCCGTTCTGTTTCAAATCACTCGTTTCGGCAGGTTGCTGAAGCTGCGTCTGGATGAGCTCCGCCGTCTGCCGGTCCGATGCCACCACCACCAGGTGCTTGGTGCCGGCCCCTCGCTCGGCGATCAGCGCAGGGAGTACCGTGACCCCGAACATCAAGGCAGGGATAAAGATGGTCATGATCAAAAAAGAGCGCTGGCGCACGCGCTCCAGGTACTCACGCCGGGCGATCAACCAGGTATTACGCATCGGTTTTACCCACCACATCAATGAAGATTTCTTCGAGCGACGGTTCCATGACTTCAAACTTGCTCACGCGGGATTTTTCCGCCACCGCGTGAAGCAGTGATTGAGGATCTGCGCCCGGGGCCAGCCGCACCTCAACATAGTTTCCATAATTGTTGTAGGAGCCTACCAACTGCCGCTGTTCCAGGAATTCTCCGTTGCCCTGATACTCGATCTGCACGTTGTTCTTGCCGTATTGCGCCTTTACTTTCGCCAGGCTGCCCTGCAAAACCGCCTTGCCTTTATTGATCAGGCAGATGGAATCGCAAAGTTTCTCCACCTGGTCCATGCGATGAGTGGAGAAAAGGATCGTCTTGCCTCGCTTTTTCGTTTCCAGCAGGACATCCTTCAGCAGGCCGGAGTTCACCGGATCGAGGCCGTAAAACGGCTCGTCCATGATAATCATGTCAGGGTCGTGCAGCAGTCCGGCAATGAACTGGATTTTTTGCTGCATGCCCTTGGAGAGCTCTTCCACCTTGCTCTGCAGCTTGTCCGCAATCTCCAGGCGCTCGCACCAGCGCACCGCCTCTTTGCGCGCGAGATCCGCCTGCATGCCGTGCAGTTCCGCCAGAAAAACAAGCTGATCGAGGATCTTCATCTTCTTGTAGAGCCCGCGTTCTTCCGGCAAGTAGCCGATCTTTTCCAGGCACTTGCGTTCAAACGGTTTCCCGAACATGGTGATCGTCCCGGAATCCGGCGCGGTAATGCCGATCATCATTCTTATGGTGCTGGTCTTGCCGGCGCCGTTCGGTCCCAGCAGCCCGAACACCGTGCCCGGCTCAATCGCGAAGGAAAGGTCGTCCACGGCAACAAAGCTGTCATAGCTCTTGCGAACGTGATTCAACTCTATGGTATGCATCGGTGAGGAACTCTCTTCTCAGGAAAGATACGCGGCGACCGGCTCCAGGTTACACGATCTCCAGATACTGGTCGATCCAGCGCCGCACTTTGAGCCTGCGGTCATCCGTGGGGTCGAAACGCAGCCCGTACAGGCGGTCGGAGGCGCGGGTCCAGCACACGTAAGCGCGCAGGCTCAGGCCTTCCAGGCCGCGCAGGTCGGCGGAGAGCTTGAGCTGCTCCCCGGAGGGCAGAGGATTCTCGCAGCGCACGGACATGCCACCTGAACTTACCTCCACGGTCATGGCCGCGAAGGCGCCGCGGCTGGTTTCTACCGTTGCTTCCGCCACTACGGGCACGCGGACGTAACGCCGCAGTTCGTGGATTACCAGCAGGTGCGTCGCTTTCACCACTTTGACCACGTTCTGCCGGTCCAGCGGCTCATCCAGGATGGCGTTGATTCCATAATGGGAAAAGCGAAGCGCTTCCTGTGTGCTGCGCGCGATGCCATAGATCACCATGTTCCTGTTGGAAGGCGAACTCCGCGCGGCCTGCAGGACCTTTTCCGCATCGGGATCGTAGAGCCGCACCACGCAGGCTTCAAATTTCTGCCGCTTGAAGATCTCGGCCGGGTCGCCGGGCAACGGCACCAGTTGAATGCCGAACTGCCTGAAACAGTCTTGTAGAAAGGCGTTGCAGGCATTATCCACGTGGACGCTGGCGGCACGGGCGTTCACCTTGGCTGGCACCGGGGTTGCGGAAGAACTCATGAGGAGCTGGTCTTTCTAACGCGTGAGCGAAGCTTCTTTCTTGAGCGTGGCGGCGCTCACTTTGTTCCGCCCCGCTTCCTTGGCTGCATACAGGGCGGCGTCCGCCGCGGCCACCACCTCGTCGCGAGTGGCGCCGTGCGTGGGATAGTCTGCCACGCCGCAACTGATGGTCACCGGCCGCGGCACGCCGGGAAATGGGTGGCTTTCGATCTGGCGCCGCAGTTTCTCCGCCACATGCACCGCGTTTTCGCAGCTGGTTTCCGGCACCACGATCGCGAACTCTTCTCCGCCGTAGCGGCAAACCACGTCCATCTTCCTGGTTTGATGTTTCATCAGCGACGAAACCGAGCGCAGCACCTCGTCGCCCAGCAGGTGCCCAAACTCGTCGTTCACCCGCTTGAAATTGTCTATATCGATCATGATCACGGACATGCGTCCCTGGAAGCGGCAGGCGCGCTCCAACTCTTCCACGATGCGCATTTCAAAGAAGCGACGGTTGTGGATGCCGGTCAGGCCGTCCACATAAGCCAGTTGCTTCATGCGGTCAAAATAGGCGGCGTTCTGGATGGCCGCGGCGCAGATATCGGCCACCGATTCCAGCGGCTGCACGTCGTCCTGGTGAAACACGTCCTTGGTGGCGCTGTCCAGCGCGATCACCCCAAGCTTCTCCCCGAGAAAGATCAGGGGAACGCATATTTCAGATTTCGTTTCGGCAAAGCCTGCGATGTATCCCTCCACCTTGTTCACGTCGTTTTCAATCACGCTGTGCCCGATGGCCAGAGCGCGCGCCGCCAGGCCGGCGCCGGGAGCCAGTTGCGCTCCCTTGGGGACGTTGGGGGTCAGCCGGCCCTCGTAGGCACGCACCCGCAGTGCATCGCCTTCCGCAAGCAAGATCGCTACGTGGTCGATGTGGAACCAGTCCAGCAGCAGCCGGCACACCACCCCCAGCAACGTGTCCAGGTCGAGCACCGCCGTGGTTTGCCGCGCCACCGCATTGATGGCTTCCAGTTGTTCCGCCCGGCGCCGCTCCAGCGAATACAGCCGCGCGTTCTCTAAGGCAAGCGAAGCCTGTGTGGAAAAAAGCGTTAGCAGGTCGATCATCTCCGCGCTGAAGTAGTCGAGCTGCTCGCTTTGGAAATCCAGCACGCCCACTACCTCATCGCGCACCATGAGAGGAATGGCCACCTCGGACCGCGTCTCTCCGATCAGGTGCAGGTAGCGCGGGTCCTTGCTCACGTCGGGTGCGTACACAGGCCGTTTCAGCTTCGCCGCCGCTCCAGTCAGGCCCTGGCCCAGCGGGACGCGGTATCCCATGTCCACCTCGCTGCGCCCCAGGTGCACTCGCACGCAAAGCTCCTGCTTGCTCTTGTCCATCAGCAGCACGGCGCCGTTCTGCAATTGAAAATAATCGCGGATGATGGTCAGGATCTGGTTCAGCACCTCGTCCAGATCGAAGGTGGAGAGAATCGCCTGGCTGGCGTCATACAAAATGGCGACTTTTTGCATGGATTCGAGCAAGCGAATCGATGTCTCCGTGGCGCGTTCGTTTCTCTGACCATCTGGGCTCCCGGCAAGGACTCAACTGCCGGAGGGGGAAAGAGCTTCTGGTCTTCGGCTGGTGCTTAGATTCTACTTCGGATTGCGCATCCTGTGAAAGAGGCTTCACGCCAGTAGTTGCTGTACCAGTAAATAAACGCAGAAGAATCAGGAAAGTCTAAGAAAAGTTTTGTTTTCGCGCGACTATCAAAACCAGGTTTTATCGCCACGCGTCTTTCTGCGTTTATTCACGCATTCTCCGGGCAGTGCGCACGGAACGCTGAAACTCAGGCGAACACCGTAGCTCGCCCGGCATGTGATGCCCGTCATCGTTTCAGCAGGTCCACCGGTTCCTTCACGTCCGTCACGCGGAAGTAGCGCGCCAGCGCCGGATGCTTGCGCGCAACCTCCTCATACATGGCGCAGGCCACGTTGCGGTAGGAGAAGTGTCCGGCCGGGCCGCTGCGCAGCTCGGCGATGTAGAGCGCCTCGGCAAAATCCATTTTGAACAGTGTCCGCTTGCGGAAAGCCATGGGCAGCAGGTACACGCCGGCGTGCGGGTCGGGTGCTCCGCTCATGCGGTCGCAGGCGCGGCACACTCGCTGCATGGCCGCCTGATATCGCTCCCCCAGGCCGGCGGCAACCACGTCCGGCGGCGTGTCATAGCCGTGCTGGCGGGTAAATCCCTGCTCAATCTGCGTGCAGCGGCGGTGGCGATGCATGTCGCGGAACCCGCCCACGTCCATCAGAATGTCAAACTTGAGTTGCTGCCCGGCATGAAAATGCCGCAGCAGTTCGTCGTGCGGTCCGCGGTGGCGCATGCCGAGTTCGATGATTTCGTTGCGCCGGGCGGCAGTCATCGCCTGTACCCGCTCCTGCACCTGGCGATAAGGATAATGGCTGGCCCCGTAAAGCAGCGTGGTTGCCAACTCCACTTCCAGGTGTCCGTTCTCCACCAGGTCCACCAGCGGCGCCGGATGCATGGGCACGCCATCCATCACCTCCGCTGCGGCGGCTTCCAGCTCGCGCCGGGTCTTGATCTCGTAGTCGCTGGCGTTGGCGTACTTGACCAGCGTGGGCGCCACTTTCACCGGACGCAGTAACTGCTGTTCCGCCTTGGCTCCCAGCGTCGGGTCCGCCGACATGATCTCTTCCACCAGAGCGCGGATCATCTCCGATTGCACGTTGTACGCCGGCTCGCGCGCCGCCTGTTTCAGCAATTCGCCCAGCCGCCGCACCTCCTGATATGGACTGGAAAGCAGGCGGGCGATCTGCGTCTCCAAGGTGCGCGCGTTCACGATCTGTCCCAGTGAGGTGTTGGTGGCCAGTGGCAGCAGGTAGCGCGAGTTGTCAAAGGCGCGCGCGCGCAGCGTGCGCGTGTAGGCTTCTTCCGCCATCGCCTCGGGACGCGGCACCATCGTCTGATAGTGGCCCAGCATCTCCTGCGTGAAAGCTTCGTATTCGGCAAAGAGAAAATCCGCCGTGGCCGCGTACTCCGACCGCAGTGCCCGGTCCTCGCCAAAGTCCGGCACGTAGTAACCGCTCTTCTTGAAGTTCTGGTAGCGCGTGGAGCGTTCCTGTCCGTCCCAGCGCTGCTCATCCACCAGCACAATCGCCGCCAGGATGGAGAGCCGCTCTACCGCCACCGCGATGTGCGCCAGATCGGCGATGGAGCGGTGCCCGTACTGAAAATAAAACGTGTTCAGGAATTGCTCGGCCTTCTGTTCGCTGATCTCCCGGAGCGACTCCTTCATGGAAAGAGCAGACCGCGAATACTTGGCCATCGCGTACGCCTGGACCTCGGGATCGACGCCGTGCACGGCAAACACGTTGACCTGGGGACCGTTCTGGGGCGCATCGGTTCCCTGGTCTGCAGGTTTGGCGATGGAAAGGTCGGCCATGAGATTCTTGAGCGATTGTATTCCATCGGCCGCGGCCCCGGAACCTGGCGCAGCTCTTATCCCCGCCGAGTTGATTTCCTTCCCGGCTTCTTGCGTGCCGGCCTTTCGCCGGTTGCATAGAGAGCGCGCACCTGCGGCGCCATGGCCACGATCCGGCCCAGCCGCATCACGTCACCGTGCTCCATGTTGTGCAGGTTTTCCGTCAGCCGGCGGTTGATCTCCGCGCGGACTTCCGCCAGCTGGTCCTGCCAGGCCCGCATGTATTCGTCATCCACCACCTTGGCACCCAGCAAGGTTTCCAGGTTGTGATCAACGTGCGCAAACGCCCGGTTCAGCCGGTACAGCGCTCGATAGGTGCTCAGCTTTCCGTTGCCTTGAGTGTCTGTCATCTGCTGCTTCCTCGCACCAGCGGCATGGCCGCTTTTGTTTCGCCATTAAGTTACACGCATCGGGCGAACAAAATCAACAAAAAAGGGGGCAATTCCCCGCGTCTTATCGGATGGCTATGTCAAACACTTTATTTTATTAAGTACGCTTAGGCGAGAGTACCCCCACGGTTCCAAGCACCATCCGTCCTGCATGAAAGTTTTAATGATGTTCGCGATGCCGCTGCAAGGTGCGGAGCACCGGCATTTCCGTTGTATCAACTTGCAGCCCGTTCATGTGCAGCTTGAGTCCTTCGCGGCGCAGCTTCCCTAACGTCTTTGCTGCATGGCGCAAAGCCAGGACTGCGCCGACGCCGGCCGCCGCTCCCGCGACCGCTGATCCGGCGACGAAACACCCCAGGATCCACTTGTTCCTAATTTTCATGGCCACTTCTCCTTCGTCACGATTCCCGGCGTTCCGATCTCCGGTTTCAGGCCGCCCGGGGCAATTCCGCCGGGGTTGTCGTTTCCGGAACCGCAACCTGCAGCTTCTCGCCCAGCGCTGCAAACCGCTCCATCCAGGTCCGCGCGGCTGCATCCGGCTGGCCGCTGACGGCGGGAAACTCAGTCTGCAATAGTGAATAGAAGATGTTCTGCGCGTTCCACAGGTCCACAGGGAAAGGCAACGTGCGCAGAATACCGGCGAGCACGTTTGTCTGCTCCAGCAAGTCCGGGTTGCGCGGCTCCTGCTGCAGGCGGCGCATCAACCGGTCGAGAGCGTTCCTGGCGGCGAAGGCCACGCCTGCCTCTTCCAGTTGCACGCCTTCGCGCTTCACCAGCTCCAGCAGCACGGAGATCTGGACGGCATCCACCGGGTCGGCCGCAAACGCTCGTTTCAGGTCGGTATTGAGCACGAAGGCCGCGGTCATGCGCAGCACCTCCGGCGCCGGCTGGTCCATCTCTTTCAGGAAGCGCAGCATGGGGCCGTGCTTGGCGTAGATGGCGTGGTAGCCGGCCTCCGCGTCCGCCAGGGTTTGCATGAGGATGATGGCGATGATGCGCTTCTGCTCGTCCTTGAACAGGGACTTGAGCGAGTAGCGCGTTTCGCCGAAGTACTGGTTCAGCTCGCGCAAGGTGTCCCCGAACTCGCCGGCAGAAAACGCCGCCAACGCCCGGCCCGCGAAGGCGAGGTAATCTTCTTCTGGCCCGGAATCGCGCACCCCGGCGTGGGTGGTCTGGTCGCTCCGTTGTGCCGCGGAGAAGGTGAGCTCGCGCGTCTCCAGAGTGATTTTGGAACTGATGCGCGCACGGCCCAAACCGAGGCGCGCGCCGCCGGATTCCGACCGCCGGTAATCATGCATGTCAACTTCAAAGCAAAGCCGCGGCGTTTCGTGGTTGCCGTCAAACATCAGGCTGATGGCAAAGTGCGCGCCGGCCTTGTGCAGGTCCACCATGGCCGGGTTGACCCAGGACTGGTAGATGCGGGCGCCGTCGCCCAACGCGGGAATGTTGCTCCTGGCCCGCGCCAGCCGCTCGAGAAAGTCCGGTTCCAGGTCCTCGCGCGAGGTCTCACGCGCAAGCTGGATGACGCGGGCGGCATATTGGAGCACCTGGACGGTCTCGATGCCGCTGATTTCATCAAAGAACCAGCCGCAACTGGTGTACATGAGCATGGCGTGGCGCTCGAGTTCCAGCAGCTTCAATGCCGCCACGATCTCATCTTCAGAAAGCCGGTGTTGCGCGTGCTTCTCAAAGAAGCGCCAGCGGCTTTCCGGCGAGCGGTCCAGGATGATATTTATGTAGTCGTTGCGCGCGGCCCAGGGATCGTTGAGCAGCGCGGCCGCGTGCTGTTCAAAGAGCCCGGCAGCGCGTTCGCGCAGGTAGTCCAGGGCTTCGCGCAAGGGCCCTCGCCATTCCTGGTTCCAGTCCCCGCGACCGGAGTTGCAGCCGCAGTTGCTGCGCCAGCGCTCCACGCCGTGGTAGCAGCTCCAGGATGTGTTTTCCGCGATCTGCACTTCTATTTGCGGCGGAAATTTTTCCAGAAACTCTCCGTAATTGGTCAGGCGGACCCCGGATTCGCCGCTCGAGTGCTCGATCTTGTCCAGCGCGAAGGCCAGTGCCATGTCGCCGTAACGGTGGTGATGGCCGTACGTCTCTCCGTCCGTGGCGATGTTCATGAGCTGCGGCCAGTCGCGCTTGTCATTCAGGCCGCCCAGCAGCCGCGTGACGAACTCTTCGCCGTTGTTCAGCAGTTTTTCAAAGGCCACGGCCTGGGAGATGGGCCCATCGTAAAAAAACAAGTTGATCTGTCTGCCGGAAGGCAGGCGGGCCAGGTAAGCGCGGCTGGGATCGATGCGCCCGCCGCTCACGTCTCGCCAGCTTCGTCCCCCGGTCCGGCGCACACGCGAGGCCTGTCCTTGCGCCAGGATGGTGAACTTCAAGCCCAGCTCCGCCAGCACTTCCAGCGTGGGTATGTCCACGGCGGTTTCCGGCAGCCACATGCCTTCAGGCACACGGCCGAACCGGCGTTCAAAGTCGCGGATGCCCCATAGCGCCTGCGTATATTGGTCGCGCGGGCTGGCCAGAGGCAGGATCATGTGGTTGTAGGCTTGGGCAATGGCCGATCCGTGGCCGGAAAAGCGTTGGCTGCTGGCTTTATCAGCCTCAAGGATGGCCTTGTATGTGTCCGGGGCCTTCTCTTCCATCCAGGAAAGCAGCGTAGGACCGAAGTTGAAGCTGATGCGCGCGTAGTTGTTCACGATCTGCCGGATACGGCTCGCGCCATCCAAGATGCGCGAGGCGCCGTTGGGCGCGTAGCATTCCGCGTTCACGCGCTCGTTCCAGTCATGGTAGGGATACGCCGAGTCCTGAAGCTCCACGGTCTCAAGCCAGGGATTTTCCCGCGGCGGCTGGTAGAAATGCGCGTGGATGCACAAATATCGTTCCATGGAACGAAAGGACTAAGTAAATCCCAAGTCTCAGATTTGGATGAAAAATAGCAGTGGCCTGGGTGCCTGAATCCGCGGGCAATTTGACAGGCTGGGTGTTCTCGCGCACCTCTTTCGGCGCGCAGGGTCGATCAGGGTCGGGCGTTTTCGCGCGAGGAGCGC
>DASVFK010000008.1:0-2279 GCA_036380095.1 Candidatus Angelobacter sp. | reverse complement strand
GGCGTCCCAGTTGAAGGCCGCGTTCTTCACCGTGCGATCGCGCCCGTCTGCGCCCTGGATGGCGCTGAGCACAATAGCGCAATCTTCCACCGCGCGGCAGATCGGACCAAGCTTGTCCATGGTCCACGAGAGCGCCATGGCTCCGGTGCGGGGCACCAGCCCGAACGTTGGACGCAGCCCAGTTGTGCCGCAGCGAGTGGAGGGCGATGAAATGGACCCAAGCGTCTCCGAGCCGATGGCAAAAGCCACGCAGCCCGCTGCCGTGGCTGAAGCCGAACCGGCTGAAGATCCGCTCGATCCCTGCTGCGTGTTCCATGGATTGCGCGTCATCCCGCCGAACCACTTATCGCCCAGCGCCAATGCTCCCAGCGTGAGCTTGGCCAACAGCACGGCGCCGGCTTCGTCCAGCCGCTTGACCACCGTGGCGTCCTCTTCGAACTTCTGGTCTTCGAATCCGCCCGCGCCCCACGTGGTGCGATAGCCCTTCACCGCCAGCAGGTCCTTGGCGCCCCACGGCAGACCGTGCAATGGCCCGCGATATTTCCCCGCCGCTATCTCACGATCGGCTTCCCTGGCCTTCGCCTTGGCGCGCTCCTCCGTCAGGGTGATGACAAAGTGCAGCGTGGGGTCGTAGCGTTTGAGCCGCTCCAGGTACATCTCCGTAAGCGCCAGCGACGAAACTTTCTTGGTGCGCACCAGTTCCGCAAGCTGGCGAACGGAGTAGAAGGCCACATCCTCCAGGTTCTTGGGCGCGCCGGCATTCGCGTTTGTGGCGGCGGAGATCTTCATCGGCCGCCGCTCCGTCTCAAACTTCATGCCCGGAAGGACGGGATCGAACACTAGGGCCGGCGCCACTTCGTTCTTCAGATGCAGGTTGAAGATCGCGTCGTAACTCTTCACCGCGTCGTTCAACGACTCCAGCATCATCTCCTTGTATTCATCGGAGATGCGGACGCCGGCAACGGCCGCGGCCTGGTCAATCATCTCGCGGCTGATCTTGCTTTTTTCGTCCGCCATGGCCCAGAGCACTCCGGGCAGCAACGTTGAAGCAACTCCAAAACGCGAACAAACTGCAAGAAACGTCCTGCGGTCCAGCATCGTGGTCTCCTTTGAAATTACGGGGTGGCTGGACATTATAGAACGGCAGGAGGGTTGCAGCGACGGCTTGGAACCATCAGGCTTAGAATGTTTTGTTGTCGTTTTCAACTACCGGATCGACACAGAAAGTACGCTGGTTCGATGAACGCCCTTTTTCAGCTTCTCTCTGAGCAGGAGATTCCCACGCTCCTCGGGCTCATGCGCGAATTTTACGCACAGCAACAGATGCGCTTTGACGAGGGCATTGCCGGCGCAGCCATCAAGAAACTCCTGGCCGACCCGGCGCTGGGCCAGGTGTTCCTGATCTATCGCGGCGCCGACCTCGCCGGCTACTTCGCTCTCACCTTCTGCTTCAGCCTGGAGTTCCACGGGCGGTTCGCCCTGCTTGATGAAGTCTACATTCGCGAACCTTTCCGCCGGCAGAAACTGGGGAAAGCGGCCGCTGCGTTTGCGGAGACCCTGTGCCGGGAAAAGGGCATCAAGGCCCTGCGTCTGGAGGTCGGGCGCGAGAATCAGGCGGCGCAGGCAATGTACAGAGCATCAGGTTTCGCGGAAGATGCCCGTCATCTATTCACCAAGTGGCTATGAATCCTCATGGGCGCAATCGAACATCGCGCCCATGAGGAAGCTGGGAGACAAGTCAGTTGTGCCCCTCCGGCTGTGAATCGAAGAACAAGAAGAAGTTGGTTGGCTGGTCAGGGGCGGCTTTACCCGCAGCCTGGGCTGCACGCAGAGCGTCCAGCGAAGTAATGCCGCTGGTGCCGTCTGCGCTCGGCCATGCGCTCGGGTCAGTCACCAGCACGGAGATCACCTGCCACCACACTGGTCCAAAGTCTTTTCCGTCGATGATATGACTGTGGTTCAGCGTGGGCACAATTACGCTGGTGTTGGGGGGAACTTTTCCCAATTTGGCCAGTACAGGACCCAGGTCCGTCTGCATGGTATGCATGGTGCAGGTGCTCGGCATGCCAGTGTGCTGCGTGATCGGCAGACCTGGTTCCGGGCACTGTACCGCAACCGTAGGATGCGTCTTGAAAGCTTCCGGAACGAACCCGAACAGGCCCAACAGCGCCTGGCCCAGCGCCGGAGTGAACGCATCATTGGGGTTCGTGTCGTTGCCGAAGAAGGGCGAGATCACATACAGCTTCAAGGTATTTTTGGTCGGCCTTCCTGTGGGGTCG
>DASVFK010000007.1:0-12799 GCA_036380095.1 Candidatus Angelobacter sp. | reverse complement strand
GATCGTCCGCCCGGCGCGCGGCAAGCTGGCTGAGGTCAACAGCGAGCTGGCCAACTGGATCATTCAAGACGCGGACACGGCGTTTGTTCCATCCCCGGGGCAGCGCGTGGTACGCATGGAAAAGCCCAAGCGCGCAAAAATCATGGAAGGAGAAACCGTGCTGGCCATCATCCATGGCCACGGCGCCCAAGGCTGGCGCGATCCTGCGGCCCGCCAGGCTTACCTGGTGAAGCATGCCGCCGGCACGTTCCAGGGCATCGCGACTTCCTTGAGCCAGAAGGCCATTCGCGCCATGCACCTGCCCGTGGAAACTGAGATCATTCAGGAAGTGCGCGGCAACAAGAAAGGCTTCCTGTTCTGGACCGGCGGACTGTACGCCTGGCATCCCAGCAAAAGCTGAACCCTGTAAACCAACTGGAATCGCCACGCCGAAAAACTCCGGCTGAGAAGGCGCCGGCAAACTTTCTTCACTCGGCAGCCCGCCCCGTTCAGGGCCGCAGCATCATACCCTTTGAGGTGGGGAGCATCTCCGCCGCGTGGAGGGTCTTCAATGAAATCTGTAGTCAAAGTTGTTGCCGGTCTTTGCATGTTATGCCTGGGCCTTTCGACCGCTTCGTTTGCTGGAGACGGCGACGCTGAAAAAAAGCGGCTCACCGACGCAGGCCAGGTCCTGAAGGAGATTCTCGACATGCCGGACAAAGGCATCCCCGGCGGTCTGCTCAAGGGATCGGAATGTGTGATCGTGATGCCTTCGGTCAAGAAAGCAGCGTTTATCGTGGGCGGCGAGTATGGCCGTGGCGTCATGTCCTGCCGTACCGGCTCCAACTATGATGGCCCCTGGAGCGCTCCCATCATGATGGCCTCCGGCGGCGCGAGCTTCGGGTTGCAGATCGGCGGCTCCGGCACTGATTTTGTCATTCTGGTGATGAACGATAAGGGGCTGCGCTCGATGGTCGGCGGCAGCAAGATCAAGTTGGGCGCCGATGCCAGCATTGCAGCCGGTCCCCTGGGACGGACGACGGAAGCCGCCACCAATCTCAGAATGTCCGCGGAAATGCTTTCCTGGTCGCGCGCTCAGGGTGTGTTTGGCGGCGTATCCCTCACCGGCGCCACCTTGCGGGTTGATAACGATGCTGACAAGAACCTGTACGGTAAGAACGTGACCGCCAAAGAGATCATGGGAGGCCAGGTCACGGCGCCGGAACAGTTCAACCAGATGCAGAAACTTCTGGAAGAGAAAGCGGGCGCCACCAGGACTCCGGTGCCAGAAGCCGGAAAAAAATAGTCTTTCGCCGATAGCCGCGGAAGCTCTCCATCGCGGGGGGACCAACAGGGTGCGCAAAGCAACACGTTGCGCGCCCTTTTTCCTTGCCGGCTCTTGACCTGTGCTTCTCTCATCATCTATAACTTTTCTCCACCAGCAGGATGTTCGGGAAAGCGGTGCGAATCCGCTGCTGCCCCGCAACTGTAAGCGACGTGTTCATGGCCCGGCAAGGCCACTGCCTCACAAAGGCGGGAAGGCGCCGGCGCCAGTCGCAAGCCAGGAGACCGGTCTTCGCTGGAATTCAAGCGTTTCCTCATCCGAAGGGGAAGGAGACTCCCATGAAGCTGCGTCTTGCTGCCGGCCTCGCGCTGGCGCTTGCTCTCTCGTCTCTCTTTGCGTTTGCTACCATTCCCACATCCATCCGCGGGACCATCAAGGACGCGCAGGGCGCCGTGCTGCCCCAGGCGCGAGTTGATCTGCTGCGCAATCAGCAGGTAGTCATGTCCACCACCGCGGACCAGCAGGGCCGATACGGTTTTTCTCCCGTGACGCCGGGACGTTATCAGTTGCGGGCCAGTGCCCCGGGCTTCGCCGCGCAGCGGAGCGAACCCCTGGCTTTCTCCGGCGGCGTATTTACTCTGGATTTCACCTTGCCGGTGGGAGGCGTGGCGGAAAATGTGGTCGTCTCGGCCACTGGCACGCATGTTCCTGAATCGCAGGTCGGAGCCTCCGTCAGCGTGCTCTCTGCCGCTCAACTCCAGGACCGCATGGACGTGCTGGAACCGTTGCAGCACGTCGCCGGCGCGCAGCTGGCGCAAAGCGGGCGTCGCGGTGCGGCGGCTTCTTTGTTCTTGCGCGGCGGCAACAGCAATGCCAACAAGGTCCTGCTCGATGGCGTGCCCCTCAACGACATTGGTGGTGTGGTCAACTTCGGCACGCTGGCCACCACGGGAATTGAGCAGGTGGAAGTCCTGCGCGGCCCCAACAGCGTGCTCTTTGGCCCGGACGCCATGGCCGGCGTCGTCAGCTTGACGACGCGCCGCGGCGCTACGCCCCAGCCGCAGCTTTCGTACGCGTTCGATGCCGGCAACTTCGGCACCGTCCGCCATGATGTTGCCCTGGGCGGCGTCTTCCGCAAGTTTGACTACCTTGCGGAGTTCTCTCGCGCCGACGCCTCCAACGGCCTGCCCAACAACACGTTTCACAACGGGACGTACGTGGCCAACTTCGGGTGGACCATCAACTCCGCCACCGACCTGCGTTTTACCGGGCGCTACACCAGTGCCGTTCTGGGACAACCCAACACTATCGCCTTCTTCGGCATTGCCGATGATTCTTTTCAGCGCGACCAGGACGGCTGGTTCAGCGCCACGTTGCAAAACCAGACCGCTGCCCGCTGGCACAACCTGCTGCGCTATGGCCGCACGCGCCTGCGCCTGCAGGACGTAAATCCCTCGCCCACAGGCATTCCGGATACCGCGGGCTTCGGTAACTTTCTGGGACAGCCGGTGACCATCCGTGGCGCCAACGGCTTCAGCGTCACCGGCCAGGGGGTCCTCGATTTCGCTGGGACGTATCCTTTTGCCAGCAGCAGCTCCACCACGCGCGATGCCGTCTACCTGCAGTCTGACTATGCTTTCAGTCCGCGCCTGCTGGCGCTGGGCGCGTTCCGCTGGGAGCGCGAAAGCGGCTTTACCCTGGCCTTTGGCACCAGCACGCCCGCCAGCCGCGACAACTTCAGCTACATCGCGGAGGTCCACGGCAGTTTTCGCAACCGGCTCTATGCCACGCTGGGCGGAAGTGTGGAGAAGAACACCGTCTTCGGCGTCACGGCGCTGCCCCGGCTCTCGCTCTCGTATCAACTCTTCCGAGCCAATTCCAGCGGCAAGCTCAACGGCATGCGGTTGAAAGCCAACTACGGGCAGGGAATCAAGGAGCCTTCCATCTTTGAAGCCACGTCGTCTCTGTTCGGCTTGCTCTCCGCGCCGGGCGGTGCGCCACAGCTCATCAGCCAGTTCGGCATCGCGCCGATCGCCGCCGAGCGCTCGCGCAGCTACGACTTCGGCTTGGAGCAACTTGCCTTCAATAGCCGCGTGAAACTTTCTCTCACGTTTTTCCACAATCAGTTCACCAACCAGATTGAATTCGTGCCCTCGACCGCGCTGCCTCTGCTGGGCGTACCACAAAGCGTGATAGACGCTTCCGGCTTCGGCGCCACCCTCAATTCCGGTGACACGCGCGCCATGGGTGTAGAAAGCGAAGTCCAGGTTGCCGCGGGCCATGGCTTCTCTCTGCGCGGCGATTACACCTACCTCGATTCGGTCGTCGAGCGCTCCTTCTCGAGCGACGCGGCTTCTTGCGCCTTCCCCAGCCTGCAGGCTTTCTGCGCCATCAATCCTGCCTTTCCAGGCATTCCAATCGGGGCTTTTGCGCCGCTCCAGGGCGCGCGTCCCTTCCGCCGCGCTCCCCACACTGCAACCTTTGGCGTGGACTACTCGCACAATAAGCTTAACCTTGCGCTCAGCGGAAATTTTCTGAGCCGCCGCGATGACAGTACTTTCCTGAGCGACCAGTTCTTTGGGCCCTCGCTACTTCTGCCCAACCGCAACCTTGCGCCGGCCATCTACAAGATCGACTTCGGCGGCAACTATCGCGTGAACCGCTATTTGTCGCTCTATTCGGTCCTGGAAAACCTGTCCAGCGGACACTATCAGCCCGTCTTCGGCTTCCCTGCGCTGCCGCTGACCATCCGCTCGGGGTTCAGGGTGACGTTGGGCGGGGAGGCGGGGATAAAGTAGCGGCGCAGGCAATGGACAAAAACTTTACCGCGGATGGGCGCGGATAAACGCGGATTTGCTCACGGATTCTCCGTTCGCGTCCTTTGCCCCTTCGCGGTGGAATCCCCTCCCCCGGTGACCAAAGTCCATCTCCTTCTGGCCTCATGTATCCACGCCCATATGGCCCTATCATTGGGTTGCTACCACCTCCCCAAATGGAACTTGCGAGCGATACAAAGAATCTGGCCGCGTATTCGCCCACGTCCACGCCACTCCTGGACGTACTCCGGCCCGTGTCCCGGGATTCCAGGGGGAAGCTGAGCGCGGGCGAATACTTTTTTCTGAGCGGCGCTTTCATGCTTCTGCTGGTGATGGCAGGAGTGCCTGCGCTGCGCCGCCTGGTGATGCCCGCCGATGCCACCAGCCTCTGGGTTACAGCCCTGGTTTTGCCCGCTCTGGCCTTGGCTGCGGCAGCGCTCATCCATGAGTTGGGACATCTAGTGGCTGCGCGGCTGGCGGGATTTCGTCTGCTTCGCCTGGCGATTGCCGCACCAGCCACTGGCCGCGGCGCTGACCAACTCCACGCCTGCAAGAATGAAGTCCTGCCCGTGGGCTCCATGGTTTTTGTTCCGCGCAAGCTGGATCGTCTGGAAAACCGCCTCTTCGCGGTATTCTTGGGCGGACCGCTGGCCAGTCTCTTGTGGCCGGCGTTTCTGGAGGCGTGCCCGCACTGGCCGCAGGCCCATCCCTGGACGCAGTGGTTTGTGCATCTGTGGTCGGCGAGTTCAGTGCTGTTGGGAATCGCCGCCCTGCTGCCGGATGTGAGCCGTCGCGGCGTCTTCTCTGACGGCGCTCGCCTGGTCATGCTTCTGATGAATGACGCTCGCGCTGCCCGCTGGACCGCGACCATCCGCATGCAGCTCGCCCTGGGAGAGGGAAAACCCGCGCGCGAGTGGAACCCGGCTTGGACCATCCAGGCAACTCTGCTACATGACGACGACACGCGCGACGCCGTGACCGCGCAGTGGCTGGCCTATCTGTGGGCCGCTGAACGGGGTGACATTACCACCGCCACGCGCTACCTGGAAGAAGCTCTGGCCGCGCCGCCTGCGGTTGCGTCCCGTCTGCGCGACCGCCTGTTTCTTGAAGCCGCGGTGTTTCAGGCGTGGTTCCGTGAGAATCCGGGCAAGGCCCGCGTATGGGCTGAGCACATTCATGGCGGCAGGCTGAGCATGCTGGAGCAGGAACGGTTGAAGGTGGCGTTGC
This sequence comes from Candidatus Angelobacter sp., assembly GCA_036380095.1. Taxonomy (GTDB): domain Bacteria; phylum Acidobacteriota; class Terriglobia; order Terriglobales; family Acidobacteriaceae; genus Angelobacter. The sequence goes on along the minus strand of DASVFK010000007.1, from coordinate 7,492 downwards.
TTTGGGCGGAAGGCAGCCTCTTTGACGCCTGGGAAAAGCTCAGCGATTACCTTACTCTGCTGCGCGAGCTTCCTGCTTCAGGCGTCCGCGAGCTGGCGGAAAAAAGCGCGCTCGACTGGAAACGCCAGATGGAGTCGCGCATGCTCACCCGCGCCTGGCGCACCATGTACACGGTCTCGCAGCAGGTGGAAGGCGTGACCCAGGGCCGCGAAATCGCCTCCTGCTAATGGTAGTATCCCTCTGTGGCGGTCTCCCGCAAAAGTTCACGCGCTAAAGCCTCGTCCCGCAAGCGTCAGGACGGCAAGCAGCTGGTGATCATCACCGGCATGTCCGGCTCGGGTAAAGCGTCAGTGCTCAAGGCGTTTGAGGACATGGGCTTTTATTGCGTGGATAACCTCCCCATCGACCTGATTCCGCGCTTTGCCGACCTGGCCAAGCAATCGCCGGAGATCGGCCGGGCCGCGCTGGTTACGGACATCCGCGAAGGCGAGGCGCTGAAAAAGCTGCCGCACATCATCCGCGGGTTGAAGCGGCAGGTGAGCACCACGGTGCTGTTCCTGGAAGCCTCAGACGAAGCTCTGCTGCGGCGCTTTAGCGAGACGCGCAGGCCGCATCCTCTGGGCGGCGACTCCACGGTGAAGGCGGCGCTCAGCCAAGAACGCCGCATGCTCCAGCCCATCCGCGCCATGGCCGACATGGTGGTGGATAGCTCGCGCTTCAACGTCCACGAGCTGCGCGCGCACATCGCCTCAAAGTTCACCAAGGGCGGCGCCGATCGCGGCTTGCTCATCTCGATTGTAAGCTTCGGCTTCAAAGGCGGCGTTCCGGTAGACTCTGATCTGGTATTCGATGTCCGCTTTCTGCCCAACCCGCACTTCGTTCCCGAATTCCGTCCACTCACGGGCCGGCATCCCAAAGTGGCGAAATATATAAGGTCGTTCCCGCAAACGCAGGAATTCATCGATCGCATCGCGGCGCTGCTGGTCTACCTGATTCCGCATTATGTGCGCGAGGGCAAGAGTTATCTCACCATCGGCTTTGGCTGCACCGGCGGGCAACACCGCTCAGTGTTCATCGGAGAAGAAGTGAAGAAGCGGCTGGCGAACGCTGGATACCGGGCTAAGGTAATTCACCGCGATTCACCACGGTAGTTAACCATTCTTAACATCCAGCTACGCAGCCTGGTCGCCGATTCCGCGCTGCTCCTTTAGAATGAGAAGAATGGGTTCAGAGTGCATGGGGTATGTATGCGGCAACTGACGCGGCTGCTCAGTCACGTTCGCCCGTACTCCGTGCAGTTCCTGCTTTCCGTCCTGCTCATGGCGGTGGTCGGCGCCATGGATGCGTTCCGCGTCCTGCTGATCGGCCCGGTGTTTGACAAGGTGCTGAATCCCGCTTCTCCCACGCGGACCCTCACGCTGATCAGCCGCATTCCCGGCGTCAATCGCGCTCTGGATTTGCAGCAGTTTGTCCCCAGCTATTTTCACAATGCCTGGACCGTGGTGGCCGTGGCACTGGTGGGCTCCACGCTGATCAAAGGGATCTGCGATTACTCCGGCACCTATCTGGTGAACCACGCTGGTTTTGGCCTGATCACTGACCTGCGCAACAAACTCTATAACAGCATCCTGCGGCGCTCTGCCGGGTTCTTTTCCCGCTACGCCACGGGCACGCTGGTTTCAACCGTGATCAATGACGTGGAGAAGGTGCAATTCGCTCTTTCCACGGTGCTGGCGGAATTTCTCCAGCAATTCTTCACCCTCATCTTCACTGCCGCCGTGGTGGTGGCCCTGGGAGGCAAGCTGGCCTGGGTGCTGCTGCTGTTCATTCCGTTTGTGATCGTCTCATCGCGCAAGATCGGCCGCCGCGTGCGCCACACCACACGTACCGGACAAGACAAGCTGGCGGACATCCAGAACATCCTGCATGAGACCATCACCGGGAACCGCATCGTCAAGGCGTTCAGCATGGAGGCCTGGGAAAGCTCCCGCTTCTTTGCCGCCGCGCGCCGGCTGTTCAAGGCCAACCTTCGGTCCGTGGCCGCGCAGGCCCTGAGTTCGCCGCTCATGGACCTGATTGGCGCCGTGGCCATTGCGCTGCTGCTGTGGCTGGGGCGCAACCAGATCCGCGGCGGGGCATTCTCGCCGGGCACCTTCCTCGCCTTTATCGTGGCCGTCTTCAAGCTCTATGACCCGGTGCGCAAGTTCGCCCTGTTCAATAACAGCTTCCAGCAGGCGCTGGGCGCGTCCTCAGAGATATTCCGCTTCATGGATGAAGAAGAAGAAATCCAGGATCGTCCTGATGCTATTTCTCTGCCGGCGTTCCGTGAGCGCGTGCGCTTTGAAGACGTATATTTCTCTTATGCGGGAACGAACGGCGCGGAGCCTGAAATCCTGCGCGGCATCAACCTGGAGGTGCGCGCGGGAGAAATTGTGGCGATTGTCGGCTCCAGCGGGGCGGGGAAGAGCACGCTGGTACAGTTGCTGCCCCGGTTCTTTGACGCAACTTCCGGGACCATCAAGATTGACGGGCATGACCTGCGCGACGTGACGCTGGCTTCCTTGCGCGCGCAGATCGGCATCGTGACCCAGGACACCATCCTGTTCAACGATACAGTGCGTAACAACATTGCCTATGGCCAGCCGGATGTCACGCAGGAAGCGGTGATTGAGGCTGCCAAAGCCGCGCTGGCGCACGACTTCATCCAGAGGCTCCCTGAACGATATGACACCATGATCGGCGAGCGCGGACTGCGCCTCTCCGGCGGGGAGCGCCAGCGCATCGCCATTGCCCGCGCGCTGTTGAAGAACGCTCCTATCTTGATCCTGGACGAAGCGACTTCCGCCTTGGACAACGAATCGGAAGCGCTGGTGCAATCGGCGCTGCACAATCTGATGTCCGGACGCACGGTATTCGTGATCGCCCATCGCCTGACCACCGTGCGCCACGCTGACCGCATTGTGGTGCTGGAGCACGGCCGCATTACCGATTCCGGCAGCCATGAAGACCTTTTGGCCCGCCTGGGGACCTACCGTAAACTTTATGAATTGCAGTTTATGGATTTAGAGCCGAAAATGTCAGAAGAGCCGGCCGTTGCCTTCCGCGAGCCGCGCATCGGCAACTGAAAAACTAGCACATGGCGATTCGCTCCATGACCGGGTACGCGCAGGTGAAGTCCCAGGCCGGCGAAGGCGTGTCTTTTACCCTCTCGCTGAAATCAGTCAACCATCGCTTCCTCGACCCCCAGCTTCGGTTGCCGCCGGACATGGACGAACTGGAGATGAAACTGCGGCGCCTGCTGAAAGAAAAGCTGGCGCGAGGCCACGTGGACGTTACTCTGGCGGTGGAGCGCCGCTCGGAAGGGTACGGCTACAACCGCGAAATGGTGGGCGGCTACGTGGCCGCATTCCGCAAGGCCGCGGCGGACTTTGGTGTTACCGGCGAGCCGGACCTCAACACGGTTTTCCGCATGCCCGGAGCGCTGGGTGAGGCGGCCAGCCTTGACGGCAACTTTCAAGCAGCGGTCCTGGCCGCGGCGGAGGAGGCCATCGTCCGGCTCAATACCATGCGCGAACATGAAGGCGAGGGCATGGAAGCCGAGATGCGCCGCCGTCTCAAGGCGCTCGACGAATCCACCGTTGAGATCGCGCGCTTTCGCGAAGCTGTCTCCCGCGCCTTGATGGAAAAAGTCCGTGCCCGCCTGCAGGAACTGCTGGGGACCGCCGATCCTGACCGCGTGCTGCAGGAGGCGGCCATCCTGGCTGAACGCAGTGACGTTGAAGAAGAGCTGGTCCGCGTGCACACCCACATCGACCATTTCCGCAAGCTGCTCGATCAGGGCGGCGAAGTGGGCAAGAAACTCGACTTCCTGCTGCAGGAGCTGAACCGAGAAGCCAACACGCTGCTCTCCAAGACCTCGGGCGTGACCGGCGAAGCCCTGCGCATCACCGAACTGGGATTGCAAATGAAATCAGAGATTGAAAAATGCCGTGAGCAGGTGCAGAACCTGGAATGAGTGGAATTCTCTACATCATTTCCGCGCCTTCGGGCTCGGGCAAGACCACGCTGGTGAATGAGCTGCGCCAGTACGTCCGCAACCTGGAGTTTTCCGTCTCCTACACCACGAGGCCTCCGCGCGGCAGTGAGCAGGACGGGCGCGAGTATCACTTCATCTCCCGCGGCGAATTTGAAAACATGATCGCGCGCGATGAGTTCCTGGAGTACGCCACGGTCTTTGGCAACTATTACGGCACGGCCAAGACCGTGCTGGAAGAGGCCAAGGTGCGCGGCAACGATCTGTTGCTCGATATTGACGTGCAGGGCGAGCGCCAGGTCAAGCAGCGCGTGCCCGATGCCGTGAGCATTTTTGTTCTGCCCCCGAGCCGCAACGAATTGGAGTCGCGGTTGCGCATGCGCAGCCGCAGTGAAAACATGGAGTCGGAGGAAGTCATCCGCCGCCGCCTGGATACGGCCCGCAGGGAGATTGAGAACTATCCCAATTACGACTATATTCTAGTGAACGATCGCCTGGATCAATCGCGGGTCGAGTTGGTGGCTATTGTTCAAGGCGAGCGCATACGACGTTCGGGGAAACCACCATCTCCGGACGAGAAAGAATACCTAAGAACATCGGAGAAATGCCTGAAGTCCAACATGGAAGATGAGATACGAAGTATTCTGGCATCCTTCGACGTTTTGTCCCCCACCGCGATGCGAACGCAGAGGTGAGCAAGCATGAAGCTCAAAGATGGTTTTGACAGCAACTACCGTTATGTCCTGGTGGCCGCCCGCCGCGCCCGGCAGCTTTCCGGCGGCGCACCCGCGCTGGTGAACACTAATTCCCGCAAGGTCTGCAAGATCGCGCAGCAGGAGATTGACGCGGGCAAGGTCCAGTACGTAAAGGCTGAACCGGCTGCGGCGCCCGATCCACCGAAATCAAGCGAATAGGCAGAGACCCTCCAACGACTCTGACGTACTCCACGCCTTGATAGGCGGAGGAGAGAAGGATGAGTGCTGGTTGCTGCCGGCCGATGGCTATTGCTGCCGGAACGGAGATATGACTTTTACCTTGAACCGTGTCAGCCAGCCTAAATAGACGTTTCTTTGTGAGACAATCACAATCCCATCGCCGGTCTCGTCCTTGATAAAGCGGGAAAAGCTCAGGTCATCTCCGGGGGAGGGATTTTCGCTGGGACCGATCGACACCGGGCAGGGGGCAAGAGGAGTGCTGATACACTCAGGGATGTCCTCCATCGCCTGGGACTCAATCCAGGCCTTCTCCAGAACGCCAGTGAACGCTACATTTCTGCCGCGCAATTGGATTGAGTCAAAGACAATGCGCAGGCGTGCTTCCGGATGGTTCTGGTCCTGCTTTTGGACCTCCGCGACATGTCCCGTCAATACAGATTTACCGGGAATAATCACTTGCCCTTTCACAACCACGTCCTTCATGACCTGGGCTGAAACCTTCTTGCCGGGCTTGGCGCGTGCGGATTCTACGATAGTCCAGTTCTTCACGTACATCTTTAAGCCTGGTTCAAGCCCAAGGGCCGGCCCCGCAGGTGGGCGAGTATCTATTCGAGCGCCGCTTCGACCGGCGTAACACCCTGTCACAGTCTGCAATAGGATGGCTCCCAGCAAGACAACCGAGAGCTTGATCGCCCAGGTTTTCATATTCCTTGACCATTGTAAGCACACCACGAATGGGCGCGCAGTTCCAGACAAGAATCCTAAAGAGGTGTAAAGAATGAGGCTTCCTTCACTTTGACAAAAAGAAGTGTTTCGCCTGAATGCTAACGGCTAAGTGCCGGGTGCTCAACTTGTTGGGCACCGCATGGACTTCGATCAACTAGAGACTTTTCTGGAAGTACACGCCACACCAGTTTCTCGCGGGCTACGGGGCGCATAGATATGCCTTTTTTCCGCGTTTCCCCCCATATCTCCGTGCCTCTGTGGTGGCTTTCATTGCAGCTTGGCTTCGCCGGGCTATCCGCGGTTACTAGGAGCGTTTCCCCCACAGCGTTACAATGCAGAGTATGAAGGTCGCCGTTGGCGTTACTGGAGGCATCGCCGCCTATAAGGCCGCGGAACTGGTGCGCCTACTCCAGGAGAAAGGCCTGCGCGTGCAGGTGATCATGACGCGCGCCGCCCAGGAGTTCGTCCGCCCATTGACCTTTGCCGCGTTGAGCGGGGAAAAGGTCATCACGGACATGTTTGCATCCGCACAGAGCGATGCCCCGAACATCGATTCTGCCGTGGAACATATCGCGGTGGCGCAGGCCATTGACGCGCTGGTGGTGGCCCCGGCAACCGCCGATGTGATTGCCAAATTAGCTCACGGCCAGGCTGATGACTTCCTTACCACGCTGTTTCTGGCCACCACGGCGCCCGTGGTTGTCGCCCCAGCGATGAACGTAAATATGTGGGAGCACCCGGCCACGCAAAGCAACGTTGCGACATTGCGCCAGCGCGGTGTGCGTATCGTGGACCCTGACAGCGGCTACCTGGCTTGCGGCATGATCGGCGCCGGACGCCTTGCCGCAAACGACAAGATCGTGGAAGCGGTGCTGGCCGCGCTGGGAGCGACACCTGATCTCAACGGCGAAACCGTGATGGTCACCGCCGGCGGCACACGCGAGCCGATTGATCCGGTGCGCTTCATCGGCAACCGTTCCAGCGGTAGGATGGGTTATGCGCTGGCTGAAGCCGCTTTGCGCCGGGGCGCCAAGGTGATTTTGATCAGCGCTCCCACCGCGCTTCCGCCGCCCGCTGCTGCCGAGTTTATCTCCGTGCAGACGGCAACGGAGATGCGCCAGGCCGTGATGTCGCGCCTGGAGCGCGCCACCATTGTGATCAAAGCCGCAGCAGTGGCGGACTTCACCGTGCGCGGCGCCGCAGAGCAGAAGATCAAGCGCAAAGGCCACATTACGCTGGAACTTGAGCCCACCCCGGACATCCTGGCTGAAGTCGCTGCAAAAAAAGGCCGGCGACTGGTAATTGGCTTTGCCGCCGAAACCGAGGACGCGCTGGAAAATGCGCGCAAGAAGCTGGAGAGCAAATCGCTTGACGCCATCGTGGTCAATGACGTGGGGCAGCCGGGCATCGGCTTTGATTCCGAGCGCAATGCCGTTTCCATCCTTACCTCCGCCGGCGTGGAACACGTGCCCGAGATGAGCAAGTGGGAGGTCGCGCACCGCGTCCTGGATGCGGTGGTGAAGCTCAAAGCGGGACGATCCAAGACGGCAGAAACTTTGCACGACTAACCGGCCGTCTGTATTGTCATTCCGACCCTGAGCCTGCGAAGGGGGGAGGAATCTGCTTTCTCCCGGCTGCCTTCCTCCTCTAAACTGTTGTCCCATGCCCAAAGCCCTCGATCCTGCAACCAAGAAGCAGCTTGCTGCTCGCGTGAATTACTACCGTGAGATGGGGATTTACGACTTCTACCGCCGCCCCGTGGAAGAGGGCGGGCAACCTGCACTGGAAGCCTCCAGTC
>DASVFK010000006.1:0-36831 GCA_036380095.1 Candidatus Angelobacter sp. | reverse complement strand
CATGTCTTCGCAGTCCACCAGGACGGCGTCATACTTGCGGCGGCCCAGCGCCATGCGGGTCTGGTCGACGCTTTGGGAAAGCTCAAGGTCAATGTTCGTGGATTCTAGAACGCGGCGTATCGCGCGTTGCACTTCAGGGTCACGGCTAAGCAGGAGTGCTTGGAGAGCCATATGAAAACACCTTATCCGACAATCGAAGTCCAGCCAAATAACGAACGTAACGGCCCGTTGCCGCAGGCCGGTAGTGGCCATCCGGCCAGTAGAATAGCGACTGAGGTAACTGCTTGAAAGAGACGGCTTATCTGTCCTTGGGCTCGAACCTTGGCGACCGGGAAAACAACTTGCGCCAGGCGATAGCCAGTCTGCGTGAAGTGGGGAATGTGCGTGCTGTCTCCAGCTTCTACGAGACCGAGCCAGTGGAAGTGGAAGATGAACAGCCCTGGTTTCTGAACTGCGCTGTGCGCCTGGAAATCAGCATGGGGCCGGATGAACTACTGGCGGCCATCCTGGCGATAGAGCGAGAGATGGGACGGAGGCGCGATGCAGTGAGGGCACCGCGCACCATCGATATCGACATACTCTTGTTCGGAGACCTTGTGGTCGACTTGCCTCACCTCACGATTCCTCATCCAGGCCTAAGCCATCGGCGGTTTGTCTTGGAGCCGCTGGCCGAGATTGCGCCGAATGTGCGCCATCCGGTTTCGCAGCTTACGGTGTGCGAACTGCTGAGGACGCTGGCCACAGTTCCAGGCCAAGTTCGTCGCCAGGCGGGCCAATGAAGGCTGCTGATCTTGATAGCGCACAGATCGCGCGCTTGTTGCTGCCTTATGTAACGCTGAGCGCCGGGCAACTTTCCCAGACGCGCGATTACGTCGCGCTTTTGCTCAAATGGAACGCGCGCGTGAACCTTACCGCGGTGCGCGATCCCGAGCACATTGTTACCAGACATTTTGGCGAATCGTTCTTTGCGGCCAGTGCTCTTGTTCCGCACGGCTGGCGGGGCAGGGTGATTGACGTGGGCTCGGGCGCAGGCTTTCCTGGCGTTCCCCTGGCCATATGGGCGCCGCAAGCGGAGGTCACGCTGATTGAGTCCAACAGCAAGAAGGCTGCGTTCTTGAGCGAAGTAATCCGCGCACTGGGATTGAAGAATGCCCGCGTCGCGGGCCAGCGTGCGGAGCTGTTTTCCGGGAGCGCCGAATTGGCAACGATGCGCGCGGTTGAGCAATTTGAGAAGTCCATGCTTGCGGCGATGCGGCTGGTTGCGCCGGGAGGGAGACTTTCGCTGATGATTGGAAAAGGCCAACTAAGCACGGCCGAGGAGCTGGGTAGGGGGTTCGAATGGGCTGAGGCGATTCCGCTCCCCGGGGGGCATTCGCGGGTCTTGCTTGTAGGAACCAAGTCGGCAACAGTGGGAAACTTGGGCGATTAAAAGCTAGCCGCGAGAGACAAAATTGCGCATCACATGCCAAAGATCTTGGGAAAGTGGGTGGAAGTGCACATCGGAACCAGGATAGTTAACTCGAACCCACCCAAAAGAGTGCGAAGTTCTTTCGCTGTTGACTGTTTCTGTCTAAGACGCCGAGCCTGAGAAGCCGAAAAGTAATAGTGGGACAAGTTGGCCAAAATGAACGCCGATTTCGCGGCCTTGAAACCAGAATAATCACTCGCAACGGGGCAAAGTGGCAAGAATCTAAAGACACCCCCGGAAGCGAATCCAAGTAGTAATCTTATGTTCCACGTGGAACCGCGGAGGGTGTGTTTTCGCTTTCGTTCCACGTGGAACACTGCACAGTTTTCCGGCATTGCAGATTTCGATTCGCTTGATTACATTCCCAAAGAGAGGCAGTTCTCCCGAAGCCATCCCCATGGGACGAGTCATCGCTATCGCCAATCAGAAAGGTGGTGTGGGCAAGACCACCACCGCCATCAACCTGGCAGCTTCATTCGCGGCGGCCGAGGTCAAGTGCCTGCTGGTGGACTGCGACCCGCAGTCCAACTCTACCAGTGGCCTGGGATTTCCCCGCGATCCCGAACGCAAGAGCACCTACCACTTGCTGACGGGCGAAGCTAACTCCCATGAGGCCCTACTGGCCACCGAACTTGAGGGCTTGAGCATCATCCCTTCGCACAAGAACCTCATTGGCGCGAACATCGAGCTGGTGGCCGCGGACCAGCGGGAGTTCTTGCTTCGCAATGCCTTGCAGCCCCTGCGCGATCAGTTTGATTTCATTGTGCTGGACTGTCCGCCTGCTCTCGATCTGCTCACCTTGAACACGCTGGTGGCCGCGGATTCAGTTCTCATTCCCATGCAGGCTGAATACTTTGCCCTGGAAGGCATCAGCGAACTGATGGATACCATTGAGCGTCTGCGCCAGAGCTTCAATCCCAATCTGGAGATCGAAGGCGTGGTGCTGACCATGTATGACGATCGCACCAACCTGGCCCAGCAGGTCACGCAAGAGCTCAAGAGTTTTTTTACCGACAAGCTGCTCCAAACCATCATCCCGCGCAATATCCGCCTGGCGGAAGCGCCCAGTTACGGGAAGCCGGCGCTGCTCTATGACGTCCGCTCCCGCGGGACAGAAAGCTATATCCGCCTGGCTAAGGAGCTGATGGAGCGCATGACCCTGCGACAAAGAGAACTTGCTCCTATGACCGGCACTTCCGCTGCGAGTTAAAACATCATGATGAATGACAAACGCAAAGCCCTCGGCCGCGGACTTGAGTCCCTTCTTCCCGGCAGGATCCCTGGCATGGCGACCGCAACGCCGGGGAGCGCTCAAGGTCCGCAGGAAATCGCCGTTGATCTCATTGACCCCAATCCTTATCAGACCCGGCGCAAGCTGCGGGAAGATGCCCTGAACGAGCTGGCGGATTCCATCAAGGCCAGCGGTGTGGTTCAACCCGTGGTGTTGCGCCCTGTTCCTAACGGAAGGTTCCAGCTCGTGGCCGGTGAGCGGCGTTGGCTGGCTTCCAAGCGCGCCGGGAAGACCACGGTTCCCGCGGTGGTGCGTCACGTCTCCAACGAACAGGCAATGGAGATCACCATCATTGAGAACCTGCAGCGTGAAGATCTGAACCCCATGGAGCAGGCCCGCGCTTTCGAGCGGCTCAGCCGGGAGTTCAATCTCACTCAGGAGCAGATCGCCTCGCGCACCGGAAAGGACCGCGCCAGCATTGCCAACTTCATCCGCCTGCTTAAACTGCCCCAGAAGGCGCAGGACGCGTTGGAAAATGGCGCTTTGACCTTTGGCCACGGCAAAGTGTTGCTCTCCCTCGCCGGCTTCCCCCAGAACCTGGATCAAGCCGCGGAAGAAGCCATCGCCAGGCAGCTTTCTGTCCGGCAAACCGAAGACCTGGTTGCCCGGTTACTGAATCCAGAACCGGACGGACGCAAAGCGGCAAGCCACACGCGGGCACTCGATCCTAACGTCCGCGCGGCTCAGCGCACGCTGGAACGGGCCCTGGGGGTCAAGGTGGAAATCCAGGACCGTAAGGGCAAGGGCAAGATCGTGCTCAAGTACGGGTCACTCGAAGACTTTGATCGAATCGTGGAAGCCCTGGCCGCAAAGTAAGATTCGCGTCAGTGCCGCAGGCCGCTCCAATTTTCCGCTATCACGATGGAGTTGCCGGGATTGGCAGGATCGTACTTGATGGAAGTCATCAGGCCGGCGCGGCAGGAGTGCAGATCAACCATGTGGCGCAGGCAAGTCACGTCCTGTGAAGCTTCATAGGTCACGCCGGAAACATCGTACTGGTAGATCAGGAGCTGCATCTCGCCGGAGCCGTTCAGGGAAACTTCACTCACATCCGTCACCGTGCCGTCAGTAATACGGCCGGTTTCGCTGATGCGAATACGGCGCTCACGCTCCCGCTGGTCCGGGCTTTTGCGCCGGCTGCGGGCCCAGGCCACCGCGCCGCCCAGCAGCGCAAGAGCGACCACGGCGATAAAAGGGTAGAGACGAAGTGAAGCGCTCATATTAGGCAACGTCCCAGTGACGTTCGGCCAATCTACTCCCAAGATGAAACTACAGCATTGCAGGATTCAACAGAATCCGCAGGAAACCTTACGCTCTTCCCTGACCTCGCCACAAGCATGTCTTGATTGTGCGGCGGAGCACAAGGTGACGATAGTGTTGACTAACTCAGAGAGGTCATTGCCATCATGTAAGTCGTTCATAATTAACGACTTATTACAACTTACTCACCGTCCACCACCGGGTTCATAAGCTGGCCTATCCCTTCTATTGAAACCGTTACTTGGTCGCCGGCCACCAGCGGGCCCACGCCGGCAGGCGTGCCGGTAAGTATCAGGTCGCCGGGCAGCAACGTCATGACTTGGGAAACGAAGCGGATGACCACATCCACGGGGAAGATGAACGCTTTGGTGCTCTCGGACTGTCGCACGGAGCCGTTGACCCGCGTCTCCACGCGCACCCCTTTCCAGGGATCGATCTCATCGGTAACGATGGGGCCGACGGGGCAAAAGGTGTCAAAACTCTTGGCGCGGGTCCACTGCACATCTCTTTTTTGCAAATCGCGCGCCGTCACATCGTTGGCGCAGGTGTACCCGAAAATATAGGGGCGGACATCGTCGCGCTCCTTCAGGCCGCGGCAACGCTTTGCCATTACCACCGTGAGCTCTCCCTCAAAATCAACCCGGTGTGATAGACCCTTGGGGCGCACGATCTTCTCGCCCGGAGCTAGGATCGAGGTTTGCGGTTTTAGGAAGATCACCGGCTCAACCGGGACTTCATTGCCGAGCTCCCTGGCGTGCTCCATGTAATTGCGCCCGACGCAAACAATCTTGGCAGGCTCCACTGGCGCCAGCAGCCTGACCGAGCTGAGCGGCATGGGCGGAATCTTTTGCGCCTTGGAAAGATCGGGAATCTCAATGCCTGGTGTCACCTGGGTGATGCGGTCGTTTTCAATCACGCCATACCTGGGCCCGTCAGGGGAGGAAAAGCGGCAATATCTCATAACACTCCTTCTACCAGAAACCACGGGCAAACCTGAAACGCGCAATTCTTCCCGGATACTCTCAGAACCGGCTCCGGCGCCGAGCGCTGATGGGGCGCGATCTCAACCGCAATGATCTCTACCTTACCCGCCCGCTCTCGCTGGAGCGCGCAGATTGCCTATACGTATGGCTTCGTCTCGCGCCTTGTTCGCGCCGGGGCAATCGCCGTGGCCGCCAAGGTCACAGGCGCTGATCTGGACCTGATAACTGAGGAGGGCTTTCGCTATTTCCCGCTCAGAATCGGTTGTGGCCAAACGCCCGAGCTTTCTCACCATAGCCCTGCATGCCAGACTCTGGTTCCAGTATGCAACGGCATTATTCCCGGAAACGAGAAATGATCCGTCCAGGCAGTCGAGGGTGTCTTCGGCCTTTTCGTGGAAGGCATTAGCCTGTGAAGGCGCCGACCGTTGCGGCGATTGCGCCGCCAGAAACACGGCGGTAATCAATAGAACTGCTGCGATTCGCATTGCTCCTGTTCCTCCGGTTTGGGATCCTTTCGTGCTTCCATCGTTCATCCTGCGAATTCATTCTTTGGGAACGCCTTCTTGCGCTTCCGCCGAGCGGGCGCTCTCATTGCCTCGCAGGTCGACCGCCGAGACCGAGAATCTATACGTTCCTCCCGGTTGCACGCTGCCGTCGTGGAATGCGGGCGTTTTTACCAGTTCCTTGTTGATCTTGGTGAGCGTACCTTGAGCGCTGCGACGATAAACGTTGTACCCAGCCAGGTCTTCGTCACTGTTGGGTGTCCAGGTCAAGTCGATGCCGGGTTGCTGCACCAGCCCGGAAAAGACCGCCTGCAACCCGACGGGAACAGCTGGGGGAAACGTATCGTGGGTGAAAACCGCCACGATTGGCGAGTCCCGGCCTTCAACCTCGTTCTTCCTGCCCTGGAGCTGCCATTGCGTTATGGGAGTGATCCAATACTGATAGTTCTTTTCCCAATCAATTCCCGTGTCGATAAAAACGGCGGATTCACCGCCCAGGCCGACCTCGCCGGCCTTGACCGCGTCCGTTGTCCCTTCCAGACGGCGCATCACCCGGTAACGAAACTGAGAGTTCAATCGCTGCGGACCCTGAGGCTGCGCTGCGGCGTGCCAGGAAAGAGAAACGCCTCTCGCCACCAGCGCGGCTCGCAAGTCGGCGGGTGCGGGCAACGTGTTTACCAGTGGCACTGCTACCTGGTTGGAAGGGCCGGCGCTTACGCCCCGGTGACTGATCGCGTCCACGGTATAAAAAACAAAGTTGTTTGCGGGAGTGGCCGAGAGCACCGCGGCCAGCGAATCCGTGGCCGCACCTTTCTCACCGCTCTCGTCTTTCAAGGCTGGCTTGAGTGGAAGCTCGGCGACGGTTTCTCCGCCGGCCCCGGATGTGGCCGCGCGCACCACGATCATCCTGCCTTGCTTCCGGACCAACTCGCCATCTGTGGTTTCGGTTGGGTTCGTCCAGGTGAGCCGCACATCGTCTCCCTTGCGCACCGCTTGCAGATCGCTGACCGGCTCGGGGATACCCAGCGAGGGCGGCCGGGGAGCCCCGGGCGTGCCGCAGCCGCCGATCACGATCGCCGCGGCGACGCAAAGAAAAATGAGGGGAAGTCGCATGGAAGGGAAAAGGTTATCGTCTCTGCAATCCCGAGCGCAAGCGAAGCAAGGCAGTTGACCGCTCTGTTCGCAACAACCCGGAAGGAAAGGTTTCTGTTCGTGCTGCGCAAGAGATTGCGCATCTCCTCCGGGTTCTTGCCGCATTGCATGGAATCGTCGCTGTCCCCCTAAGCTGTTCTACTTAGTCTCTCTTGAGTGAAGAAGGCAACAAAGGATTAAGGCCAAAGCGGCTTAGGTTCTGGAATGAAGATTGCGATGAATATTAGCGGGGGTCGGGAACATTGGGGATTCACCATGAGGAGATTGTTGCTCGTACTAACCTTCGGACTGGCGTTGATGTTCTCGGGAGTGAAAGCATGGGCCGATAACTATGATGCATACTGCAAGCGCCCACCAGCACACGTCAATGCGGATGCCATGAGCGTGTTCGGCTTGGCCGCAGCCTCGGCTGTCGTAAGCGGCGTTTACTTGGCGCGACGCTCTAAGTACCGTCGGTAAACTTGGCTGGGTTGTCAAATTGATGAGCGTTCCAACCAGCGAAACTGTCTGCGCCTACAGAATGTACCGCGACAAATCCTGGTCCTTCACAATGTCTGCCAGCATCTTGTTCACGTAGTCGGCATCAATGGTCACGTCCTTTTCCTTCATGTCCGGTGCGTCAAAGCTGATGTGGTCCAGCACACGTTCCATGATGGTGTGTAAACGGCGCGCGCCGATATTCTCAGTGGATTCATTCACACGAAAAGCAAATCCGGCAATCTCATCCAGCGCTTCCCGCGTAAATTCCAGCTTAAGGCCTTCAGTCTCCAGCAGCGCCGTGTACTGCTTCACCAATGACGACTTTGGCTCGGTCAAGATGGCGATGAAGTCCGCCATGGTCAGCGACTTCAATTCCACGCGAATCGGAAAGCGGCCCTGGAGTTCGGGAATCAGGTCGCTGGGCTTGGAGACGTGGAATGCGCCGGCGGCGATGAACAGGATGTGGTCCGTGCGGACCATGCCGTAGCGCGTGTTGCACGTTGTCCCTTCCACAATGGGGAGAATGTCGCGCTGTACGCCTTCGCGGGAAACATCCGGCCCGTGGCCGCTTTCACGTCCGGCTATCTTGTCGATCTCGTCGAGGAAGATGATGCCGGACTGTTCCACGCGCTCCACCGCCACGCGCGTCACCTGGTCCATATCCACCAGCTTGGACTCTTCCTCCTGGACCAGATACTCCAGGGCTTCGCTCACCTTCATCTTCCGCTTCTTCGTCCGCTGGCCGAAGATATTGGGCAGCATGTCCTTGATATTGATGTCCATCTCTTCCACGCCCTGATTGGAGATGATCTCAAAGGCCGGCATGGAACGCTCGCGGACCTCGATTTCGACGATCCTGTCGTCCAGTAGTCCCTGGTGCAGTTGCTGGCGAAGTTTTTCTTTGGTGCGTGCCGTGGAATCGCCGTCGGGTGCGGGCAGGGCAAAACCGGCGCCGGGAGCAGGCGCAGCGGGCGCAGCGGGCAGAAGCAGATCGAGCAGTTTGTTTTCCGCGCTCTCTTCCGCCTTCTCCGCCACCTCCTCGAGTCTTTCGTCGCGAATCATATCGATGGAGATTTCCACCAGATCGCGGATCATGGATTCCACGTCGCGGCCCACGTAACCGACTTCAGTGAATTTGGAAGCTTCAACTTTCAAAAATGGAGAGTTCGCCAGGCGGGCCAGGCGGCGAGCGATCTCAGTCTTGCCCACGCCGGTGGGGCCGATCATGATGATGTTCTTGGGCATGATCTCTTCCGCCAGGTCAGGCGGAAGTTTCTGCCGGCGCATGCGGTTGCGCAGAGCGATCGCCACCGCGCGCTTGGCCTCATGCTGGCCCACCACGTACTTATCGAGCTCGGCTACGATTTCCTTGGGAGTAAGTTCGTCCAGCACCAGGTCTGTGGTTTCGGCGGTGCCGGGTAAATAGATAGCCATTCCTGCTCCTCAAACTTTAATTCTCTTTTTACTCGCCGTATTGCGATTGGCGGCCCTGGTGTTGGATGCCGGCGTGCGCGCCAGCCGGTTCTCCAGGCGGATCACGAATTTCAAGCCTGACCAGGTTTCATCGATGGCGCACACTTTCACGTCCACCAAACCGCACTTCAAGCCTACCCGGCGCACCACGTCTTCCGTAAGATCGGTCAGTCTGCCTGAAGCCTTCTTGGGCCAGGAGATCCAAAGCATTCCGTCCGGGACAAGCTTGCCCGCCAGGACTGGGAACGACCTTTCCAGGTCCGCCAATTTCTCGCTGAAGCAGACCACCACATTGGCTTTGCCGCTGCTTGCCTGAGCTGCGCCGGCCGGCAGCTCGCCAAGATCTTTCAGGAAACTCTCGGGATGGTTGCGCAGCATGAGGCGATGACCGGGTTTGATGCCGATCTTCTGGATAAGCGGCGTTCCGGAATAGCCTGCCATGCTCAGTGCACCGGCGCGGAGGCGACTTGCTTTTCCGCCACCGCGGAAAGCTCCTCGATGGTGACGTTCTCGTTGGTGTAGATGCAGGTCTTGCCCGCGATCTTCATGGCCTCTTCCGCGATCTTGCGTGCGCCCAGGTCCGTGTTGTCGATCAAGGCACGGGCCGCAGCCAGGGCATAAGGCCCGCCGCTGCCGATGGCCGCCACGCCCCCGTCCGGCTCAATCACGTCACCGGCGCCGCTGATCAGAAAGGTCAGCTTGGCGTCTGACACCAGCAGCAAAGCTTCCAGGTGGCGCAGGGCTTTGTCCGTCCGCCACTCTTTTGCCAACTCCACGGCGGCCCGCCCGAGCTGGCCGTGGTATTGCTCCAGTTTGGCCTCGAAGCGGGCAAACAGGGAGAAAGCGTCCGCGGTGGAGCCGGCAAAGCCGGCAAGAATCTTGTCGTTGTAGAGACGGCGAATCTTGATCGCCGTGTGCTTGATCACGTTTTCACCCAGAGTGACCTGTCCGTCGGCTGCCATGACTACCTGGCCGTTGCGGCGTACGCAGAGCACAGTGGTAGACCGGATCTTGGACTGGGCTAGAGAAGAACTTGCTGGTCGTTTTCGCGTCATGAAGACAATTTCTCATTATACGCCGTTGCGACTTTCGACGACCCGGGACGCGCAACTTAGCACGCCCAGCCGGGTTTGTTTGGCCAAGGAAATTACCCAAAGACCGGGCGCTTCCCCGGTGGCTGGAACACCGCCACTTTTTACTGGAGGGACGCCTAAAGAATTCAGAGTTGTACAATGCCCTATCCCCCAATGGAGGTTGCAATGTTTCGTAAAGCAGGAGCAGCGATACTTTTGACCCTTTTCCTTGCCCTGGGCATGGTCCAGGTGCAGGCCCGCGATCGGGATGACAAGTGCGAGCAGCGCGTTCGCAAAGCAGAAGTGAGCCTGCAGAAAGCCGAGCGCAAGCACGGCGCAAACAGCCGGCAGGCGCAGAACAGGCGTCGTGAACTGGAGGAAGCGCGTGAGCGTTGCCGTCATCGCGAGCACTCTGGAGACCGCGATCACGACCACGATCGCCGGTAAGGAAAATCCCTTTCCAACATGGCCAGGCTTGCGGGCCTGGCCGTTTCTTTTGCGCACGCTTTGTCTTGCATCCCGTCCTGCATGAGGCGCGCAGGGCCGCATCTGGTAAATTCTTGAGGCATGGCCCGCAAAGAGCTGCCTCCCGGATTGCGCGGTGAAGCTGAACTCACCGTGGCCCACGAGCACACCCTGAACCACCACCACGCGGAACTGCCTCCTATCTACTCCACGCCACACATGATCGGCCTGATGGAAGTGGCCGCAGCCAACGCCATGAAACCCTACTGTGAACAAGGCGAGATCAGCGTGGGCACGGCCATCAATATCGAGCATCGTGCTCCGACCACGGTGGGCCAGCACGTAAAAGCTGAGGCGGAACTGGAATCATCCAACGGCCGCTTCTTTGTTTTTCGTGTCCGGGCGCACAACGGCGTCGAGGAGATCGGCCGCGGCACCGTGACGCGGACCTTTGTGAATCCCGCCAGGGTGGCGGAACGGCATTTGCAGCGCAAAGACTAGCAGGCGGGCAACGCTTCCGGCCTGTTCGAGAATCGTAAGCCCCTGGGGTGACTTTCGATTTAGGCGACCACATAGGAGGAACTGAAGATGGCAACTCTGAAGTCTGAAATCAGTCGTGAGGCGAGCCTTGCCACGCCCGACCTGAAGCTCGAGTTGGTCGTCATCCCGGTCTCAGACGTCGACCGTGCGAAGGAGTTCTACGCGAGGCTGGGGTGGCGGCTCGACGCCGACTTCACCCACGATAACGACTGGCGCGGGGTCCAGTTTACTCCGCCCGGCTCCGGCTGCTCAGTCATCTTCGGCAAGAACGTCACCGCGGCGGCGCCAGGCTCAGCCCAGGGCCTGTATCTGATCGTCTCCAACATCGAGGCCGCCCGCAACGAGTTACTCCGTCGTGGAGTTGAGGTCAGCGAGGTCTTCCACGGCGCTGGCAACGCCTACGCCGGCAAGGACGAGCCCTACCTCTTTGGGCGGATCCGGGTCAACGGCCCGGACCCCGGCCATGGTAGCTACCGCTCGTTCGCCTCGTTCCGTGATCCCGACGGCAACGGCTGGCTGCTGCAGGAGATCACCACCCGTCTTCCCGGGCGCGTCGACTCCGCGACAACCACCTTCGCGTCGGCGAGCGATCTGGCGAGTGCGCTCCGCCGTGCCGAGGCCGCCCACGGGGAGCACGAAAAGCGCACCGGGAAACGCGACGAGAACTGGCCGGACTGGTACGCCGCGTACATGGTGGCGGAACAAGCCGGGACAGAGCTGCCGCAATAGGGACCATAATCCACGCCTCTCACCGGGAAGCGGCACGCCAAAAAGAAAAGCTTACCTGGCCTACTTGTAATGGATCATGTGAAGAATCTGTCCGGAAGTTTTTGAGATCTTCACTTCAGCCGTACCGCCCTTACAAAGGCTGCCAGGCGGAGAGCAATGAAGAGTACCGACCACAGTCCAAGTATCTCCCGAACGTGCGGCCGTGAAAGGGCGTTCTGACAGCACTTTTTGCTCACCATAGACCGGAATCAGCACCGCTTCCGCGATCTTGACCGCGGTTTCCCCGTTAGGCACGAAGCCGCCCTTGGGAATGTAAGAGCCAGGCAGCGTTTGCGAATCGCACACGAATAAGGTCGCCGCCAGGAAGAGGAAGAGAGCAAAAGCGTATTTGGTCATCCGGTATCCTCTTGGATGGTTCACGCCGGTCACAAGAATGAACCCCATTCTGTACCATAGTTGCAGTGTCAAGTCTGTTTACCATCCAAGCTGAAGCCGGCCCTGCGCGCCTGGGCCGCATGCAGACTCCGCACGGTGAGGTGGAAACCCCGGCGTTCATGCCCGTAGGCACCGTCGGCTCGGTGAAGGCGGTGCCGCAGGACACTCTCGAAGAGCTAGGCGCCCAGATCATCCTCGGCAACACCTACCATCTTTATCTTCGACCCGGTCATGAGTTGGTCCGCGGCTTGGGCGGCCTGCACAAGTTCATGAGCTGGGAGCGCGCTATCCTGACCGATTCGGGCGGCTTCCAGGTCTTCAGTCTCAGCGAGCTGCGCAAGATTACCGAAGAAGGCGTGAGTTTCCGCTCCCACCTGGACGGCTCTTCCCACCTCTTCACGCCCGAGCGCTCCATGGAGATACAGATCGCGCTGGGCGCGGACATCATCATGGCGTTCGATGAATGCACCGAGCATCCGGCGGAGCGCGACCGCACCCGCGACTCCATGGAGATGACTTTGCGTTGGGCGCGGCGCAGCCAGGAATATTTTCGAGCCCACAAGCACCAGGTCCCGTGGGAGGGCGCCGGTGAAAGGACGCAGGCGCTGTTTGGGATCGTTCAAGGCGGCATGTACCCCGACTTGAGGCGTGAGTCCGCGGAGCGCACTGTCGAACTGGACTTCCCCGGCTACGCCATTGGCGGCTTGAGCGTGGGCGAACCCAGAGAGCAAACCATGGAGATGATCGCCCGCGCCCTGGAAATGCTGCCCAAAGACAAGCCGCGCTATGTGATGGGCGTGGGCTATCCCGATGAGATCGTGCGCTACGCGGCCCTGGGCGTCGACATGATGGACTGCGTGCTGCCGACCCGGGCGGCCCGCCATGGGTTGCTCTTCACCTCAGAGGGAAGGTTGAACATCAAGAACGTGCGTTATGCGCAGGACCAGGCGCCGGCCGATCCCATCTGCGGATGCAAAGTTTGTGCCCGATACAGCCGGGCCTACCTGCGGCACCTGTTCGTCTCAGGCGAACCGCTGGCCGCGGTGCTCAACACCGCCCACAACCTCGCCTTCTACCTTGACACCATGCGGTCCGTGCGTCATGCTATAAAGCTTGGGGACCTCTCAGGAAGACTCTCTGGAAGCGTGTCCATAGGCTGAGCTCCCCGGATTCAGGCGCCAGAAAAACCTCCGACTTACTCCGGCACGCGCAGGTCAAGTGCAAGGAGGCCCGGGCGGTATTCATCTGCGGTAACCATCAGGGCTTTCCCGGCGGGAGCGAGTGTGCGTTTGGTTGTTGGCGATCAAAAGAATGATACAAACCCAGATTTCATCATTTGTGATGCAGGGCGGCGGCGGCCAGTTCGGCGGACTGGCGATGATGTTGCCGCTGCTTTTCATTTTCGGCATCTTTTATCTTCTCCTGATCCTGCCCCAACAGCGCCGGCAGAAGAAGTGGCAGGAGATGGTGAATGCGCTGAAGGCGGGCGACAGGGTCACCACCAACGGCGGCATCCGCGGTACCATCATCGCGGTGAAAGACGACGCTGTGCACTTGCGCGTTCCGCCGGACAACCTGCGCCTGGAAGTCACCAAGGCAGCGGTGCAGTCCGTGGCCCGCGAAGAAGAACCCAAGAAATCCTGAAGAAGTGACGTTGCAATGCAGAAAAACTTACTCGCAAAAACCGCGCTGATCATCGCAATCGTGCTGATCTTCGTTTATGGCATCTTTGGCATCCCCAAAAGCTTCAGCGGCGATGGCCTGAGAGAAGCGGTCCTGGACCGCATCCACCTGGGTCTGGACCTCAAGGGCGGCACTCACCTGATCCTGGAAGTGATGGTGAATGAAGCGGTCAGCGCTGAGACTGACCATGCGGTTGAAATGCTGAAAGATGAGCTGCAGAAGGCCAAAGTATCTTTCGCTGATCTCAGCAAGCCTGACCCGGAAAAACAGCCCGAACGCATTGAGATCAAGGGTGTGCCGCTGGATGCTACTTCGCAACTGCGCACGCTCATCAGCGATCGTTTCCGGGAATATGACCTGGTGGGCGGGGCCAACAACACCTGGGCCCTGATCATGAAACCCACCGCGGTCAGCGACCTCAAAGAACGCACGGTAGACCAGTCGATTGAAGCCATCCGTACCCGTGTAGACAGTTTGGGTGTGAGCGAGCCGGTGATCCAGCGGAATGGAATGGGCAACTACCAGATCCTGGTGCAATTGCCCGGCGTGGACGATCCCGGCCGGGTTAAGGACATCATCCAGTCCACCGCACGGCTGGAAATCCGTCAGGTCTTCAATGGCGGCAGTCCCTACCCGAACGAACAGGCGGCCCTGCAGGCTCTGGGCGGATTTTTGCCGCCCGGCCGCGTGCTCATGAGGGGCTCGTTGATTCTCGCCACGCAGAGCAACTCTGAGCAGGTGTACCTGGTGTCGAGGGTTCCCGTTGTCAGCGGGACTGACATACGCGACGCACGGCCGAGTACCGACGAACAGGGCAGGCCGGACGTGACCTTTAACTTGACCGCAGCGGCAGGCCAGAAATTTGCAGCCTTTACCTCTGCCCACAACGAAAGCGGCTCTGATCCCGATCACTATCTCGCGGTGGTGCTGGACAACCGGATCCGCGAAGTCGCCTCCATCAAGACAGAAATCCGCGATACCGGGAGCATCAGTGGCGGCGGATTCACTGACCAGAGCGCCAAAGACCTGGCCATGCTGCTGCGCTCCGGCGCCCTGCCCGCCAGCTTGCACTATCTCACTGAGCGCACCGTGGGGCCGTCACTTGGGGCTGATTCCATACGCTCGGGTGTAAAAGCCGCGGTCGCCGGCATGGTGGCCGTATTGATCTTCATGCTGGTGTATTACCGTGGCGCCGGCATCAACGCGGACCTTGCGCTCATCATGAACCTGATTATCCTGCTCGGCTTTATGGGCTTTTCCGGCTCGGTGCTGACCTTGCCCGGAATTGCCGGCGTGATCCTTACCGTCGGTATGGGCGTGGATTCCAACGTGCTGATCTTCGAGCGAATCCGTGAAGAATTGCGCAATAACAAAGCCCCGGCAGCGGCCGTGGACCAGGGTTTTGCGCGCGCCTGGACGACCATCCTGGACACCCACGTGACCACCATTGTTTCCGCCATCATTTTGTTCTTTGTCGGCTCCGGCCCGGTGCGCGGCTTTGCCGTGACCTTGACGTTTGGCTTGTTGGCCAACCTGTTTACGGCTGTCTTTGCTTCACGCGTGATCTTCGATGCAGTGCTCAACCGCAAGCAGCGGGGAGAAGCTCTGAGTATTTAGTACAAAGGTTGATAAAGTGGAATTTTTTCGCAACACAAACATCGATTTTCTGGGCAAGAAGTGGTACTTCCTCGGCTTCTCGCTGATCTTCAGCGTGGCCGGCATCCTTTCCATGCTGTTCTGGCACGGCATCCCCTTGGGCGTGGATTTCCGCGGCGGCACCCTGGTGAATGTAAAGTTCGACCAGACACCCAACCTGAACCAGATTCGTGCCGACCTGGATCGTGCCGGACTGCACAATGCTAAGATCCAGCGCTATGACGTTCCCAGCGCCAATGAGGTAGTGATTTCGCTCGACATCAAGGAAACCAGCGAAGCCGATCTGTCAAAAGGGAAGAACCAGATCATTGCCGCGCTGGAGACCAATCCCCAACCCGGCAAGCAGAACCTGAACAATAGTGACAGGGTGGGTTTCGCGGCGGTCCGCGACGCGCTGATCACGCGTGACCCGCTGCACGCGGCCCCGGCGGAATACGACCGTATCGCTCGCCAGGTGCTGGATGCCCGCGACAAGCAGCATGGCGGTATCTTGAAGAGCATGGATGATCTCCAGGGCGTGGTGCCCGCTCCGGTCATTGACTCGCTCAAGCAGGATTTTTATTCTGGCCATTTCGGTGTCAAAGGCGGAGACATCGTGGGCCCGCAGGTGGGTGATCAACTCAAGAAGCAAGCGCAATTGGCCGTTGGCTTCTCGCTCATCGGCATGCTGGTTTACCTGTGGTTCCGCTTTGAGTTGATTTACGGCGTGGCCGCCGTGGTGGCGGTCTTTCACGATACCTTAATCACGGTAGGAGCATTCTCCTTGACGAATAAGGAGATAACGCTTACTGTTATCGCCGCCATTCTTACCCTGGTGGGCTACTCCATGAATGACACCATCGTGGTGTTTGACCGCATCCGGGAGAATGTGAAGCTGATGCGGCGGGAGAGCCTGGCCGAGATCGTGAACCGCAGCATCAACCAGACCCTGAGTCGGACCATCCTGACTTCCGGGTTGACGTTCTTGACCGTGTTGTCTCTTTATCTGTTCGGCGGAGAAGTCCTGAATGGCTTCTCCTTTGCCCTTGTGATCGGCATCCTAATAGGCACGTACTCGTCGATTGCAGTGGCAGCTCCCATGCTTGTGGCGTACCAGGAATGGCGGTCTCACCGCTCGTCCCGCGTGGCCATTCCGGTCTCGGCCCAGGCAGGAAAAGGCAAAGGGCGGGCCAAAGCCTGAGCTCAAAAATATACCTGGGTTTTGGGAGCAAAAAAAGCGTCCCCGGTGTCGAATATTAGAGAATGGTCCCCCTAGGATTGGAGAACAGGAATGTTTGAAGACAGCCTGATGGAGTCCGGAGGCAAGATTCGGACCAACCAGAAATATACGACGACCGTGACCTTCATCGTTGAGAGCATCGTGGTGGGCTTCCTGATCCTGCTGCCCTTGCTCATCACGGACGCGCTGCCGCTGCACCAGTTGAACTCATTCCTCGTGGCCCCTCCGCCTCCGCCGCCTCCGCCACCGCCGCCCCCAGCCGCGATCCAGCATGTACAGCGCGTGAGCGAGGTGGTGAATGGCGAGCTGCGTGCCCCGACCAAGATCCCGAAAGTGGTAAAGATGATCACTGAAGAGGAGGCCCCCGCGCCCTCCACCGGCGTTATCGGCGGCGTGGTGGGAGGCGTGCCCGGCGGCCAGGTTGGCGGCGTTGTGGGCAGCATTCTGAGTTCGGCGCCTCCGCCCAAAGTGGCTACGCCGCAGAAACTGCGTGTCTCGCAGGGCGTGGCCGACGGTCTGAAGATCCATGATGTACAGCCGCAATACCCTGCCATGGCGCGCGTCGCCCATATTCAGGGTGATGTGATCCTGGCTGCCGTCATCAGCAAATCGGGAGTCATTGAAAACCTTCACGTGGTTTCGGGGCATCCTATTCTGGCGCAGGCTGCCATGGATGCAGTCAAGCAGTGGAGGTATCGGCCGTACCTGCTGAATACCGAGCCGGTGGAAGTGGAAACAACCATCAAGGTAACGTTCCACATGTAACTTTGCGGTACAAGAAGCAGTTTTGACCGGGATGGAAGCGCGGGAGAACGACTCCTTTCCGGGTCCGAGGGTCCGTCGAAGTAAAATCCCAGCGCACACAAGCTGGCAAAGTGCTGTTCCGGCCGAGGCCGTCCGCCTGGAAGGCTGAGGCAAAGCAGCTCCGAATAGTCTCTGAGGAGGAAAACGTAAACTCATGCTCGTCGCAAACATTGCAACTCTTATGCTGGCCAAGGCGCACCTGGTGGCCGTGTGGCTGTTTCAGGCTGCCGATGAAGGCGCTGTGAACTGGGACCCGCTTTCCTTGTGGCGTCAAATGGGCTGGATGGCCCGCATCATCGTGATCATTCTCTTCATCATGTCTGCTTGGTCAATCGGCGTGATGATCGACCGCTGGATCGCCTTCAATGCCGCCCGTAAACAGTCGCGTTCATTCGCGCCGGCCGTGGCCGGGGCCCTGCGCGAAGGCAAGCTGGATGAGGCCATCCGTGTGGCCGAGCGCAACAAGAAAAGCCATCTGGCCAAGGTTGTGACCGCCGGTCTCCAGGAGTTCAAGGCGCATGGCGAATCCACCGAGATTCCCGGTGAACAGATTGAAGCCAGCAAGCGCGCATTGGAACGCGCCGAAGCGATCGTGCACGCCGAGCTCAAGCGCGGCCTGGGCGGTCTGGCCACGATTGGTTCCACGGCGCCGTTCGTCGGCCTGCTGGGCACGGTCATCGGCATCTTGAACGCCTTCCGCAAGATCTCCGAGCAGAAGGCCACTGGTCTCGGCGCTGTCGCAGGCGGTATCTCGGAAGCGCTGGTTACCACCGCGCTGGGGCTGTTCGTCGCCATTCCCGCTGTGATGATGTTCAACTACTTCACCGGCAAGGTAGAAGCCTTCGATGTGGAGATGGACAACTCTTCCAGCGAACTGGTGGATTACTTCCTCAAGCGGAGCAACAGCGGCGTTCGGCGTTAAGCCGGGGAGAAGACCATGGCATTAGTTGTTCGCAACGAAGGCGCCAAAGTCAATTCCAACATCAACGTAACACCCATGGTGGACGTGATGCTGGTATTGCTCATTATCTTCATGGTGATCACGCCCATGCTGCAAAAGGGCGTGAGCGTGACCCTGGCCAAGACCGATAACCCGATGCCGATGGCCGATGCCGACAAGGAAGATGCCTTGATCGTTGCGGTACAGCGCGACGGCAAGATTTTCTTTGATACGCAGCAGGTAGGCCCGGAAGAGCTGACGCAGAAAGTCAAGGAACGCGTGGCCAACCGTCCCAACAAGGTGGTCTACGTAAAGGCTGACGCTCGCGCCAAGTACAAAGCGGTGGTGGAAGTGGTGGATAACGTGCGCTCCGCCGGAGTCGATCAGCTTGGCCTGCTCACCGAACAGCGGAAAAACCAATAGCGAAGCATAGAAATAGACGAGGGTTCAGTTATGGCAATGTCAATGGGAGGATCAGGAAGCGGTGGCCAGACGGCGGACATCAACGTAACGCCGCTGATCGACGTGCTCCTGGTGCTCCTGATTATCTTTATGGTGATTACGCCGCTGACGCCGAAGGGCCTGGAAGCGCTGGTTCCGCAGCCGCCACCGCCCAACACTCCGCCGTCGCCGACGGACCGTACCGTGGTGGTGCAGATATTGCAAGCGCCTGATGCATCGAAACCGAAGCTCAAAATCAACCAGGACGACGTGAGCTGGGATAATCTGAACACCCGCTTGACGGACATCTTCAAGACCCGCGCGGAGCGGGTGATGTTCGTCAAAGGCGACCCGGACGTGGAGTTTCAGAACGTGGCCCAGGTGATCGATATCGCACGCGGCACGCAGGTAGTAGACAAGGTCGGCTTGATCACGGCGAAGATCGAAGCCGGCCAGTAACAGTTGGAATCCTCAGGCGCGGGGCATGGCAACGACCCATGCCCCGCGAACCAAAGATCATCCCCAACTCCGGCAAGGAGCCAAAAGAGAATGAACACACGCGCACGACTGGGGACGGTGCTTGCCGTCCTGGCCGCGCTGTTGAGTACAGCGGGCTGTAATAAACTCAAAGCGCGCGACCAGCTCAACAAGGGCGTGCACGCTTATCGAAGCGGACAAAACGAACAGGCGATCGAGAAGTTCAAGAACGCAGTCGACCTCGATCCTGATCTCAAGGTCGCCAAGCTGTATCTGGCTACGGCGTATGCGCAGCAATACGTTGCCGGGGTTGACACTCCGGAGAACGTGGCCAACGCCAAACAAGCCATCGACCAGTACCAGAGAGTCCTGGAAAACGATCCCCAGAGCGTCAACAGCTTGAAGGGCATCGCCTACCTCTACATGCAGATGAAGGAGTTTGACAAGGCGCGCGACTTCTACCAGAAGGCCATTCAGATCGATCCCAACGATCCCGAGCTTTACTACTCCGTGGGCGTGATTGACTGGTCGCAGGCCTACAAGGACGCGGCGGAGGTCAAGTCCAAGGCCGGCGTCAAGGTCGATGACGAGCTGAAAGGCAAGAACGACCAGAAGATATGCGATCAGCTCAAGGCCAAGAATGCCTCAGCGATTGACCAGGGCATGAACATGTTGCTGAAAGCCATTGATAAACGGCAGGACTATGACGATGCCATGGCGTACCTGAACCTGTTGTACCGGCGCAAGGCCAATGACATGACCTGCGAGGACGCGGCGGCCCGCGCCGACTACATCAAGCAAGCCAACGACTGGAGCGATAAAGCCATGGCCGCGCGCAAGAAGAAGATGGAACTGGCGGCCAAAAAGAACGCCGGCGGCATCATTCTGGACCAGCCGAAACAGGACCAGGGCCAATCCGGGCAGAAGAAGTAAACAAGGAAGTTCCCTCCCCCCCCAAGGCCTCTCCCGCGGGAGAGGCCTTTTGCCATTCGGATTGTGACGCCGCGCACATCGGCTCCGGCGCCGCGATCAATTAGAATTCGAGCGTCCGCTTTATTTCCATGTTCAAGAAAGTACTGATCGCCAATCGCGGTGAAATCGCTGTGCGCGTCATTCGCGCCTGCCGCGAACTGGGTGTTGCCACGGTGGCCGTGTACTCCGATGTTGATCGCGCGGCCTTGCACGTGAGCATGGCGGATGAAGCTTGCCACATCGGCCCCGCGCCCGCCAGGGAGTCCTACCTCAACATTCCCGTTATTCTTGCGGCGGCAAGACGCACCCGGGCGGAGGCCATTCATCCCGGCTACGGCTTCTTGTCAGAGAATGCGCACTTTGCCCGCGCCTGCGCTGAGGCGGGAATCAAGTTTATCGGCCCCACCGCCGCCGCCATGGAGTTGATGGGCTCCAAGACGCGGGCGCGGCAGGCCATGCAGGTTGCCGGCGTGCCATTTGTTCCAGGATCGGCCAGGGGCCTCTCTCTGCCTGAAGCCGAGAAGCTGGCGGCTGAAATCGGTTTTCCCGTGATGATCAAGGCAGCGGCCGGCGGCGGAGGCAAGGGAATGCGCCTGGTGCGTGTACCCGCGGAGCTTAAGCCGGCCTTTGAAACTGCGCAAAGCGAGGCCCTGCGCTCCTTCAACGATGCTGAAGTCTACCTGGAAAAATTCATCGAAAAACCTCGACACATTGAGATCCAGGTGCTGGCGGATGAGCACGGGAACACCGTCTACCTTGGCGAGCGCGAATGTTCCGTGCAACGCCGCCACCAGAAAGTAATAGAAGAATCGCCTTCCGCCATCGTCGATGAGGACATGCGCCGGCGCATGGGCGCTGTGGCTGTGCAGGCCGCCCGCTCCGCCGGATACACCAACGCCGGCACCGTGGAGTTCCTCGTAGATGCTGAGCGCAACTTTTACTTCCTGGAGATGAACACCCGCCTGCAGGTGGAGCATCCTGTCACCGAGCTGGCCACAGGGCTGGATCTTGTGCACCTGCAATTGCGGGTGGCGGCCGGCGAGAAGCTGCCTTTTCAGCAGGAAGAAGTCCGCTTGCGCGGTCATGCCCTGGAATGCCGCATTTACGCGGAAGACCCGGAGAACAACTTCTTCCCTTCACCAGGGCGAATCACGCAGTTGATGCAGCCCTCGGGGCCGGGAATTCGCGAAGACAGCGGAGTTTATGAAGGCTGGACGGTACCGCTCGATTACGATCCCATGCTCTCCAAGTTGATCGCCTTCGGGGCCGATCGCGGTGCCGCCATCGCGCGCATGCGCCGGGCCCTGGACGAATACTTCATCGCAGGAATCAAGACCAACCTGCCGCTGTTCCGGCGAATCCTGGACCATCCGGATTTCACCGCGGCGAAACTCGATACCGGGTTCCTGGACCGGTTGCTGGCGGAGAAGGCCGCACCCTTCACTGGCGACCCTCTGGAACAGATTGCGGCCGTGGGCGCAGCTCTTTTTGCCGCAACCGCCATGCCCAAAAACACCGGCCAGAGCGGCAACGCGACCCAGGATGCCTCGCCCTCCGTATGGAAGCGCGCGGCCCGGACCGAAGGTCTCCGCTCATGATCTATGACGTAACCATCGGCGAAAAGACCCATCGGGTAGAGCTGGTGCGCGGCGAAGCCGGATGGCACTGCAAGCTCGACGGCCGACCGCTCCCCCTGGACGTTGTAAAAACCCAGGAAGGTGTGCTTTCCATCCTGCTGGGCGGGCAGTCTTATGAAGTGAAACAAGAAATTGCCGCGGGAGAAAGCTCCATTGTCGTAGGGCATCAGCGCTTCCCTGCAGTGGTGCGTGACCCGCGGTCACTCCGCTCGCGCCACGCTTCTGACGCGGGAGCGCAGGGTATAAGGAAAATCTCCGCGCCCATGCCGGGCAAAGTGGTGAGAATTGTGGCCCCGGTGGGCACGGAAGTGGAGGCAGGGCAGAGCGTGCTGGTGATTGAGGCCATGAAGATGCAGAACGAGCTGAAATCACCGAAGAAGGGCATTGTGAAGAAACTGAATGTGAGCGAGGGCGCCGCCGTAGAAGCAGGTCAGGCCCTGGCTGAAGTGGAATGAACGGAACCGCGCCAACATCTGTTTCGTAATGAACACCATCATCTTCCGTGTTTGTGCAAGAAACACCAAAGGAGCATTCTGAATGCGGGTAATTTCGCGCACCTTGCTGTTCGCTGTTCTTGCTTGGGTCACTCTCTTGAGCGGCCAAGCCCAGCCGGCCGCACAACCTTCCACCACCCCGGGTCCCAAGGATTGGATCAAGCGCAGCAACGAATACGCGCAAATCCTGCTGAAGGTGCAAGCTAAATATGCGCCGGAGTTCGCCGCACGGCAAGGCGTGGAAGGCCTGGATGACCAGGTGACGCAGCTTCCCTCCAACCGCCGCGAGCAGGCCAAGGCGGACATCCGCGCAGGCATCGCGCAACTGCAGAAAGCGCAGGCAGCGGAAAAGGACCCTCTGGTGCGCCAGGACCTGGAGATCATGATTCAAGCCGGGGAACGCAATGTTCGCGGCCAGGAGATGGCGGAGAAGTATGACATGCCGTACATCAACCTTCCCCAACTGGTGTTCAGCGGCATCCGAGCGTTGCTGGACGATCAGGTCCCGGAAACCAGACGCACGGCGGCCCTGGTGAGGCTGCGCAAATACGCGGGGATGGAACCGGGCTATCAGCCGATCACTGAGCAAGCCAAAGCACGCACCGTGGAATGGGCCCGGCCCGGGCAACTGGGGCCGGCCAAAGTTGAGGTGGAGACGAACCTCGCGCGGGCCGGCTTCTTCATCAGCGGCATCGAACAACTGTTCCAAAAATACAAACTTGAAGGCTACCAGGAGTCCTACGCCAAGCTGAAACAGCAGCTTGAGGACTACAACGCCTGGGTAAAACAGGAAATTCTTCCCAAAGCGCGAACTGATTTCCGGTTGCCTGCGGAAGAGTACGCATTCAGCCTGCAAGCGATCGGAGTGGATATTCCTCCGGAACAGCTTGCCGCCATGGCGCACAAGGCCTTCACGGAATACCAGCAGGAAATGCAGGAAGTTGCTGCCAGGATCGCCAAACAGCGTGGTTTGAAATCGAGTGACTATCGTGACGTGATCCGTGAACTCAAGAAAGACCAGCTTGTGGGTGACGCTATCCTGCCCAAGTACAAAGAGACGCTGGCAAGCATCGAAGACATCATCCGCAAGCAGAAGCTGGTGACTTTGCCTGAGCGGACCGCGCGCATCCGCCTGGCCACGGCCGCGGAGACGGCGCAACAGCCGGCGCCGCACATGGATCCGCCGCCTTTCCTGAACAACACGGGCCAGCAGGGCGAGTTCGTGCTCCCGCTGAACGTGCCGACGGCTGGATCGGCGCAGACCAAGCAGATTGATGATTTCACCTTTGCCGCCTCCACATGGACGCTGACGGCCCATGAAGCGCGTCCCGGCCACGAGTTGCAATTCGATTCCATGGTGGAGCGCGGCGTTTCCATTGCCCGCGCCCTGTACGCGTTCAATAGCACCAACGTGGAAGGCTGGGGACTGTATTCGGAGCACATCACCAAGCCGTACATGCCGCTGGAAGGCCAGTTGATCTCGCTGCAACTGCGCTTGATGCGCGCGGCCCGGGCCTTTCTCGATCCCGAGTTGCAGAGCGGCAAAGTCACCCCCGCCGATGCCATGCGCGTCCTCACCCAGGACGTGGTGCTCTCTGAGGCCTTTGCCAACACCGAAGTGGAGCGTTACACCTTCCGCGCCCCGGGACAAGCAACCTCATATTTCTACGGATACACCAAGCTTCTCGGCCTGCGCAAAGACGTGGAGGCGAAGATGGGGAAGAAATTCGACGTGATGAAGTTTCACGACTTCATTCTGTCGCAGGGCCTGCTGCCGCCGGACCTGCTGAGGAAGACGGTCATGGAGCAGTTCACGACAGGGAAATGAACTGACTGCCGGTAGTGGATCAGCTTGAAAAAACTGATCCACTAACTGTATCAGCGTCTAGCGTTTCGCCCCGCGAATCGCGGGCCTTTAGGCAGACGTTCATCGCGTTAGCGAGGAATCCATGATGAAAGTGACCCGCGACAGGATTGTCATGCAGAGGGCAACCGGCTGATCTACTTTTGTGCCCCTGAGGTCTTCAGGATCTGCTCGGCGTAGTAGTTCTGGACTTCAGCCTTGTCGCGCAGAACTTCATCGTAGGCGGCGCGCAGCACCTGCTCGCGCTGGGTCTTCAACTGGTTCCGGATCCATTGCTGCACGGCCGGGTCGCTCAGGTCGCGCTGGCCCGCAGCCTCTTTCCCGATCAGTTTCACAATGCGGTACGCCGCCGGCTGATGCGCTTCATTCATCAAGGTGATGGGAGCGCTGAACTGCTGGGGCTTGAGTTTTTGGATGGCTTCGCGCGTGGCCGCGTCTGTGTTCTTGAGCTGGGACTCCGGCATGGTGCCCAATTCGCCGCCGTTGCGCGCCGTATTGGGGTCCTCGGAATACTGCCCTGCCAGCACGGCAAAGTCCTCGCCACTCTCCAGCCGGTTGTAAACCATCTGGATCTTCTTGTGTGCCTGGTCCAGCGTTTGCTCAGGCCCCTGGGCCACCTGGATGTGGGCCACGTAATACCGCGGCTCGATCAGGTTAAACTCCGCCTTGTGCTGGTCATAGTAGGCCTGGATATCGGCATCTGAGATCGAGATCTTGGAGGCAATTTCCTTGTTCAGCAGCTTGTCGATCGTGATCTTGCGCCGCAAATCCTGCTTGTAATCGGCTTCCGTGAGCCCCTGGGCCTTGAGCCGTTTTTCGAACTCTTCTTTGGTGTAGGGGGCCTTCACCTGGCTCAACTTGGTTTCCACCTCGTCGTCCGTGGCCACCACCCCCAGCTTCTCTGCCTGCTGCAGGTGCAGCTGCAAGTCGATAATCTGGAGAAGGATGTTGAGTCGGAGCGCCTCCTCTTCAGCCTGGGTTGGTTTCTGCGGCGATCCGGCGAGCTGGCTGTTATAGAGCTTGTCCACTTCAGGGCGGCGGATTTTGTAGCTATTCACCTTGGCCAGAACGTCCTGGCCGCCCCTGGGGTTGCAACTGGAAAAGGCCACCAGAAAGCAGGCCAGCCCGGCACAAGACAGATTGCGAAGATATTTAGGCGCCTGGATCAACCGTCAAGCCTCCTCCAAAGAATTCTCTACCCGCCCTGACTCCTGAGATTCTGCATGATAAGAACGCGTCGCCCCCTGGGCATGTGCCTTAGGAGTAACGCTTCCCGCTTGTACCCTGGGCAGTTCCCGGAAGCTCCGCAAGCCCCCATCCATCCGTCAGGGTACGATACCCGAGTTTCACCGGCCTGACTAGTTCTTTGCATTGGGCGCGGGCGCCGCGGGAGGCTTTGTGGCGGGGGCCGGGACCGGGGGTGTGCCGGCTTCAGCCAGGGCGCGATCAAGAATCGTGCGCATCTGCTCCTCCGGGACAGCGCCAGCCAGCCGCTCGCCGTTGATAAACAGCGTGGGGGTGGAGTCTACTCCCAGCTTTTCGCCTTCCGCCATGCTCGCCCGGACAGCGCTTTCATCCTGCTTCTTCATGCAGGCATCCAGCTTCGGTTGGTCAACGTTTTGCTTGGCCCCCTGCTCCCGCGCAGCCTTGTCCAGGTTGAGAAAAGCTTCACCGGGATTAACGCCTGCGATCACCTTCTGGTTAGCATGGACATAATCCGCGTAGTTCCAGTAGGCCTCATTGCTCTGCTCGGCCAGGCAGTTGCCGTTAATGGCCGCGTGCATGGCCCAGGGGTGGATCTCAACCAGCGGATAATCCTTGTAAACGATCTTCACGCGATCGCCATAGCTCTTGAGCAGGTTGGGAAAGAGCGTGGCGTGCATGCGCGAACAGAAGGGGCACTGGAAATCGTCGTAATTCACAATCACGACCTTGGAGCCGGCATTGCCTCTCACCGGCCGGCCCTTTACGTCGATCCGCGACATGAGATCCTGGGTGATGTCAAAGGTCTCCAGGTGGGCCAGCGTTTTGCGGTCCTTGGAGATCAGGAAATCATGGGTGGAACTGTGCGAACCCCCGGTGAACGTGACCACGATCTTGTCATAGCCGTTCACGGTGCTGGTTTGGGGCGTTCCCACCGTAATCTCAATCTGCGCAGGCACGTTGTACCGAGTACGGACTTCCGTGCGAATGCGCCGGCTGGTTTCGACAGAGAGCGCGCCGTCAGCCGTGGGAGTCTGGGCCTTGCAACCGGCGCCCAGCACCAGGGAAAAGACAAGGATGTTCAGGAAAATGCGGAAAAATCGTGCCAAGGAAGCCACCTCAGATATTGGCAAACTGCTGTGGAAATTATCTCATGAGCGACGGTAAGGCGGCCTAAGACAGATGCTTGAGCAAGGGCTGCACCGCAATACTATTGTTCATGGACCCTGAACGAAATCCCTCAGTATCCAGGGTTACATAGGTGAACCCCAACCCCTTGAAGATGCGGGTAAATTCCGTGAACATGCCCGGAGTCAGGGCCCGCTCCATCTCTTCCCTGGCAATCTCCAGGCGGACGATCTCGCCATGATGGCGGACCCGGAATTGGCGAAAGCCGAGCGCGCGCAGAGCGTCCTCGCCTTGCTCCACGGCGGCTAGGGCCTCCCGGGTCACCGGCCGGCCGTATTCGATGCGCGAGGAAAGGCAGGCGGAAGCCGGCTTGTCCCAAACCCGCAGGCCGGCGGCCAGCGCCAGTTCGCGGATCTCGGCCTTGGTGAGTTGCGCCTGCAGCAACGGCGCGGCAACGTTGTGCCGGCGAGCGGCCTGCTGCCCTGGGCGAAAATCACCCTGGTCATCCACGTTCACGCCATAGGCGATCGCCTGGTAGCCGTTCTTCGCGGCGAAGTCCTCCATCACCCGAAACAGCTCGTCCTTGCAGTGGAAGCAGCGCTGCACATCGTTGCGGACGTACTCCGCCTTCTCCATCTCGCCAGTCTGCAGGATATGAAGCGGGATGTGCTGCTCCTGGGCAAAGGAAATGGCATCCTGCAGGTGGGTCCGGGCCAGGCTGGCCGAATCAGCGATCACTGCCAGCATGTTGTCGCCCAGCGTCTCATGTGCCGCCCAGGCCAGGTAGGCTGAGTCCACACCGCCGGAATAGGCGACTAAAGTCCGCCCGAGTGAGGCGAGAATCTGCTCCAGATGACGCTGTTTTTCCGGCAAAGGCACGAACTCTATTCTAAACTGCCCGGCTCAAGTAAGTATCGTTTTCACCGCGAAGGACGCGAAGGAAAACGAAATCAATCCATCATGAATCGGTGAATCCCAGTTTCTTTTGCGTCCTTCGCGCCCTTTGCGGTTCATCTCTGTTTGCTCAGAACAAACGGGTCTGCCGCCTGAGGTTGCCGAAAGTCCCGATGTTGGCCAGGGTAAAAGCGAAGCGGAACTGGTTTTCATTGCGCACTGAGCCGAGCGAGAAGCGTCGATATTCAAAGTTGATGCCGCAGCAGTCCCAGTTATATGCGGCCTGGGCAGTGGCGTACTGCAGGACGTTGAACTCGAAATCGTACCCCACGTTGCCCGCGGCGCTGAAGCCGTGCTTGGAAGGGCTGCCGAAGCCAAGCAACATGCGGGCTTGGTTAAATACCTGGGGCACGCATGGCTGGACGGGTTGGATGAACTTGTGGGGAACGCAGGGCGGCAGCGGCAGCCCGGTGCTGGGATTGGTGACCACCTGGCCGCGGTCCTGCATATAGGCCACGCTGGCGCCCACGAACACATCGCCGAAATGGTACGCGGTATAGATGGTGTTGGAGTTGATGCGGCTGTTCACAGTGTCGTAATCGAGCTGCCATTCAGCGTCACTGTTGCTGCTGGTGCGCAGGCGCACCCGCGAGACCACGGGCGAGAAAAGCCGCGGCTGCGTGAGGAAAGCGATGCCGCTGAAGGTGACCGTAGTGAACAGCACGTTGCGCTGGCCGGGGACCACCGCTCCGCCGAATGTCTCGTCCATAAAGTACTTCTGCTTGAGCTCCCAGGAAAGGAACTCATCCCCGCCGGCCGGCGCGCAGGTGGGCACCGGCGCCTGAGTTTGCGCGGCCCGCAGTTGTCCGTTGCTCTCCTGCAGGGCGGGGCCGGACTTGCGCTGCGAACAATCGTCGTTGGCTTTCTTGAAGTAAAGCCGCTGCGTGAGCGAGTACTCCAATTCGTTGGTGTTGCTGTAAACGTCGCGCACGTCAAAGCGGATGATGTTGGCGAAATCCTCCACACCATTCGTGTATCGGTAAATCAGCCGAGGTTCAATCGTATGCTTGACTTTTCTTCCCTCCCACGTCCCGTCAATAACCTTCATCAGCGTGGGCGGGGCCAGGGCGACGCTGGCTTCAATCATGCGCCGATTCAGGATATTGTGCGTGGGGATGGGATTGGGCGAAGTTGGTATCTGTTGCTGGGTGTAGACAGTATCATTCAGGATGAGTTCAGGGCGGATGCTCCAGCCGCGGAAGTGCATGGGCAGGGAAACGTCGGGCGCGATCTCAAACCGCCCCACCAGGTCGGGAGTATCAAAGCCGGGCTCGCTGCGCCGCAGGCCTTCGGCATCAATGTCATACCCGCCATAAACTGGCGAGCCCAGGATCGGCTGATCGATTCCTGAGGACTCAAATCCCGGCACGTGAAGAATGGTGATCACGTCATCCGGCGTAGTGCTCTGAAAGTTCTGGTAGCGCGAGCCGAAAGCGTTCAAGGAATACGCGCCCAGGTTCTTGGTGAGGAAGGCCGTGGAGTTCACTTCTGAATCAACGGCCTGAGAAAAGTTTGGTGAAAAAGCCAGGCGGAAGACAAACGAGCTCAGATATTCGAGGGAAGCTACACCGCGCACCTCGTGGGCAAACATTGCCTCACCGTTAAGCTTGGCTTCCTCGCCGCCCTGGTTCACGGTGGTGGGCTGGCCCTGGGCGTCTGTCCCGGGAATGCCGCGATCCAGCACTTGAAAATAGTTCACATTGAGGTACGAGGTCCGGCTGGGAATGGAGCGGAAGCTGTCGATGAACGCCCAGCCGCGCTTGGAGAGATACTCGCCGCCGAGCGTGGCGTCGGCGCTGCGATTGATCGCCCAATAGAACGAATCGCCCAGGATGGTGCCCATGGTGTTCGAAGTGCCGATGTTAGGCACCAGAAACCCGCTCTGCCGTCCCAGGCGTTCCACGGGCGGGTTGGCATAGGGCAGGTAGATGACCGGGATTCCCTTCAGGCGAAACGTGCTGTTGTAGACCTTGGCCGACTCGCCGACTCGGAGGATGATCTTTTCTGCGTTGAAAGTCCACTTGGGCCGTGGCAGTTCGCACGAAGTGACCGACCCATGATGGAGAACGAACTCGTCCGGGCCGGTCTGCTCCACTAGTTTTCCCGTGAAGGCGATCGGGCTGGAGGAGGTAAGCGTGACGTTCTTGCCCTTGAAGCGCGCCCCGGTCGTCCCCTTCACGTCGTAGAACTGGCCGGTGCGCTTGCGGACGTTGTATGTGGCGCGGCTGGCGGCGATGTGTAAGTCGCGAAAGCCGCCATCCAGCGCGGCGTTGCCGTCGGCTGTGGCTTCGCCCGTGGCATTGTCGTAGGAGACATCGTCTCCGCGGAAGGTGTACTCCTCAAACTCGATTTCAACGTCGCCGTGGAGCGAATATTCGTCACCGCTTTTTTCGCACTGGCGCGCGTTGATTTTCACCGGCTGCTCTTCACTGATGGTGATCTTGGGCGCTGGCGAGGGCTTGCCCGCTTCGGGTTTGGCAAAGACCGGCGGCGCGGTGAGCACGATGTGGCACGGGCTGCCCTGATCTTTGGCGGTTCCTGCGGGCGCAGGCACAGGCGTTTGCGGGAGCGCCTGGCTGGTCACTAGAGGCGCGGCGAGAAAGAGATGACAAAGCCAGCCCGCTGTGATAACAAAAGTGAGTTGGGAACGCATGCCGCAAACCGGAATGGGCAAGGTAACATGTCCCGTTTTGGAAAAGCAAAATGAAGCGGCGGCGCTTCCCGGCTCCTGGCGAACTCACAACGCGGCGAGATGACCTGCGCGATCTGCGGGAACCCATTGCCTTGTGCTCACAGCCGGCCCAATGTGGCTGCGCTGGCCGAACAACCCTGGCGCAACGAAGTAATAGCGCGGGTGCGACAGCATCGTGCGCGACGCCGCGGACCCACCGACTCCAACGCCCTGGAATTCGACTTCCCTGCACCCGAGCCGCAATCGCCAACTCAAGCCGAAGATACCTGGCCTGCGTGGGAAGGCCGCGAGACAAGCCCCTCCGCGGCCCAAAGCCAAAGCGAAGAGGGGCCTTATGTTCCTCCCAAAATCATCCGCTTTCCTGTTGCGCCCTTCAGCCGGCTTGCAACGGAAGAGATTCTGCTCGAGGAAACACCAACGCGCATTCTGGAAGCTGGTCCCGAAGCCGAGGCGCCGCCGGCAGGTCCCGTCCCAGCCTCGGCCCCAGCACAGCAGATGGAGTTGCCCTGCTTTGACGATATCCATCTCGATGCTGGCGCGCACAAGCCGTTCGAAATCGCAGAGCCTGTGCCGCAGCCGGCCCCGCTGGGCCGTCGCGCTCTGGCGGCTGCCGCGGACTCTGTGATCGTGCTCTTCGCCTGGCTCGCCTTCAAAATTTCTTTCACCTACTTGGCCGAGGACGAACCGGTTTCCAAAGCAGCCCTGCTTTGCGCGCTGGCGATTGCAGGTGCCCTCTGGCTTCTCTACCAGTATTTGTTCCTGGTGCATGGGGAGCGCACTCCGGGGATGGTCCTTACCGATCTGGAGCTCTCCACATTCGCGGGCCACGCGGTTGGCCGCAGCGGGCGCAAGTTGCGTGTACTGGCAGGCGCAGTCTCAGGGTTCTCGCTGGGGCTGGGTTTTGCCTGGGCCCTGGTGGATGAAGATCAGCTCGGATGGCATGACCGCATGACCGGGACGGTGGTGAGGAGCCGAATCCGGACGGCTGAACTCGCGTAAGACCTCTTTCTGAAATCTCGAGCGCAGCGAGAGATCCCTACGGCTGTTGACGAATCTCGAACCGGCCCGAAGGTCCGGATTCTAAGATCCCGTATCCAAAGCGCTGGGATAGGGGCTCCTCGCTGCGCTCGGAACTTCGGAAGACGACAACAACGGCCATCCCCGCCGCAGAACAAACTCCAGCCACGCCCCCGCAGCCTGTGAGGTGATAATTGCCACCAGCACCAGCGTGGTGTAGAACGCGGCGCTGATGATCCCTGCCTCATAAGCAACGCTGGCCAGCACGATCCCGGGACCGCCACGGGCGTTGGCGGCCACCGCGAGGTTGACCACATCCAGCCCGCGAAATCGCGCGAATCTTGCGCCCAGGGCCACGGAAAACAATTTGAGAACACAGGCGCCGGCCAGGAATCCCAGCAACATCGGCAGGGAGAAGCTGCGTCCGAAGACCAGGCTGTATCCCACCAGGGCAAAGTAAACCGGGATGAAGAGTGCAAAGGAGAAACGCGAAATGGTCTCCAGCGCTTCGCCCAGACGTTTGCGGGAGACGGCGAAGCCGGCAAGGAAGGCGGCAAATACCAGGTTCACGCCGATCATCGCAGCCGCGGCGACATAGGAAAGAGCGATGAGCAACGTGAAAGAAACGGGATTGTTGGTGCCAAGCAGATTGAATCGGGATTTGGAAATCAGCTTGATGGCGCGTGGAGCGAGCGTTAGGGCCAAAGCGAAGTACCCGAGCGTAAGGCTGATGTGCAGCGCAATCGGCTTCTGCGGTAGTCCGGTCGAGCCGGCCAGTGCCGTAGCCACGGCCAGCACCGCCCACAGCGCGATGTCTTCCAGCACGGCCACTCCAAGCACCAGGCGCGCGAAGCGTGTGTGCAGGACCTTGAGATCAAGAAATATCCGCGAAATCACCGGGATGGAAGTCACGGCGACGGCGATGCTCATCACCAGAACCAGCGATGTGCGGTTGCCCTGCATGCCCATGAACGAATCCAGTGGCAGGAACGGGCCCAGGAACAGCATCACGGCGAATGGAAGTATGGTTCCCACCGTGGCCAGCCAGGCGATCTGTCTGCGGTCTTCGCGCTGGAACAGCATGCGGGTCTCAAAGCCGGAGATGAACATCAGCATCAGCAGCCCGAGCTGGTAGAGCAGATCGAGCGCGGCTTTCTTGGGCGCGGCATCCTGGTTGAGCTGGAGAAAAGCGTTCCATGCAGGAAGGCTGCCGAAAACGAAAGGCCCCAGCAAAATACCGGAGAGGATTTCACCAATCACCCGCGGCTGGCGCAGGCGGGTGAAGAGGTAGCCGAGGAGATGCGCAGCCGCCAGCAACAGGGCAAGAAACACGATGAGAGGGCCAATGGCGGTTGAGGGCATCCGTGAATCCTGAATTGCAGTGGGATGAGGCGAGAGCACGCAGTGTTGGCTTGTGCTTCATTTTCACGGTCTAACATCGCAGGGAGCAAACGCCGGCATTCAGCGCGGAGACGCAGACACGCGGAGAAGAGCAAAAGAAAGTGGGTCTTTGTTTCGCCGCAGTTGAGGCGGCGTATTTGCTAACATCGAATAGAAATGGCTGATAAAGACAAAGTTCGCGTGCGTTTTGCTCCTTCGCCCACCGGGCAGTTGCACATCGGCAACGTGCGCACGGCGCTTTACAACTGGCTGTTCGCGCGCAAGAGCGGCGGCGTGTTCATCCTGCGCATTGAAGATACTGACGTTGAGCGCAGCGAGACGCGTTACGAGACGCAGCTTCTGGAAGACCTGAAATGGCTGGGCCTCGACTGGGATGAGGGGCCCGACGTGGGCGGGCCGTATCCGCCCTACCGGCAATCCGACAAGATGCAGGTGTATCAGCAGTACGCCGAGCGCCTGATCAACGAGGGCAAGGCATATTACTGTTTCTGCAAGGCGGAGGAACTGGAGCGCGAGCGGGAACAGGCGCTGGCAGAGCAACGTCAGCCCATCTATTCAGGCAAGTGCCGCAAGCTGGATGCCGCGGAGGTGGAGCGGCGGCGCGCGGCGGGAGAGCCGGCCGCGATCCGCTTGAAGATCCCGGAGCATCCCATCCGCTTCCACGACATTGTTCGCGGAGACGTGGAGTTTTCCAACGAAGTGGTGAGCGATCCCATCATTGTGCGTTCCGGCGGCATGCCGGTTTACAACTACGTGGTGGTGATTGATGATGCCGACATGAAGATCACGCACGTGGTCCGCGGCGACGACCATATCTCAAACACGCCCAAACAAGTCGCGGTCTATGAAGCTTTGGGGCTGCCGGTGCCGCAGTTCGCTCACCTCTCCACCATTCTCGGCCCGGACCGCGAGCGCCTCTCCAAGCGCCATGGGGCGACGTCCGTTGCCAGCTTCCGCGAGATGGGCGTGTTGCCGGAAGCGCTGATGAACTACCTGGCTCTCCTGGGCTGGGCGCCCAGCGGCGGCGATCGCGAGATCTTCCCCAGGGACGAGTTGATCAAAGAGTTTTCTCTGGAGCGGGTCACACCTTCGCCGGCCATCTTTGACAACGAGAAGCTGAATTGGCTCAACCGGCATTACATCAAACAGAGTCCGCCGGAAAGGATCCACCAGCTTGCCGCCGGATTTCTGCAACGCGCGAAGCTGCTGCCGGCGGAGATGGATCCCAAAATCAGCAACTGGGCAGACCGGCTGTTGGACCTGCTGCTCCCCTATGTTGACCGACTGGAGCAATTGCCGGAGCGCGCAGGCATTCTCTTCGCCTATGACGCGGCGAAAGCACTGGCTTTGCCGGATAACGCAGAAGTCCTCGCGGCGGAAAAAACACCAGCGGTAGTGCAGGGTTTCGCCCGGCGCGCGCAGGCTGAAGCAAAGCTCACGCCGGAACGTTTCAAGGAGATCATGAACGAATTGAAGGCGGAAAGCGGCGCCAAGGGCAAAGACCTTTTTCATCCGGTGCGGGTGATGCTGATCGGTGCGCACTCAG
Source organism: Candidatus Angelobacter sp. (assembly GCA_036380095.1). Lineage (GTDB taxonomy): Bacteria > Acidobacteriota > Terriglobia > Terriglobales > Acidobacteriaceae > Angelobacter. Next base: position 2,851 of record DASVFK010000006.1, on the reverse strand, counting down.
GGCCGGACTTTGATCGATTGATCCCCTTGATTGAAGAAGGCAGCGAACTGAAGTTGCCGGTCCACGTAAAGAGCGTGCGTGAGCGGGTGCGGGAGTTCATGGCGGCACTGGAGAAACGAGCGCTTGTTTAGCCGCGAATGAACGCGAAAACCGCAAATCAAAACCAGGGCTGCAATGAACCAAGGGCTGTATACGGCCGGAACGCGGCTCGACTAGACCTCTTCGTGACGCGGCCAAGGTAACTTGCTCCACTCCTGCCATCGCGAGGATTCTTTACCATAACCAGAATCCGCCATGCTATTCGAGTTCTCATTCCCGAAGAACTATGAAGCCAGGGTGCTGGAGTCTGAACCTCCGGTGCATCCGGTGGAAAAGCTGTATCACTATCCCGTGGAACTGGAAGAAGGAGACCGCAGCGGGGTTTACGTGCGCGTGGTCCCGCAACAGGGGCCGGCATGGGCGGGCTTCTTTGCCCAGGGCTTTGATTCCAGCCAGGTGCTGAGCGCCGTATGTTCGTGTCCTGACGCGGATTCGGTATGCGTGATCGCGGGCGGGTATGCCTACGTGGTCAAGGCCAATGATCCGGCACGATGGTTTCGCATCAACCAGCAACCAGTGGCGGAGTTGCGCGTGTTGACCCGGCAGGATCTGGCGTTGTTCGCCGGTTTTACCACCATCACTGCGCTGGGACGCGAGGGCGTAGCGTGGACCACGGAAAGATTGTCCTGGGAAGGCCTGCGTCTCGGGGGAACAGTGGGAGATACGCTGCGCGGCATGGCGTGGGACGCCATCAGCGATAAGGAAGTGCCGTTTGAAGTGGACCTGAAAACAGGCAAGCACAGCGGCGGCGCCAGCCCAGTGACTTTGCCGCAGAATTAGCATTCAGCCCTGCAACGTTACGAAAAAAGCCCGAGACACCGGGCTGCGTAGGCCGCACGGGTGTAAACTTCTCCTTCCACTCTCACACTCGGAGACCACCCTTGAAACGCCTTATTTACTGCTCATTGTTCGCGGTCATCACAATCGCAATCGCCGCGGCCCAAAATAAAGAATTGACCATTGCTTCCATCTATGCGCCCAACGGCATCACGGGGCGCGCGCCGGACACCATCAAATGGAGCCCGGATGGCAAGAAGGTCTCATATATCCTGCACCAGGAAGCGAGCGAGAAGGCCGACCTTTACTACATCGACATGGCCACGGGGAAGCCGGCTGTGCTGGTGGCCTCAGAGAAGATAGCCGCACTTACGCCGGCGGCGAACACCACCAAAGACGATCGCGAGCGCGACAACCGGGCGCGCTACCGGGTGGCCGGCTACCACTGGGCGCCGGACTCCGAGCACATCCTGTTTGATGCTAACGGGCAGCTCTGGTACTTCACGCTGGCCACGGGCAAGGCCGTGGCGCTCACCTCGGCGGACGATTCGGCGAGCGATCCCAAGTTTTCTCCGGACGGCAAGCAGCTTTCTTACGTGAGCAAGCACAACCTGTTCGTGCGGCCGGTTGATGGCGGCGCAGGCGGCCAAGCCAAGGCGCTCACCAGCGGCACCGACGAAAACATTCTGAACGGCGAAGTGGACTGGGTCTATGCGGAAGAGCTGGAAGTCCGCAGCAACTACTTCTGGGCGCCAGACGGGAAGAACATGGTTTTCTTGCAGATGAATGAGACCAAGGTGCCGACGTACCCGATTACAGATTTCATCCCGCAGCACCCGACCGTCTCGCAGATCAAGTATCCCAAGGTGGGTGACGCCAACCCGGAAGTGCGGCTGGGCGTGGTCGGGGCGGCTGGAGGCCAGGTGAAGTGGACCGCCCTGACCGACAACAAGGACACCTACATTCCCCGCTTTGGCTGGGTGAATGATCGCGTTGCCTGGGCCATGCTCATGAACCGGGCGCAGAACCAGCTTGATCTGTTTTTCATTGACGCGCAATCGGGCAAGACGCGCCGCGTGCTCAGTGAGAACGACGAGGCGTGGATCGAGATTGATAACAACTTCCAGCTCCTCAAATCAGGCGACCAATTCCTGTGGTCAAGCTGGCGCGATGGCCACACGCATCTCTATCTCTACCAGTTTGACAAGAGCAATCCGCTGGCGACAGACGCCAAGCTCGTCAACCAGGTCACCAAAGGCGATTTTGAAGTGTTTGCCGTGGACGGAGTAGACGAGAATACGAGCACCCTGTACGTGACCACCAACGCCGGCGATGCTCGCGAACGCCATCTGTGCAGCGTGAAGCTGGACGGCAGCGGGTTCAAAGTGCTGACCGCGGGCCAACCGGGGACGCACCAGCCGCACCTTGCACCCACAGGCAAAGCCTGGGTGGACAACTTCTCCGCCAGCATGACGCCGCCGCGCATGCAATTCTGCCGGAACGGTGGTGCGTGTGAAGTCTTCTGGCAATCCAAGAGCGTGGGCGGATACAAACTGGTGGCGCCGCAGTTTGTGGACTTTAAAGCGGAAGACGGCACGGTGCTGCACGGCGAGATCTTTCTACCGCCCAACAGCGAAGGCAAGAAAATTCCGCTGCTCAACAATCCTTACGGCGGACCGCACGGGCAATCCGTGCGCAATGCCTGGGGCGGCCAGGGCATGCTGTTCAACCAGATCCTGATGCGGGACGGTATCGCCGTGCTGGTGGTGGACAATCGCGGTATGGGGTCGCGCGGCAAGAAGTTCGCCACCGCCCTGATGCACAACTTCGGCGAGGTGGAGTTGAAAGACCAGCTTGCCGCCATCGACCAGGCGCTCCAAAGATTTCCCCAGCTCGATGGATCGCGTTTGGGCTGGTGGGGCTGGAGTTACGGCGGCTACATGACGCTGAATGCCATGACGCACTCGGACCGCTT
>DASVFK010000005.1:0-5937 GCA_036380095.1 Candidatus Angelobacter sp. | reverse complement strand
CATACTGGCAGCCCCACACAATAAAGCGCTGCGCAGCATCTGTTCTTCTGAAGGGCTTCAGTACCGAATCCCCATGGCCACCGTCACAAACTGCGTTCTAATGCCCTCGGTGGGAGCGTAGTGGTAGCGGGCCTCTCCATAAAGCCGGTAAGGCGCGTTGCCCACCCTGAAAGTCACCCCTCCGCCGGCGTTTCCACCCAGGACGTTGGAGTTGGAGCCGGCCAACGTCTGTGTGTTGGTCACCGTGCCCGGAGTGCAGACAAAGCCCCACCACAGCCACACCGGAGTGCAGACCGTGGTGGTGCCGATGGTGATGCTCTGCGAGAGATGGGTGTTGCGCAGGTACCAGCCGCCGCCGCCGATCACGTATGCCCCCAGCAGCCGGCCGCGCAGCTCAAAGCGGTAGTTGCCGGTAACACTGAAGACATTCACGCTGCCGTTGACGTTGCCCGTGGGCTGGGGCACAGCCGCGATGATGGTCTGGATCGCCGCGTCGTTGGCGTACATGCGGTTCCACATGAATTCGCCGACAAGCGCGCTGCGTTTGTTGATGTTCCAGCCCACGCCGCTGACCAGGCCCCAGCCCAGGGCGGCCACCTGCGCTGTAGGGTTGGCGGGCACGTTGATGAGCGTGGCAACGTTGGTGTTGAGCCGGCATTCGTCTCCGCAGTCTTCTTCATATCCGTATTGCGCATGCAGGGGGCCGGCCCAGGCCAGCACCAGCAGCCAGATGCCCAGGAGAATGATGTTGCGGCGTTTCACGTTGGTCCTGTCTCCTACTCCTAAACAGCACAGATGCGCCAAGCGGCGCTAGTGTTGATTCGGAGTTCCGGCATTCTTCTTCTTGTCTCTGCGAATCAGGCGCGTCCACTCCGGCGCGTATTCAGCCACCAGGTTTACGGTCACGCCGACAAAGACCTGGGTGATCGCCGCCTGGTAAGCTTTGGTTCCCGGTTGCTGGCTGCCGGGTAGCCAGGCCACGGAAGCGATGGCCGCGCCTCCCGCGGCGCCCAGATACGGCATGATTTGCGGGCGCAGCGAGCTGTCCGTTGAGTTGTACGTGACAAAGTTGCGTTTGACGGCGTGCCAGGTGCGCGACTTGATGCCCTCGCAACGGCAGCGTTCATAGCGCGGCTCCCACCCGACATATGCGTTGCCGGCGGAGGAGATAGTGTTCTGGATGATGAACTGGCCCTGATAAGACAGGGCGCGTTTCCCAAACCCGGAAGCACCCTCCCACTCCGGCGGCGAGTTTTTGATCTGGCCGTTGGCGGCGAATAAAACCGTCTTCGCGTATATGCCCCAGGTGATGTAGGTCTGGCGCAAATACAGCTGGAAGCGCTGATGGGGCGTGAGCGGAACCAGCGGCACGTCCTTCGGAACAAAAGAGCCGTAGAGCCAGTTGACGTTGACTTGCTTATCGGCCTGCTGGCCCGTGGTTTGCTGTGTGGGGCTGGAAGGGGTCGTTTGTTGCTTGACGTCAGGCGGGGTGGGAGCTTGCTGCGTGCCGCTTGTTCCAGGAGTGTGATCAGCCGTCTGCTGGGCGAAGCTGGGAGTAGCCGCAGGAAAGAACAGAGTGACCGCGACGAAAACGAACAGGCGAGTAGCTTGCGGCATCTGTGCTGCCATCGCCGTTCCTTTCCGCACACCGATTCCCTAAGCTGAGATGATGGAGAGAGCAGCAGGGATGGCAGGACGTGCCCGCTCTGAGAACTCAGCGTGAGGCGAGATTTGCCAAAGATTGACGATTGAAAAACCCTATGAATAAGAACCCGCAGAGTCTGGATTGAAGAGGATCAGATGACGACGGTTTCCTGGTACTCGCCGAAGACCCGGCGCATGGCGTCCGAGACTTCGCCCACGGTGCAGTTGCTTTCCACCGCGCGGATGATGGCGGGCATCAAGTTTGCGCTGCCGCGGGCGGCCTGCTCCACGCCACGAATCGCGTCATCGGCCACGGACTGATCGCGGCGCGCGCGTAGCGCTCGCAGCCGTTCGATCTGGCGGCGTTCGAGCGCTTCATCAATGCGCAGCACGGGCACGGACTTGTCGCCTTCCGTCTGGAAGCGGTTCACTCCCACCACCACCTGCTCCAGGTGGTCAATGGCTTGCTGCACGTCATAAGCCGCGTTCTGGATTTCCTGCTGCACATAGCCCTGCTCGATGGCCTTGAGTGTGCCGCCCAGGTCCGCGATCTTGCCCAGGTATTCCAGCGCACCCTGCTCAATCTGGCTGGTGAGCGATTCGATGTAGTACGAGCCCGCCAGGGGATCAACCGTATTGGCCACGCCGGTTTCATAACCCACAATCTGCTGCGTGCGCAGGGCGACACGTGCAGCTTCTTCCGTGGGCAGGCCCAGCGCCTCGTCAAAACCGTTGGTGTGCAGAGACTGCGTCCCGCCCAGCACCGCGGCCAGCGCCTGCAACGCCGTTCGCACAATGTTGTTTTCCGGTTGCTGCGCCGTGAGCGTGGACCCGGCGGTCTGAGTGTGGAAGCGCAGCATGAGCGAGCGCGGATTGCTGGCGCCGAAGTGGTCACGCATGATCCGCGCCCACATGCGCCGGGCCGCGCGGTACTTGGCCACTTCTTCCAGGAAATTGTTGTGCGCGTTGAAGAAGAACGAAAGTCGCGGAGCGAATTTGTCCACGTCAAGGCCGGCCTGGACCGCCGCTTCCACATAGGCGATGGCGTTGGCCAGGGTAAACGCCAGCTCCTGCACGGCGGTAGAGCCGGCTTCACGCATGTGGTAACCGGAGATGGAGATGATGTTCCACTCCGGGACGTGCTCGTTGGCAAAGGCAAACATGTCCGTGATGATGCGCATGGCCTGGCGCGGCGGATAGATGTAAGTCCCGCGCGCGATGTATTCCTTGAGCACGTCATTCTGCACGGTGCCGCTCAGTTTCCGCAGGCCGGCGCCGGTACGTTTGGCCACCGCGATGTACAACGCCAGCAGGATCGAGGCCGTGGCGTTGATGGTCATCGACGTGGAAATCTTCTCCAGATCAATGCCGTCAAACAGCCGCTGCATGTCTTCGATGGAATCGATGGCCACGCCCACCTTGCCAACTTCGCCCGCAGACATGGGATGGTCCGAGTCCATGCCGATCTGCGTGGGCAGGTCAAAAGCGACGGAAAGTCCGGTAGTCCCGTTGGCCAGCAGGTATTTGTAGCGCTTGTTGGATTCTTCGGCGTCGCCCATGCCGGCGTACTGGCGCATGGTCCAGAGGCGGCCGCGATACATGGTGGGCTGAACGCCGCGGGTATAAGGAAATTCGCCGGGATAACCCACGTCGCGGTCGTAGCCCCAGTCCTGCAGGTTGGCGGGTGTGTACAGGGGGTGGACTGCGGCCGAACTACTCAAAGCGCCAGGCCCGCCTGAGCCGTTCTGGGCGGCGGCATCAGTCTCCTGCAGCTTTGCCGCTTGCGACTCGAGTTTGGAGTCCCTGGCCATGAAACAAGGGCGAGCTACTTGGATTTGGCCTTTATGGTCTTCTTGGCCCGCCGGAATGACACCAGTGTAAACCAGAGAAAGACCAGGAACGCCGCCGAGGTGATCCAGAACCGCTGGCGGTCTGCAAAGTGGTCTTTTGGGTACTGTCGCACCAGGGCGGAGGCCGCAACCACAGTGAACATCGCAAACACCAGGCCCGTTGTCTGCAACCAAAAGGCGTACAACGTCCTGCCCAGGGAGGCCACAAAGGTCTTGCTACCGGCAAAGATGGCGTTGAGCAGGCGGTCTTTGCGGACGGTGCTCTGGAGCGCGTTCTTTACGGTGGAAAGTTGCGGCATTTGCGCCTATTGTAGCCCGAAAATTGACCTGAATCAGGGCAAAAGAATCAACGGAGCGGACGGCAACGGCATCTTATGTTACGGAGAGCCTTAAGAAACGAGGGACTTACAGTGAATACCCGGCTGAAACGGCTGATGAAAGAGCTCGGGGAGGCGATCAACGGAACACTCTCCGAGTCTGACCAGATCGCACAGGTGATCGCCAAGATCAGGGACGAAGGATATGACATCTTCCTTGTGCTGGAGGCGACCATCGGCTTCAACCGCCACGACGAGGAGCTGCAACAGGCCTCGCCCGAGCTGGTCGGCAGCCGGCGTAAAGGCCCCGACCCCGATTTCTCCATCAACGCCCACGACGTGCGCTTTTTGAAGTCGCTGCGCATCAAAGTGGACGACGCTGCCTGAGTCCCGCTTGATTGTGCGGCTGCGTGCGTTTCGCCGGAAGCAGACCGGAAGGCACGCATCCGCGCGCCGCGGTTTTTTGTTAGCATGGGGATGTCGGGCCCGGCATCTTTTGAACCCACCCTATAGGCGTGTGTGAATCATGAAAGATACCTTGGGAGTTTTGCTGGCGGGCGGCGCAGGCGAGCGCCTGTACCCGCTCACGCGCGACCGGGCCAAACCCGCGGTCACCTTCGGCGGCAACTACCGCATCATTGACGTCACGCTCTCCAACTGCATCAACTCAGACCTGCGCCGCGTGTACATCCTCACGCAATATAAGGCGCTCTCGCTCAATCGCCACATCCGTGAAGGCTGGGGGTCGGTGGTCTCGCAGGAACTCGGCGAGTTCGTGGAGATCCTGCCGCCGATGAAGCGTGTGAGCGACAACTGGTACCTGGGCACCGCCGACGCGGTCTACCAGAACATTTACTCCATCGGCTCCGAGCAGCCGCGGCATGTGCTGGTGCTCTCCGGCGACCATATTTATAAGATGAATTACCAGCTCATGCTGGACCAGCACCAGGCTGCCGGCGCGGACGTCACTCTGGCCACCATCCTGATGGACCCGACGGAGAGTTATCACTTCGGCGTAATGGACATCGACCGGCGCGGCCAGATTGTGGGTTTTGAGGAAAAACCCAAGACGACCAAACTGCGGTCGCCGTATCACCCGGAGATGATCTCCGCCTCCATGGGCGTTTATCTGTTCAATACGGACGTGCTTCTGCCGGTGCTGCTGAAAGACGCTGAGGACCCGAACTCGTCGCACGACTTTGGCAAGGACATCCTGCCCAAAATCCTGGACCACTACAAGATTTTCTCCTTCAATTTTATCGACGAGAACAAGACGGAGGCGCTCTACTGGCGCGACGTGGGCACTCTCGAGGCCTACTATGAGGCCAACATGGACCTGGTGGCGGTCTCGCCGGTGTTCAACCTCTATGACAAGGAGTGGCCCATCCGCACGCACCAGCGCCAGTATCCCCCGGCCAAATTTGTCTTTGGCGAGCCGGGACGCACGGGCATGGCCATTGATTCCATCGTCTGCCCCGGGTGCATCGTCTCCGGCGGCGTGGTGCGCAACAGCGTGCTCTCACCCGACGTTCGCATCAACTCGTATTCAGAAGTGGACTCTTGCATCCTCTTTTCCCACGTCAACGTCGGCCGGCATTGCCACATCCGCAACGCCATCATTGACCGCGATGTTCACGTCCCGGAAGGCTCGGTCATCGGCTTTGATCCCGAGGAAGATGCCAGGAATTACCTGGTGACCGAAACCGGCATTACCGTGGTAACACGGGATTACTCGCTGTTTGAGAACCCGGTGGCGGTGGACTACTTTACAACCGAGTAAACGGACAAGGGCTGCATCTGGAAATGGCGGCCTTGCCGGTTCGCGCGGCGCCAGAAGTGAAACCCCTCCCCTGATGCCAACGTCATCACCCCCGCTTAAAAAAACCTCTGTACATGTAACCCCTGCGTCAGTTATGAATCAATACACACGGGACCACCAACTTTCAGAGGAGATTCATGAAGAAACTTGTCCTCATTCTCTTTGCTGCCGTCTCGCTCAGCGCGCTGGCGGCCGACACCACCCTCAAAGGCCTTCTTGTGGACCTGGCTTGCGCCCGGGAAGACGGCAGCAAGCCCGGCTTTGGCGCCAAGCACAGCAAAGACTGCCTGGAGATGCCCGACTGCGT
>DASVFK010000004.1:0-19891 GCA_036380095.1 Candidatus Angelobacter sp. | reverse complement strand
CTTGTCGATGATCTCCTGGCGCGACATGCCGCGGGCTTCCAGCGATTGCAGATACTGCACCAGGTTGCCCACGGTGAAGTAGGTGGGATTGCATTGCCCGTTGTTGCCGTACTCCTTGCCGAGCTGGAACGCGGCGACGTTGGGCACGGGCATGATCTCGCAGCGATAACCGCTGGCCTCAAAGACGGCTTGAATCACCTTCTCATGTTTCCAGGTGAGCCCGCCGAAGAGGATGGTGACCTTGTTGCGCTCCGCCGCGGTAAAAGGCCGTTCCACGGGCCTGCGGAAGTGGCGCGCGGAACCGTTGTGCAGTCCCAGTTCCGCGGCCAGGCGTTCGCGCTCCGCTGCCACCTTCTGCTGGATTTGTTCTTCACTTTCGGTCTGGGTTGCAGTCGCGGGATGAATCAGAGCGGCGAGAGGAAAATCGATCTTAGTGACGGCCATTGGTCTTAGCTCCTTGCTTTCGGCGACATTTCCGGGTTTGTGCTGTAGGAAGGCACGGACGTCTCATAGAAGAAACGACGAACCATTGTGACAATTCGTCCAACTAACGGGATGGCCGGGCGGGAAGCGGAGTTGCATGTGGGTGCTGGTCCGATCGCCTTAACCCACTTAGCACCATGAGCCTGCGGGCCCCGTGACAAGGCCATCAAATTCGATGTGATATTGGTCACAGCACCATGCGTCTTGGAGCTTTAGGATTCTTTCATTCTTTTAACTAATCACGTCTTTCCCGTGATAAGCGGAGCAAGGCGAGGTGAAACAAAAGACCGGTTCCGGATTCCACATTTTTCTGCAAGGAGCTTGCAATGAGAAGAGAGTCGAGCAGGACCGCAAACAGTATGTGGTGCATCTTTATTTTGTTGCTCTTGTTATATCCGCAAACCAGCCATGCAATTCCCGCATTTGCCCGCATGTACCAGACGTCTTGCAGCACCTGCCACACGAATTTTCCACAACTGAACGACTTTGGGAAAGCGTTTAAGGACGCAGGCTTCAAGTTTCCCAAGGACGATGAAACTTTTCTTAAGGTCCCACCGACAATGCTAGGAGCGCCGGCACAGAAGGAGCAGTTCCCGCATGCCATCTGGCCGGGGACCATCCCTGGCATTCTGCCCGTCGGCCTGCGCATCAACACTACTTTTCAAAAGACGAGCGGCAATCGGGGAAATTTTGACGCGCTTGTGCCGCCCGGCACACCGGCGCCATTCATTCCCAAAACCGACTTCGGTACAGGGACCTTCAGCATTTTCGCCGCCGGTAATTTCGGCAGCGACATCGCTTTTTGGGTGGATCAAGATTTCAGTTCGGGGGGCGATAACGCAGCCGGCGGGCTCGGCGACAGCTACCTGAAGTTCGTCAACATCGGCAGGCTGTTCAAGCTGCCCAAGAATGCATTGACCCTTCGTGTGGGCCGGTTTGAACTGGAACTGCCGTTCACCCAGGCCCGCAGCATCAACCTGAGTGACTACGATATTTACGCGCAGGCGAACATTGGCGCGCAAAACCCGGCGTTCGGCCAACAAAACGTAAACAACCTGTTCACCATGGCCGATGCCGCGAATGGGATTGAGTTCACCGGTGGCCTCCACACCGGCGGATATTTCTATTCTCTCGCCTTTATTGATCAGAACACGACCGGTGTGAACCAGCCGGACAACGAGAGCCCGTTCGTGCCATCCAGCGCGGGCTTTGCCTCGGATTCCAATTTCAAAGACATGTACGCGCGCTTTGCGTATCGGTTCAACCTGGAGCGCGACCCGGCCAGCCGGAAAGAGATCCAGGCGGCAGGACCCTCCGGTCCCCGCGACCACACCTACCTGACCCTGGGAACGTACTATTTCTACGGCCGTTCGGTGCAGCGCTTCAGCGGGGTCAATCTGGCCGCCGTTCCCGTGGTGCTGACGGCGCAGGAACCTTTCTACCGCGTGGGCGGGGATTTTATCTTCAACTATCGTACGGTCAAGGTTTACGGGCTGTACATGTATGGGCACGACAACAACCGGCTGCCGGTTGACGCAACAGACGCGCTGATTCCGCTGCCGATCGACCCGGCAGGCCCGCAACCGGTGGGCTTCACGAAGGGGCCGGCGGCAACTTTCAGCGGCGGCTTTGTGCAGGCCGAGTGGTTTGCTTATCCCTGGCTCATGCCTCTGATGCGCTGGGACGCGGTGAATTCGACGGAAGACCGGATCAACGGCCTGGCTTTCAACACCGAGACACCTTTCGCTTTGCCGTTCCGTTCAACCCGCAACCGCTTTACTCCGGGCGTCCAGTTCCTGATTCACGCTAATATCAAGGCCGCGTTCGAATATCAGATTCGCCCGCAACAGTACGTGACCGTTGTTACTAATCCGATCACCGGGTTGCCGGTTGCGGTCAATCAGTTCCGCACCAACACCGCGGTCATCGCACTCGACTGGGTGTTCTAAGAAACCGTACGAAGAGGAAATGATGAAACTCAAATACGCACTCACAATCATTGCTTTGGCGCTCGTTACCGCGCAAGTGTGCATGGCCGGATCGGTCAAAGGGAAGGTGACTCCGGGAAAGTCCGTGGTGTACCTGGAAGGCGCCGCCCCGCAGCCCGCCGACAAGACCGTCACCATGGACCAGAAAGGACTGCAGTTCCAGCCGCATATTCTTGTGGTCCAGGTGGGAACAACGGTGGAGTTCCTGAACAGCGACAGCGTCCAACACAACGTGTTCTGGCCGAAAATCGGGGAGGACAAGAAGAAAACCCACAACATGGGAACGTGGCCACAAGGGCAAAAACGGCCTTTCAAATTCACTGACCCCGGCGTAGTCACGCTGCTGTGCAACGTGCATCCGGAAATGTCCGGCTACATCATTGTGTCTCCGAGTCCGTACTTTGCCGAGACCGGGGCAGACGGCTCGTACACCATCGCCAATGTCCCGGACGGGGCATATACCGTAACTGCCTGGCACGAAGGCAAAAAGGTCCAATCCAAGAAGATCAACGTGAGTGGTGATACGACAGCCGACTTCACGTTGCAATAACCCCTGCGATGCAGGATGGCCGGTGGCCATCCTGCATTGCTCCACTTAGCGCTATTGCGTTCATGCGAGCCCCACATGAAACAGAGGCGTTTTGCCAACAAGACGGTTGACCGGGACTGGCTCAACACCAACTTCCCGTGCATGATGGCCTGCCCGGCCCACACCAATGCCGGACGTTACGTTGGCCTGATTGCCGAGGGACGGTTCGAAGAAGCCTACCGCTTTGCCCGCGATCCCAATCCAATGGCCAGCATCTGCGGCCGCGTTTGCGCCCATCCCTGCGAGACCGCCTGCCGGCGCGGGGAGATCGACCGTCCCATCCAGATCCGCGCGCTCAAACGCTTTCTGACCGAGCGCTTCGGGCCGGAGTCGAAGAACTTCAAGCCGCTTCAGGTCGAAAAACAGCCCGCGTTGCCTTTCAAGGTTGCTGTGATCGGGGCAGGGCCGGTGGGACTCTCCGCAGCGCATGATCTGGCGTTGATGGGCTACCCGGTAACCATCTTCGAAGCCGCGGCGGTGCCAGGCGGAATGTTGTACCTGGGCATTCCGGAGTACCGCCTTCCGCGCGACGTGGTGGAAGCGCAGGTACGGGAAATCCTGGAGACAGGCGACGTCACGCTGAAACTCAACCAGCGCGCGGGCAAGGATTTTTCCATCGAAGACCTTCAAGCCCAGGGCTTCAGCGCCGTGCTGATCGCCGTGGGGGCGCACCGCAGCCGCGATCTTTCCATCCCCGGTGTGGACCTTGACGGCGTGCACAAAGGCATCGACTTCCTGCTCAATGTGAACTTGGGCTACAAGTTCACCATCGGCAAGAAAGTCGTGGTGATTGGCGGCGGCAACGTGGCCATGGACGTGGCGCGGTCAGCGGCACGTGAGGTTGTGCGCCGCCACGAAATGCAGACGGAAGACTGGGCCAAGAACCTGACGGCGGTGGCTTCGCATGAGATGGTGGACATCTCGCTCTCCGCGTTGCGCATGGGCGCAAGCGAGGTGCACATTGTGTGCATCGAGCGGCGGAATGAGATGCCGGCGGCGCTGGAAGAAGTGGAAGAAGCGGAAACCGAAGGCGTGATCATTCACGCGGGATTTGGTCCCAATCGTGTTGTGGGCAAAGACGGCCGCGTGACGGCGCTGGAGACCGTGCGCACCAGCCGCGTCTTCGACGAAAACGGAAGGTTCAATCCCCAATTCGAACCCGGCAGCGAATCCCTGGTGGACTGCGACACGGTCATCCTGGCAATCGGTCAGGCCCCCAACCTGGACTTCCTCGGTCCGGCCGGCAAGATCAAGCTATCGCCACGCGGCCTGATCGAAGTGGACCGCGGCAGCCTGATGACCTCAGCCCCGGGAATTTTTGCCGGCGGGGACTGCGTCTTCGGCCCGCGATTGATCATCGACAGTGTTGCCGACGGCAAGCGCGCGGCCGTGGGCATCGACGAGTTCCTGCGGGGACGAAAGCATGCCGACCCCCTGATCGAAATTGAAGTCCTCGATCGACACCAGATGGCCACGAATTTCATGGAGATCGCGCGCCAGGCCGTGCCCATGCTGCCGCTGGAGCGGCGCACCGGCGTCACCGAAGTGGAGATCGGCTTCAACGAAGACACCGCCATGCTGGAGGCGCAGCGCTGCCTCCACTGCTGGATCAATACCGTCTTCGAGGGGACCGAGGTCGATGGCTCAGAATGCATTCTCTGCGGCGGCTGCGTTGATGTATGCCCGGAGCAATGTCTGGAGCTGGTGCCCCTGGAACAATTCGAGTTTCCTGAGCCGGTGCTGGCCCACCTGGAGCAGAACGAAGCGGAGTATGAAGTTGAACTGCGCGGCGTACGGGCGCAGGAACTGGCGGAAGGCGCCATTACCGGAGCCGTGATGGTGAAGGATGAGACGCGCTGCATCCGTTGCGGCCTGTGCGCACTCCGCTGTCCCGTGAACGAAATCAGCATGGAAGCGTTCCACTTCAGGTCAGCCGACCCAACCGGGCTGATCCCAATCCAGTCTTTCGATCTAAGGAGCGGCCAATGAGCGACGCAAAGACAGAAGGGCAAGCCAATCCAGCGGCGGGCGCTGTGCCGGAGGAAGAGTGCAAAGATTGCAGTCGAAGAGAGTTTTTCGCCAGGCTGGGCATGGGCTCTCTGGTCGTCGCGGGCGTGGGTACGGGCCTGTTCTCCTACGAGTTCTTCTCGCCCAACGTTTTGTTTGAAGCCTCTCCCATCATCCGAGCGGGCAAGCCGGACCAGTTCGCCGCCAACACGGTCACGCTGGATCCGCAGAGCGGAATCTACCTGATCAACGGCCCCAAGGGCTTTTACGCTCTTGGCGCCGTATGCACGCACCTGGGCTGTCTGACGGCATGGAAGCCGGAGCTGGACTTGATTGCGTGCCCGTGTCACGGCAGCCGCTTCAACCGCGATGGCGTGAAGGTAGCCGGTCCGGCGCCGCAGCCGCTGCCCTGGCTCAAGGTCTGGCTGAGCGATGACGGATATCTTATGGTGGACCGCTCCAGCCCGCTCAAAGCGCAGGAATTCGTGAAGGTATAAACGATGGCTACCACGCTCAAGGCAGAATTCGATCGTCTCAGGAACACATCGGTCTGGCGCACCATCTTCCGCAGCGGCAGCGGCTCCAGCAATCTCCATCGCTCACAAGCCGTTCAGCAGAATATCTTCCTGCATCTTTTTTCCGTCAAGGTAAGGTCGCGCGCGCTGGAGTTCAAGCCCACATGGTATCTGGGTGCGCTCACGCTGAGCACGTTTTTCATCCTGGTGGCCACCGGCATTTTGCTGATGTTCTATTACCACCCCTCCGTGCCGCAGGCGTATGCGGACATGAAGGACCTGCAATTCGTGGTGGCATCAGGGGTCTTTTTGCGCAACTTGCATCGCTGGTCGGCCCACGCCATGGTGTTTCTGGTGTTTGCGCACATGTTCAAGGTTTTCTACCGCGGAGCGTATCGCCCGCCGCGGCAGTTCAACTGGGTCATCGGGGTTTTCCTGCTGCTGGTAACGCTGCTGCTCAGCTACACCGGCTACCTGCTGCCTTGGGACCAGTTGGCGTTCTGGGCCGTGACCGTAGGCTCCAACATCGCCAAGGCGGTCCCGCTGGTGGGACAGAAAATCCGTTTCCTGATGCTGGGCGGCAATGAAGTCAACGCCAACGCGCTGCTGCGGTTTTACGTGCTGCACTGCGTGATCCTGCCGCTGGCGGCGGTGCTGCTGGTGGGAGTGCATTTCTGGCGCATCCGGAAGGATGGCGGCCTGTACGTTCCGGAGAAGAAAAACCCGTGACCGAACCGACGAAACAACAAGCCGAAGTGCAGTCCGATGTGCGCAAGAACCCAAGGCGCATTGCCTTCATTCTGCGCCGCACCTCGCCCCAGGTCAGAACGCCCGATGACACACGCGTGATGACATATCCCGCGGCGCTGGCCCGCTTCATCATCGCCTTGGAAGCCGCGTTCCTGATTCTGGTCTGGATCTCACTGCTGGCCAATGCACCGCTCGAAGGCATTGCCGACCCCATGCACACGCCCAACCCGGCCAAGGCGCCCTGGTACTTTCTCGGACTGCAGGAGTTGCTCCATTACTTCCCGCCCGTGGTGGCGGGCGTTATGATCCCGGGGCTGGTCGTAGGCGCCCTGATCATCATTCCTTACTTCAACATCAATATTGAAGGCCGCAGCATCTGGGCTGAACCGCGTTACCGGTCATGGGTGATGATGTCCGTGCCGGCCCTGTTGGTCGCGATTTTTCTGCTTTTTGACGTAAAGCAACTCGTACAGAGCGGTGAGGCGCTCCCCAAGCTGGATCGCGTGCTGGACCTTGTTGTCCCGCTGCTGCCGACTGTGCTGGTCGGAGGCGCGCTGCTGTGGTCGTCGCGCTTCTCTCCGGATTCCCCCCAAGGATTTCAACGCTGGCTGGCAGACCGGCCTGTCTCTTTTTGGATCATGTCGTGGTTTCTAGTGGAACTGGTTGTGCTGACCGCGGTGGGCACATTCTTCCGTGGTCCGGGATGGTCCTGGGTCCTGCCCTGGCGGAGCTGAGAAAAATGGAGAAGATGCGTGGACGATAACGACAAGCCCGGCCCTTTGCGCAGCCGGCCGACATTGCGAGAGCTTACGGCCTTCGGCGTGGTCAGTGCGGCCCTGCTGCTTTCCCTGGCCATTGCGCCGGCGAAAAATTATTTCAGCGACTGGCGCCATTTTCAGAAAGAGTACCTGAATATCGCCGGCCAGCGGCAGAGCGGCACGCTGGTGCGCAGCTTTCACAGCGGCATTCGCCAGATATGGGTGCCGAAACTGGGCGTGGTGGACCGCTGCGAAAGCTGTCACGTAAACCTGGAAGGCGCGTTGCTGGGCTCAACGGCGCAGCCGTTCCGAAAGCATCCGCCGATTCCCCACACGCTGGATGAGTTCGGCTGCGCGTTTTGCCATCGCGGACAAGGACCGGCCACCTCGGTAGAGGAAGCACACTACACCACTGAGGCGTGGGAGCAGCCGCTGCTGCCGGCGCGTTACCTCGAATCAGGTTGCGGACAATGCCATCTGGGCCCGATGGAAGGCACGCCGGGTCTCAATGACGGCAGGAAGCTGCTTTCCACCATGGGCTGCGCGCATTGCCATATCGTGAAGCAGCCGGACGGAAACCTGCTGAAGCCGGATGATAATCCGCCGCCGCTCATGCACATCGCGGAGAAGACCAGCCGGGAGTGGATCTATGCCTGGATCAAAAACCCACAGGCTTATGCCGCCTCCGCAACCATGCCGAACTTCCAGCTCAGCGATCAGGATGCCGCCGACATCTCCGCGTTTTTGATGGCACAGAGCACAGCTTCGTCTGCTGCACACACACCGATCAACCTTGGCGCCCGGACACCTCCTCCCGATGCCACGCAGGCCGCGGCGCTTTATGGCGCTTTATTCTGCTCCTCATGCCATGCCGTACAGAACGCAGCGGGTAACCTGGTGGGCGGCAACTTTGGACCCGAGCTCACGCGCGTGGGCAGCAAAGTGAATCCAGACTGGCTGCAGCGGTGGCTCAACAATCCCGCCGGCTACGAGCCGGGAACGCGCATGCCGCACTATCGGCTGGACGCGCAGCAGATCGGCCAGCTTTCCAGCTTCTTGATGAACAAGAAAGACGATGACTTTCTGGCCAACGTGCACCTGCCGCCAGCGACCGCCGACAGCGTGGCGCACGGCAAAAAGCTGGTCACGGAAGACGGATGCGCGGCGTGTCACCAGATCAACGGCGTGAACCCGCCGCAGAACTTTGCTCCCGACCTTACGCGTGTAGGCAGCAGAGCGCTGGCGCAGGTGGTGTTCGCACCCGGGATGAAACACAACTTGCCGGATTACGTGGTGGCCAAGATCCGCGATCCGCGCTCTTTCGGGCCTGCGCTCAAGATGCCCAAGTTCACGCTCACAAACCAGCAAGTGGATGCACTGGCGACGGCGCTGCTCGCGCAAACGGACCGCGCAGCCGGGCTGCCGGAAGAACTGGTTACCTCCGCGGCGCGGACCACCAACTATCATCCTGGCGGCGACGCCGGACGCCTGATGGAAGACTTGCGTTGCCGGAGCTGCCATGCCATCAACGGCAACGGTGGCGACATGGCGCCCGATCTGAGCTGGGAAGGCAGCGCGGTCCAGCGAGCGTGGCTGGAAGATTTTCTCAAGAACCCGAACACCCTCCGCCCGGCCCTGATCCGCCGCATGCCCAAGTTCAATCTCACCCCGGGAGAGATCAAGACGCTTTCCGATTACATCCTCTCGGCATACCAGTCGCCCGGGCTTGATGCGCAAACGGTGGACCCCCACGCGTTGGACGCCGCCGCAGCAGGACGCGGCAAGCAACTGTTCTATTCCAGGTACCAATGCCAGTCATGCCACATCGCGGATTACAAGAACGACAAAGGCTACGTTGGTCCCGCTTTGGCCAGCGTGGGCAACCGGCTGACACCGGCGTGGATGTACAAGTGGCTGAAGGACCCGAACGCGCTGCGTGCGGGAACCCTGATGCCGAACTTCAGCTTGAAAGATGATGAAGCCCGCGACCTCACGGCGTTCCTGATGACTCTAAAAGCCAAGCAAGGAGGTGGCAAATGAAGCTCCTCCACATTACCGTGCTCGCTTCCCTGGCTCTGCCGGCCGGATGCCGCCATTCCGGTCCGCAACCGCTCGAACCAAAAGCCTACGGCACGCAGATCATTGAGGTCAGCGGCAGCAAGCAGATCGCGCAGGTGGGATCAACGCTGGCGCAGCCGGTGGTGGTGCAGGTAAACGGCGCGGACGGCAATCCCGTGACCAATGCTCTGGTCACGTTCCGCGGAGAAGGAATGCAATTTACTCCGGCCCAGGCCCTGACGGATTCCAGCGGCCAGGCCAGCACCACGGCGCAACTGGGCTTTGAAGCCGGCGATTACCAGTTGACAGCCGAGACAACCAAGTCCGGCGGCGGCCGCGCAACCCTCAACCTGCGCGAGATTGCCTTGGGATACGAGCAGACATTGGGACAGGCCGTGAATGAGAAGTACTGCATTCGCTGCCATGATTCGGAATCGACCCCGGAGCGGGTCTCCAACCTGGACAATCTCTCGCCGGCGCCGCACCAGTTTACCGATGGAGCCGCGTTGAATCGCATGGCGGATGCTGACTTGACCAACATGATTGCCAACGGCGGCCTGGGCCTGGGCAAGTCACCACAGATGCCCGCCTACAGGGCCACGCTGAAACAGGCGGAAATCAAGGCCGTGATCGCGTATATTCGAGCGGTAGCCGATCCACCGTATCAGGCACCAGGAGTGAAATATGGCAAGTAGGGTCTTTGGATGCGTGCTCATGATGGCAACAGGGATGCTTAGCCTTCCCGGCAGGGCACAGGTCTTGCCGCTCGAAAAAATCCAAGATCCGGCGGCGCGCACCCTGCAGAGGCAGCACATCGCGCAATTGCAGCAGGTAGCGGCGGATGCCGCGGCGCTCCATTTCCCTTACCCTTTTTACTTCAGCCAGACGCTCGACATCGACGAGGCAAAACAGAAACAGTTGCCGCTGGGTTCCATCCACTTTGAACAGTTCAACGGCCAAACCGTACTCCAGATCACGGGAAACTATTACATCTCTTATGCGGCGGCGAAGCTCAACGGGAACCAGAGAGCGCGGAAGAGCTATGAAGACGTGATACTCCCGCTGCTGAAGATCGCGGTGGCGCGAATGGACCGCACCGTGCCCTTCGCCGCATACGCGTTTGAGATCTCACACCATGTGCGAAGCAAGGCGCTGAAGGTGAGCACGGAGGGTGCGGAAAACCTGATGATGCTGTTTCCCCGCACCGTGGCCGAGCGCCTGGCCGCAGCGAAGGACGTGGAAACGCAGCAACAGGCGCTGCTGGAGAGCGCAATCTATCTGAACGGCGACCCGCTGACGTTGTGGCTGAGCGGCGATGATGCGCCCGCTGACGTACGTGATCATTATCTGGCCAGACGCAACGCCGATTCTTCGTCTTCATCGTCGTCGTCCACGTCGTCTTCGTCCACATCCAGGCCGACGCTGGTCGCGGAAAATGCGGAACCGGGGACGCTGGTGAACCCCAGGTACATTCCGGAATCAGAACTGCTCAACAAGATCCGCGGGAACAAGACCGTGGCACGCGACACCTCACCTGTGGCCCTGGAGAAGTTGAAGACCGCGTACGACGCTACCTTGCAAAGCATGATACCGACGCTGAAGGCGCAGGCGCATTTCGTGGACTATGCGCCACCGGACTTTATCGCGTTCCATGAGGGCGCTTATCTTCAACTCAACGTGACCACTGACCTGGAGCAGCCGGGAGGACCGTCGCAGTACCGCATCGCTGCCCTTGCTTTTGACACCCACATCTCCCACCTGCTGCGGCCGGTCTCCAAATATTTTCACGACAACCCGAAGTTTGAAGGCGTTGACTTCAGCACCACCGTCCACCAGCCAGGACAGTCCGCCAGCCAGTCAGTGGAGTTCGTGGTGCCTTTCGGGGCGCTCCTCTGCTACGAGAAGTACGACTGCACCGGCCAGGAGCTGATCAACCGCAGCATCGTTCTCATCAACGGGGAGCGCGTGTCCCTGGACCTACAGCGAGCAGAAGCAGACCCAGGCACGGGCACGCGATGAACCGCGGGGTTTAGTTCACGGCAGCATTGCGATCAAGCCTTGGACGCCAGCTCCAGTTCGATCTTCTTCGCTTCCGGGTCGAGACGGGCAATGCGAAAGCTGCGGACCTCGCCGGCGCGCGCCGCTTCAGGTTTGGATCCGCCACCTGAAGAGGAAGCTCCGCCCTTCCAATGCGCTTTCAGCATGGAGCTCAACGATGACAAATCCGCTTTGGCTTCGGCGGGCGCAGCCGTTGCCGCAGACGGCCCGGCAGGAGATTCAGCAGGCATGCGGCATGTGCCAAGCACGCCTTCGCCCAATTCTACCTGGGCATAGCCGCCGGAGACCTCCGTCATGCGGCCGGAGACCACGTCACCGGGCTTGTGCTCGGCGATGTATTCATCCAGGCTGCTGGGGACCATCTGCTTGATGCCCAGGCGAACGCGGCGTTTTTCCGTGTCCACCTCCAGCACCAGCGCCTTCACCGGCTGGCCCAGCTTGAGCACGTCCGAGGGATGATTGATGCGCTTCTCGGCGCTGAGATCGCTCACGTGGATCATGCCTTCCACGCCTTCAGCCAGCTGAACGAACGCTCCGAACTTCATCAGGCTGGTCACCGGGCCTTCCGCCACTGAACCTACGGGGAACTTGCGCAGCACGTCCGCCCAGGGATCGCCGAGCGCCTGCTTCAGTCCCAGCGAGATGCGGCGCTCACCAAGGTTCACGCCCAGGATCACCGCTTCCACGGTCTCGCCCGGCTTGACCACGTCGCTGGGCTTCCTGACTTTTCTGGCCCACGACATTTCGCTGAGATGAATCAGGCCTTCAATCCCCGGCTCGAGTTCAACAAACGCTCCAAACTCCACCACGCGGGTCACCACGCCGCGCACCCGCTCGCCGACTCTGAATTTTTCCGGCGCCGAATCCCAGGGATGCGGCTCAAGTTGCTTCATGCCCACGGAGATGCGGCGCTTGCCGCCCTCCTGTGCGATCTTAAGCACCTTGACTTCAAGCTGCTGGCCCACGGTGAGCACGTCGGCAGGCTTGTTGACGCGGGCCCACGAGATGTCGCTCACGTGGAGCAGCGCGTCCACGCCGCCAATGTCCACAAAGGCGCCATAGTCGGCCAGGTTGCGCACGGTGCCGCTGACGGTATCGCCTTCCTTGATCTCAGAGTAGCGGCGGTCGCTGGCGGCGCGCTCTTCTTCTTCGAGCACGGAGCGGCGGTCCACCACCACGTCCTCATCCGCCACGTCGAGCTTGATGATGCGGCAGCGGATTTCCTGGCCTACAAGCTTTTCCAACTCCGCCGCGTCACGCACGCCGCTGCGCGAAGCCGGCATGAAGGCGCGTACGCCCACGTCCACGCTGAGCCCGCCTTTGATCACGGCGGTGACGGTGCCGAGGATAGGCGATTTCTCCGCGAAGGCCTTCTCCAGCGACTCCCAGTCCTTGGGCTGCTCGATCTTGCCGAGAGAAAGCTGATAATAGCCTTCCGGGTCGCGGCCCTTAATGGCGACGGGGAACTTGTCGCCGGGATTGACGGTCTCGCCGGCCTTGAACGCCGCGAGCGGCAGGATGCCTTCGGTTTTAAAGCCGATATCGAACAGCACCGAGTCGGCAGTCACGGCGATCACCGTGCCAACGAGCCCTTTGCTCTCCTCGGGCTTGCGCTTGTGGCTCTTCTCGTACTGGGAGAGCAGCTCGCCAAACGACTCGGTGGATTCGTTCGTGGCTTCACTCGAACCAGGGGAGGGGTTGGATTCAGGGTTGTTGGGGTTGGACATGAACAGTGACAAACCGCCTCTGGAAGTTATAACCATTAGGATAGCACTGTGCCCAGCCCAGGCGGCAGAGCGAAGGCCTCTCGGGGAAATGACGCCCCGGAGACCCGCCGCGGCGGGGAACTCCCGACCTAGGATTTCGTGGTAGGAACTGGGGAAGTCCGGATTGGCAAGAAAGATCGCATTTGGACGCAAGCCCACCCTGCTGCTTGCGCCCGAGGTCGGCCCTTTCCACTTTGTCTTCGGCAGTTCAGCCAGTTATGGCGGCGGAAACACCTGCGCTGCTTGATATGAGGCCAACACACATCCAAGCGATCCGCCTGTCCCGATATGCCTCAATAGCGCGCAGACCGTGTTAACGTCACACTTGAATGCTCATGGCATGCCGGATTCGTGTACCGAGTAGGCGATCTGCTTGCAGAACCCGCCGTCGCGTGTCGGTACAGTGATCGACTCACGTGAGAAACGCGCTTCATAGTCCGTTTCGGATATTCCCATTTGATTCTTCCGGTGTTTTGTTAGCGCCACCAGCAGGGGGTATCTGCGAAACGATTTAACATAGCCTTCGACCTTTTCCTTTGTATCCGAGCATGTTTCGCCGTAGACACTCACCAAATCGGTATCTCCAATGGTTCCGCTCCCACGCGGCAGCGGGTCGAACCTAACCCAGGAATAGTCTTCCCATATCCGAAAGTACCCGTGACCACCTGCTTTGAGTTCAAGAGGATCTCTGACGTCCTTAACGCCCCTCGAGACCACCCGGAATTTGAGACACGGATATGACACTAGCTGCTTTCGATCACCCGTCCAGCTCTTCTCCGCATCCCAGGGCAATGGGACGTCGCAGTTCGTTGAGTCCAATAAGAGCTCAAAGCTCCGAAACAGAATGTCCCAATGCGATTTGGTTCCGGGTTGCCACAACTCACTCATTAAGGGCAGATATTCGGGACGATTCTTATACTCTGCCGCCAGCATGGAACAGGACTGACATCCCTGCTGCTGTTTTGAGATGGAGTCCCATCCCAGCAAGCGTTTTTCCACTTCAGGGTCATTGAAATGCACGTCTTTCACTGGCTTGTGGGCAAAGGTCAACGCAATCGTAAGCTGATCGAGAGGATCATTCGCACTTTGCAACTTATATGTAGCCCTGTGCAAACGATCATCCAGTCGGTCTGAACTGTTTTCGACAGCTTGATTGAGCTTCCTGGCGGCTCCATCAACCCCACCCCTGAGACGCTCTAGCGCGTTATCGATTTGCTCCTCCTGGCTTTTCAGCTTTGGGTTCAAGCCGTCGAGCATGGCTGCCGTCAATTGCTTGCGGAATTCCTCATTACCGCGCTTTTCAGCAACGTCTTTGATTAGCTTGTCGACGCGGTCGGCCCAGAAGGCCGCCAGCGTAGTCAGAACTGTAAGCCCGATCAGGAGACGAAGGTATTTCTTCCCAGCGGGCGTGAATGGATGAGGCTCCTTTGACTTATCGACGGTCTCGATCCGCAGGGAATGAATGCTGAGGCCTGTCGTAGTCAAGATGCCAGCATACTTGAGCAACTGCGTAACAAAATGTTGAGCTGTGAGAGAGATCCACGGCTCTGAGTGCATACGAACACCTCTACTAAACGGAACGGGAGCATACGCTTGGCTTAATGAACCGTCAAGCACGACAATATAAACGTCTTTAGATGGCGCATCCCTTTTCGCGCACGGCGATTCAGAAACGTCGGGCTGCCGTCAGCCCTTTGATTCTGCAGTCTCTCCCTAAGACAACGCTGGAGGGGTGGTTGAGGCTGCCCCAGGCTGAACCCTCGGTGTTTCAACTAATTCTGCTGACTTAATCGCAGCCCACGCAGCGTTTCTTCTGAGCCGGACCTGATCTTCTGCCAGCTGCCGCGATCGACCTTATAATTGGCCGTGAGTTCCTCGCGGACGCTTGATCGGTGCAGGTTTGTGCAGCTAAGACAAGGCGGTAGCCACCTACCTCTGGGTCGTCAGACAACCCACGCCCAGGCTTTGGTAGATCGAGAGAAACCGGCATTGTGTCGTTCAAGCCTGACCTGCGCGTCCGCAGCGGAGCCGACATAGCGTCGATGGCAACTGTACTTTGTAAGAGGTAAACGACAAACCTGTGAAGAATGGCGCGCCCGGAGAGATTCGAACTCCCGACCTATTGCTCCGGAGGCAATCGCTCTATCCAGCTGAGCTACGGGCGCGAACCAACAGATGTCCTTTAGATTAACATTTCCTGCCCTATCAAGTCTCAAAGATGCACAGCAGCCGTCTTTCAGAAAGCCCTTCTTCCCGTGGGTACCCCAGCGCGTTATTCAGGTAGACCACGCCCTCGCGCTCCTGGCGGCCATTGACGTGATAGTGCCCGTAGACGTGCATGAATGCGCCGAGTTTTCTGATCTGGACGTCAAGGGCCTGAGAGCCGAGCACAGGCCGCAGAAAATGGCCGGCCGTGCCTGAATCGGGCACCAGGTCGCTTCGCGGCACAAAATGGGAAAACGAGATCACCGGCTTCATCGTGTCGGGTGGGAGGAGTTGGTTCTGCGAAAGGAAGTGTTGAGTAATCTCTTCTTGATTTAGACCCGCCGGCCACAGGCACATCTGGTAATCCGCCCACCGCTGCAAAAGATCGGGGGATGGCTGCCCGAACGAATAGTCATACCAGGCGTGCAGCGGCACCAGGGCAACGTCATCGAGATGAAGCGCCCCGGTGTGGACACCTTCCTCCGCGGCCACGCGCATCACCTGCCTGAATTTCTCCAGCGATGTGCCGTTGGAACTGCCATTGACCCACAGCTCATGGTTGCCGGGAAGGTACGCCACGGTATCAAAACGCTTTCGTAAGTCTTCCAGGGCTTTGGACATTTCACCAAGCCGATGTGACACATCACCGGCACAGATCAACACGTCGTGCTGGTAGTCCTGCAGTGAAAGCCCGGCCACCCAGGACTTGTTCTCCTCAAAGTCCACGTGCAGGTCAGAGATGGCAAAAACTCGCATCGCGGTCCCGTTTCAGGATTTCCCGGTTTCTTTTGCCTTGGTCCCGATCAGCAGCAGCGCTCCGATGCGCTTGAACTCGCGGAGCTCTTCGGCGTTCTTGAACCACTTGCCGGAATACGTCTCCGGCGTGGGGCTGCGATCAGGAATGCGTCGCGCTTCCGCGTTTTGGAATCCGTGCTGTCCCAGCATAGAGATGTACTCGGCTTCAGAAAGCGCATGCACCCGAACTTTCAACTCGCTCACCCAGCGCAGCGAGTAATGATTGTCTTTGTAGAGATTGATCAGGATGAACAGGCGGCCCGCGGGCGCCAGCACGCGCCGCAACTCGTCCAGCGCCTTGCCCTGATCGGCGTAGTAATAAAACGACTCGACAGAAAGCACCTTGGTAAACGAGTTGTCCAGCGCCGGGATCTTTTCCGCCGAGCCCCAGACATAGCGGACATTCTTGATGCCGGAGGAAGCCAGTTCGGCGCGGCGAAGCATCTCGTCGGCCACGTCCAGGCCCACGACTTCGCCGGCGGTCGCGACGCGGGCCATGCGGCGAGAAGCCCAGCCGGTCCCGCAGCCCAGGTCAAGGATGCGGTCTGAAGCTTGCAGGTCCATGAGTTCGAGCGTCTGCTCGGTGATATCGGAGTGGTGCTCCTCCATCTCGTCGCCGCGGCCGGCGGCGGCCCATTGGTTGAATTCGTTTTGCAGTTTCTGGTCGGCCGGGGAATGAATGGGGGCAGCTTTGGGTTCCATGTTTCTATGCTACATTGAGAAGTTTCACGCGCAAACCGTGCCGCAATCATGGCAGACCCCGCAAAACCCGAAGGGCGTACACCTGAGGCGCTCTACTGCCCGCAATGCGCTCGCGAAGTGGATGACCCGCTGGTCTGCGGCGATTGCTCCGCCGTGATCTGCCGCGTCTGCGGCACACCGCTCGAATCCTCAGCCGACCTGGGAATGGGATAAAGACCAAAAAAATGCTCACCATCATCCTTCTTTTACTTTCCAACATCTTCATGACCTTTGCCTGGTATGGACACTTGAAATACCAGAACGTGCCCTTGTGGAGGGTCACGCTCATCAGCTGGGGCATCGCTTTCTTTGAGTATTGCTTTCAAGTCCCCGCCAACCGTTACGGCAGCCATATCTTTAATGCCGCCCAGTTAAAGACGATCCAGGAGATCATCACGCTGACCGTGTTCTCGTTCTTCTCCATCTGGTACCTGAAGCAGGACATCAAGTGGAACCAGGCGGTGGGGTTCTTTTTTATCGTGGTGGCGGCGTTTTTCATCTTTAAGAAGTGGTAGAGACGCGGCATGTCTCGATGATGAAGAGGCTTTCGTGGCCCAATCCTGCTACCATTTTGACCGCTGATGGTGTCCAACCAGAAGCAATCGCGAGGTGAAGGTGCCCATGTCCCGAAAGTCCGTCCTGTGCTTCACACTGACTTCAGTCTTGCTGGCAATTACTTGTGCAGCGCAGCAACCGTCTTCCATGCGGGTGGTGGACTTGGCGGCGAAAGATGGGGCCAAGCTCAAGGCAACGTATTTTGCCGCGGCCAAGCCCGGGCCCGGAGTTTTATTGCTGCATCAATGCAACCGGCAGCGCAAAGTGTGGGACGAACTGGCACAGCAGTTGGCCGCAGCCGGCATCAACGTGCTCACCCTGGATTTGCGCGGCTTTGGCGAAAGCAGCGGCATACCGGCTGCCAAGGCGACGCAGCAGGAAGCCCAGGAACAAGCCCGCCGTTGGCCCGGCGATATTGACGTGGCTTTGCAATTCCTGCAATCACAGCAGGGAGTCAAACGCGACATGATCGGAGTGGGCGGGGCGAGTTGCGGTTTCAACAATTCCGTGCAGGCGGCGCTCCGCCATCCCAAGGAGGTGAAATCGCTGGTTCTGCTTTCCGGGACCACCGACCTCGCGGGCCGCAAATTCCTGCGGGAGACCCCGCAGATGCCGATTCTTGCCGGCCTGGCGGACGACGATGAGTTCGCCGCTTCCATCGAGTCCACCCAGTGGATCTTCAGCATTTCCACCAACCCCGGCAACCAGATCCTGCATTACGCCAAGGGAGGCCACGGCGCGGACATTTTTGCCGTTCATCCGGAATTGCGCACCGCCATTGTTGACTGGTATGTGACCACGCTCATCAAGACGCCGGGCCATGCGCCAACCGCGAAAGAACGCTGGCAGGCGCCACCCACGGTGCAGATTCTGAACGTGATCGATCAGCCGGGCGGGGCCGCGCAGGTTACGCAAAAGCTGGAGGAGGCGCGGAAACAGGACCCCAACGCCGTTCTGTTCACAGAAGCCTCGGTCAACATCATGGGCTACGAGCACATGTTGGCCGGCGACGCCAAAGGCGCGGTGGAGATCCTTAAGCTCAACGTCCAGGCCTTTCCCGATTCGGCCAACGTCTATGACAGCCTCTCCGATGCTTATCTCGCCGATGGCCAAAAAGACATGGCGCTGGAAAATGCAAAGAAGGCGCTCGAGTTGCTGGCCTCAGACACCAAGGCGCCTGAAGCGATGCGCAATGCCATCCGGGAGAGCGCCGAGCAGAAGCTCAAGCAGTTGGGTGGGGGAAACAAGTAACTGCGAACCCCGAATTACGGGATCCCGCGCGGGACGGAGAAATCTGCGCTTCGAACCTCTGGGCCACTGGCCCCAAAGAGCACCAAAAGCCTTCCAGGATTCAAACGTGCCAGGGCATGACTTCAGTCGTGCCGCAAGGGGCGCGAAAGTAATGCGGGCTTCAGCCCCTGAGTCAACAAGAGAGTTCCATCAGCAGAGCGCCGGGGCGCAACAGGAAAGGCTTCCTCGTTGAAATGCCTCGAATCCGAATCGCAGGGGACAGTCACTCGGGATGTTTCGACTCGCCCTTAGTCCCCTTCGCTCTGCTCAGGATCCCGCGGGCTCGCTCAACATGACAGGGCGAAGATGACCTAGTGGCACGACTGAAGTGGCGCCGTGACACGTGCGATGCCAGGAGCTTTCTTCATGAGTTGAGCCCGATGCCACAGATATCAAAGCACCGGACGAATCGCTCTTACAAGGCCAACGGCATGCCACGTCTCTACCGCTACACCGGCGTTTTCGTCTTGCGCTCCGGATTGAAGAACGGCAACTTCACCACGGTTGCCGTCACTTTCTGGCGAACGGCTTCAATCGTGATTTCCATTTGCAGCATGGCGCCGGGCTGCGAGTGCGCCGTATCAATGCTGGCCAGCGCGACCATTTTTTTCAGCAGTGGAGACCATGTGGTGGAAGTCGCCTTGCCCACCTGCCTGCCGCCGAGATAGACCGGCACGTGGACGCGGGACGCCTGCGCGGGCGCGGCCGGCGTGAGCCCAAATTTCTCATAGTGGGCCTCCACCTCCGTCCAATCCAACTCCAGGCCCACAAGCTGGCGCGGCACACCATTTTTTTGCTGCCGCGCGAGCGCCGCTTTGCCGACAAAGTTCTCTTTCTCCAGATGCACCATCCGGCCAAAGCCCAGCTCATACGGCGAATACTTCTGCGCGGGGATGAGCGCTTTCTTGCTGCTGGTGTAATCCACTTCAATCAGCAGCAGACCGGCCTCGATGCGGGCAACGTCCAGGGCGAGCATGCCCGCGGCATGAATATCGAACTGGCGGCCGGCTTCCATGAGCGCGTCCCAGACGTTCACAGCCTGGTCCCAGTTGACCCAGATTTCATAGCCCAGATCGCCCGTGTATCCGGTGCGCGAGATGTCCACGGGTACGCCCGCGATCTTGCCGCTGGTCACGCGGAAGTATTTGAGATTGGCGATGTCGGCTTCAGCAATCGATTTCAGGAGCCTGCTCGAAGTCGGCCCTTGCAGCGCCAGCGCCGCAACGTTTTCGGAGATGTCTTCAATCCTCACGTCCATGTTCAGCCCGTTCTGGCGGAACCAGCGCAGGCTGGGATCGGCTGCGGTCCAGCGGTATTTGTTTTCTTCCAGGCG
>DASVFK010000003.1:0-59172 GCA_036380095.1 Candidatus Angelobacter sp. | reverse complement strand
AGCTGGACTACACCGTGGTGGGAGACACGGTGAACATCGCTTCGCGACTCATGTCCAGCGCGGAGGGCGGAGAGATCCTTATTACGGAATCCACCGCGGCTGAGATCAGCAACAAGTTCAACACGCGCAAGCTTCCCGCTCTGCGCTTGCGCGGACGTAACGAGCCGGTGCGTGTCTTCCACGTGGATTGGCAGCAGGAAACCGTCGCCAAAAAGAAAAGGCGCCCGCTGGCGAGCGCCGTAGTTTCCTGATTCCTGATCTTACTTCTTGGGACTCGGAGAGGCTGCCGGTTTGGGTTTGCCTCCGTGGGCCACAAGCTGGTCCTTCATCTTGTCATACTGGGCCTGCGTCAGGATGCCCTTGGTGACCAGGTCTTTCTTGGTCTTGTAGGGCCTGCCATCAATGATCTTCTGCGCCGTAACGTCACCGATCCCCGAAATTGCCGTGAGCTGCTCCTTGGTGGCGGAGTTGATGTCCACCTGCTGGCTCTTGGGCGTGGCGGAAGTTTTGCTGCTGCTCTTTTTGGCAGGCGCCGGGCTCGGGCTGGCGGCCTGCGCATAGGCCATGCCCGCGAAGAGTGACAACGCGCATAGCACAGTTAAACTTTGAACAAACTTACGAATCATGTATCGATCTCCTTGCTCTCTAGATATGAACTGATTCCTTGTTCGCTGTAGCAGTCTAGGTGCGACCTAGCCAAATGTCAAAAGAGATGGCAATCGGTTTCTGCTACGGCGCGACGCCGGTCCTTGCTTGGTTTAGAAGGATTTGTGCTCTGAAAGGGTTGTTACGGCCTTAAGTGTGCAGTAACGTGCATGATCTCATCATGATCGCGGCCCCGATGAAACCGGGTCCTCAGCCTGCGCGCAGGTTTTCCGATCTCGGCGATTCCGGCGATCCCGCGCGATGCCGGCGATTCTCTTACGCTCTCTTGTTTGCCGGCAGAGGCTTGCCCTCCCAGGCGCGCTGCGGGCGCTGCGATTCAGGCAAGTCGCGGTCTTTAACCCGGTCATACACATAGCGGTCGCTCACCGTGCCCAGGGATTCGTTGTACAGGCTCACCTGTCCCATGGCTTCGCGCAGCTCTTCGGAAAACTGGTGCAGGGCCTGCAAGTGGTCAGCGGTGGCGGGAATTTCGGTCTTGGTGGTCTTCAGGAACTTCTGGTAGCCCTTGTCAGTCAGGCGGGAGATTTCGCCGCCGATCAGGTAGCCGGGCTTGGCAAACAGCCGCGCGCCGTCCTCGGCGTTTTTTTCGATGGCGGCGGAACAATTGAATTTTTTCATGAACACGCGATTCTGCGTACCGGGCGCTTCCAAAATGTCGAATCCGTGGTCGCGAAGCCAGCTTACGACTTCTTCATATGTGCGCGGTTTTTGTTTCTTTGCCATATTCACCTGTGACCGGGCGCTCGATTGTGCGGCATATTAATGTCGCACAAGCGGGGCTTACGGGCAACATTACCCTCGTTCCTGAGGACGCCCGCTACTCTGGGGTTGCCCCGCGTTCGCGGTCCAGTGACTAAGTAGGTTCCCCGAGCTGCCCCGGGTGGGACCGCGCACCGCCATTTGAGTTTAGCAGCTCCTTTGAATCATAATGTCCCAGCTTCTTACGTTTTTTTCTTGGGGAAGTTATATGCTACGCCGCTCAGTCCTAGTTCTTGCCTTGCTCTTTCTATCCAGAGTAGATGGAATGGCCTTTGCTTCACCGCTTGAGCAATCAAGCCCTTCCACTCCGCGTGCAATGGCCAACAATGATGCTACTTATCTCAAACTGCGCAATGTGAAGGTTGGGACAGAGACCATCCACGTGAAAGATTTCACTCTGAAGCGTGACGCAGGCGCATTTACTTTTCGCGGCGGAGTGTTTTTCTTGTTGGAACCGGTGAACGGAAAGATCACCGGAGCGGTGTTCATGGGTGATGCGAGCTTTGCGCTCACTCCTCCGACTGAAATCGAGCGGCGCAATCTGGCAATCCTGACCAAGGGGCAGCCTTTTGAAGAACAGTTTTCCAACGCGGTCTTTCGCTTCACCGACGGCACGGAAGAGGAACTGAGGAAAGCCGCCGTGGTGGATAACAGTAACGCAGGCGGCGATCCGGCGGGCGTGCTCAGCGATATCCAGCAGCAGCTCCGCAAGAAACTCAAAGACAACCTCTCCGCGCGGCTTCTCGAAGACGTTTTGAGCTCCAGTCCGGGCGGAAAGTTCATCGCATTTGTCAAAGGCAAGAAGTACAGCGACAAGATGGTCTACGACGTTGATCCCCACGGATCAAGCCTGGTGGCGCCGGAAGAAGTTTCGCTCCTGCTCTGGGACGACAACCGCGCAGGCATCTGGGCGGGTTTTCATCTGGCCAAAGAATACGGCCAGCACTCGGCCAGCAGCACGGAACAGAACCGGACGGTCACCATTGAGCGTCAGAAGCTGGACATTGGCATCGCCAAGAATGGTTTCTTGACGGGCACAGCGGTCACCACCTTCACCTCGCGCCAGGACGGCGTGCGCGTAGTCCCGATGGACCTGTATCCCACCTTGCGCGTGGATTCGGTGGCCGGCAAGGACGGCGAAGCGCTGGCTTTCATCCAGGAAGACAAGGACGACGACCCGGACTTTGCACTAATTCTACCGCGGGAGTTGAAAAAGGGAGAGAGTTACTCCATCACAACCCGTTATGGCGGCAAGGATGCCCTCAGGAATGAAGGCAATGGAAACTACTATCCTGTAGACGGCGCCCGGGCGAACTGGTATCCCAGCCAGGACTTAGGCAGCTACGCCATGTTTGACATGTCATTTCACGTGCCCAAGGGCATGACCATGGTGGCAACCGGCAAGCTGCTGAAGAAAATTGATGAAGGACATGAGACCATCACGCAATGGACCACCGAGGTCCCGCAGGCCGTGGCGGGCTTCAACTTTGGCAATTTCAAGCGCGAGGAAGACAAGCCTATCAAGCAGCCTTACCAGTTGGAGACTTTCGCCAACCCCAATCCGCCAGACATCATCGCCGGTTTGCAACAAATAGATGCCATGCCGCGCATGGGTGGCTCCGGGATGGACGCCACGGGCACATTGGGCAACATGAGCACGGTGGGCATGATGAAGAAAGCCATGGGTGAAGCCAAACTGTCGGTGGAAATCTACACTGACTACTTTGGCGAAGCCCCTTACAAGCACCTGGCAATGACCCAACAGGCGGCGCTCGGGTACGGCCAGTCATTTCCCGGACTGGTGTACCTGCCCATCGACTACTTCCTGGATTCCACCGTCCGGCATCAGCTTGGCATTGGAGAAGCGTTCGGTTATTTCAAGGTGGTCGGCCCACATGAGATTGCCCATCAATGGTGGGGACACCTGGTGGGCTGGAATTCGTACCGTGATCAATGGATGAGTGAGGGGTTCGCCGACATGTCGGCCGCCCTCTTTTTACAGTATGTCTACAGCCAGAAGAACCTGGATGTCTACCACCAGTTCTGGGCCGACCAGCGCCGCTTTATGACCGAGAAGAACCGGTTCGGTGTTCGCGCCATTGATGTCGGTCCGGTGACCATGGGCCGCCGTCTTAATAGCGCAAAAACCGGGGCCAATATCTATCGGGATCTCATCTACCCCAAAGGAGCGTACATCCTGCAGATGGTCCGCTTCATGATGCAGCAGCGCGGGAGTGATCCAGACGCGCGCTTCAAGGCCATGATGCATGAGTTCACCAAGACCTACGCCAATCGTCCTGCCAGCACGGAAGACTTCAAAGCCATTCTGGAAAAGCACATGACGCCGGAGATGGACATCGACAAGAACCACACCATGAACTGGTTCTTTGATGAATATGTTTATGGCACCGAATATCCCAGCTACAAGTTCGAGCACTCTTTTTCCAATGACGCCAAAGGCGACGTGGTGCTGAATCTCAAGATAACGCAGGCTGACGTGGGCAAGAACTTTGTGATGCTGGTGCCGATTTACTTGGAGCTCGCGAACGGCAAGATC
The DNA here is from genome assembly GCA_036380095.1 of Candidatus Angelobacter sp. Lineage (GTDB taxonomy): Bacteria > Acidobacteriota > Terriglobia > Terriglobales > Acidobacteriaceae > Angelobacter. Next base: position 55,190 of record DASVFK010000003.1, on the reverse strand, counting down.
GCGTGGCTGGGCTCGGCGCAAATGTCCGGCAGCAACACCCTGGAACAGCATGTGACCCTTACCGGGCTGAAAGACAAACCCAAACGGGCGTTGCTGGCCTATTACGACGATCTGCTGGGAACCATCGAAAACCGCTGAGCCACACGGGACAGAACGGGCAAATGAAGAAAAACCGGCGCTTATTCTCCCCCGAGATTTTCAGCGCCGGCTTTCAGGCCGCTCATCTGCTATCGGCCAACTTGGTTCGCGGGAACATGGAGGACGAGCGAAACTCATCATTCAAGATGCCGCGAGCTGTTAACCCGGTCAACAACAAAGCTCGCGTCAGTGTTTACTTGTTCGATAACCAAGAACGTTCTCGCCGGCGATTCGGGCTGATGTATACTGTGCGGACTAAGGTGGCGGGGACATTTATTAGATTTCATATCTCCGCTTGTAAGTGTTGTTTGGGGGCTACATAAAATCAGAGGGTACTGCAAGAATTTTGATCAAATTCTTACCTTGACCAGCAGCAGCCTCGGTCGGGAGGGTCCTTATGGACCTGTTTATTATTCGTCTTGCTTTCATTACGGTCGTTGCGCTCGTCTGTTACATGCTGCAGCCCTTCGGGCTGGCAAAATTCCCGCCCTGGTTCGCAGGGTGTCTGGGTGTGGCAATAGGCCTCCTGGTAGTCGGTTTTGAAGTGCGGCTGCGGGTGGTCAGCCTGAAAAGGTTGATCGGAGCGGTGATCGGAAGCACGCTCGGCATCCTGGGCGCATACCTGTTTAGCGTGGTCATCCGCAATAGCATCACGCATCCTGAAACCCAGAGATTTCTGCAGCTTATGGTGATGCTGCTGATGGCTTACGTGGGCCTGATCGTGGGCGCCAACAAGGGCGACCTGCTGAACCTGGCCGCGCTGGGCGGGCTTTTTGGAGCGGAAAAGCAGGGACGCAAGAGCTTCAAGATCCTGGATACCAGCGTCATCATTGACGGGCGCATTGCCGATATCGCCGAGACAGGCTTTCTTGACGGCATCCTGGTCATCCCGCAGTTCGTGCTGCGTGAACTGCAATTGGTGGCCGATTCAGCCGATTCGCTCAAGCGCAACCGTGGCCGCCGCGGGCTGGATATTCTCCAGCGCATCCAGAAAATCGTCACTGTGAACGTGCAGATCGTGGAAGATGATTTTCCCACCATCCGGGAAGTGGACCTGAAGCTGATCGAATTGGCCAAGGGCTATGAGGCCAAAATCATCACCAACGATTTCAACCTGAACAAGGTGGCGCAGCTCCAGGGCGTTGAGGTGCTGAACATCAACGAACTGGCCAACGCCCTCAAGCCCATTGTGCTGCCCGGCGAAACCATGCGCGTCTTCATCCTGAAAGAGGGCAAGGAATACAACCAGGGCGTGGCCTACCTTGACGACGGCACCATGGTAGTGGTGGATAACGCGCGCAAGCTGATCGGCAAGAACGTCGACATCGCCGTGACTTCCGTTTTGCAGACCACGGCGGGCAAGATGATTTTCGGCAAGTTCGATGAGCGCCAGCGGCCGGTGGAGCGGCATGAAAGCCGTGAAGGCAGCAAGGGAGAGCCAAGAAAGTCCCAGGCCATCGTGGTGGAATCGGCGCCGCACGTTGAGTCCGAGTAAGGCGAACCCCCGGTCAGGCCCGGCTCAGGCCGCCTTTGCCCGGTGGGGCTCAGATGATTTTCCGCATTAGTGCATGCCCTTTCGCCGTAGTGATGAGCGGCAGGCCGCAGTAGAATAAATTCCATCCAGAGATGCCGCCCTTATTTGGAGTTTTTGTCATCTAAGCTCAACGTGATCAGAGTGGCTGTTTACGCCAAGTCTTGTTTTCTAGCGGCGCTGTCAGGAGTTCTCCTGCTTGCGGTCGGCGCCGGTGTGCCGGCCGGTGCCCAGAGCGCAGCCGCAGGCCAGATTGAGGTGACGGTCCTGGACCAGAACGGCCAGGCTTTGGCAGCAGTCGCGGTCAGCGTGGAACAAGACGGCAAGGTACTGTCACGGGCCCGCACGACTCCTTCCGGCATTACAACTCTGGGTCAACTGGCTCCAGGAACCTACCGCCTGACCGTTCAACAGCAGGGGTTTTATCCGACGGTGGTGCAGCGGATCGAGGTAGCGGCCGGCCAAACCGTGCCGGTGGAAGTGCGGCTGCAGGTAGTGCGCGAATACAAAGAAGAGATTGAAGTCGCCGCCGAACCTTCCCTCATCGAGCATGACCAGGCGGCCTCCGCTGTCTCGGTCAATGCCAGCAACATTTCCACCATCCCGTACCCCTCCACGCGCGACTACCGTAACGTGATGGCTTACATTCCCGGCGTGGTGGCAGACAACGGCGGACAGGTCCACGTTGCCGGATCAAGCACACAACAGGTTCAGGACTACCTGGACGGCTTTGAGGTGAGCCAGCCCGCCGGCGGCGGACTGGGCATGCGCATCAACCCGGACGCATTGCGCAAGCTCGAGGTGCTCAGCAGCCGTTACTCCTCCCGCTTCGGCAAGGGCTCCGGCGGACCGGTGGATGTGGCGGTGCAGGACGGCGACGACAAATTCCGCATCAACGTCACCGATTTCTTTCCCACGTTTCAGAACGTCAAAGGTTTCCAGTTCAACAACTGGACGCCGCGCGCTAGTTTTTCCGGTCCTATCGTGAAGAACAAAGCATGGTTTGACGTTTCCCACGAAGGCGAGAACGACCTCAACATCGTCAAGGAGCTTCCCGATGGCGCCGATACCAACCAGATCTGGCGCATCGCCGATCTTCTCCGCGTGCGGGTAAACCTGAGTCCGGGCAACGTGCTCACCGCCAGCGCCCTGCTAAACCATTTTGATTCCGACAACGCCGGCATTTCCCCATTCGACCCGATCCAGGATTCCTTCAACCAGCTTTCAACCTTGTACTTTTTCAGCCTGAAGGACCAGACCACCATCGCCCGCAACACGCTGCTGGAGTTCGGCGGCGCGTTCCACCGCAACATCAGCTCGCTTCTGCCCATGGGCCAGTCGCCGTATGTGTTCCTGCCCACAGGACGCGACGGGAATTTCTATCTCACTTCCCGGAGCATTTCTGAGCGTACCCAGTCCTTTTCCAATCTGTTTCTTAAGCCGCTGAAAAAAGCGGGCACGCACCAGATCTCGCTGGGCGTGAGCTGGGACCGTATCGTGTTTGCCGGCCAATCGTCGCGCGTGCCAATCCGGTTTGTGGACGATCAAGGCGCGCTTTTGCGCCAGATCACCTTCCAAAACGCCCCTCACTTCAGCTTGAGCACGCAGGAAGGCAGCGCTTATGCTCTGGACCATTGGTCGCCTTTCTCCAGACTTACCATCGATGCCGGCGGGCGGTGGGACTACGACAGTTACGTCAGCCGTAACCTGTTCTCGCCCAGGCTCGCGGGCGCCGCGCTGCTCTCTCGCAAGAGTGACACCAAGCTGAGCGCGGGCATTGGGGTCTATTACGACCGCACCAACCTATCCGCGGCCAGCCTGGCGCTGCAGGGCTCGCGCGTGGATAGTTTTTTCTCCCCCCAGGCCTTGGCGCTGCCGGCATCCTTCCTGGTGAATCCTGCCATGTTGACCATGCCCCGCTTCGTTAACTGGAGCCTGGGCCTGGAACGCAGGCTGCCGTGGCGGATCTATACATCCGTGAATTTCATCAGCCGTCATGGAGACCACGTATGGGCCTATGAGCTCCAGCCCGGCGGCAACTACATACTGCAGGACCACCGCAACGAAAAATATGACGGCGTGACCCTGATCGCGCGTCGCGAGCTCAAGCCGGGGTATCCGTTCGCGGTTTCCTACACCAGGTCCAATGCGCGGACCAACGAAACCATTGGATTCAACCTGGACAATTTCACCACTGGTAGCCAGTTGGGAGGGCCGTTGCCCTGGAACTCGCCCGATCTGGTGCAGTCTTGGGGCTCCTATCCTCTGCCTTGGAAGTTCAAGAGGTTTGATCTGGCTTACTCCACGCTGTGGCGCACGGGGTTCCCTTTCTCCACTGTGGATGAGTTTGGCCGCCTGGTGGAAGGCCCAGCCGCCCATCGCTTCCCCAACTTCTTCACTCTGAATACCACGCTTGAGACCAAGTTCGGTTTTCACGGTTACCGCTGGGCGGCCCGCATCGGCATCGATAACATCACCAACAGCGTGAATCCGTTCTTCGTCGACAACAACGTAAACTCTCCCTTTTTCCTCAACTTTTTCGGCACCGGCCATCGCACTTTAAGCGGCAGGATTCGTTTCCTCGGCAAGCTCAAGAAATAGCCTTCTAAGTCATGAATTCCGGTTCCGGCGTTGCCGCCAGCAGCGTCCGCGTATATTCGTGCGCGGGGTTGGCGATGATCTGCTCGCAGTCGCCCAACTCCACGATTTCTCCCCGGCTCATCACGGCGATGCGGTCGCTCAGGTAGCGCACCACCGGCATGGAATGCGAGATGAACAGGTAAGTCAGGCCGAACTCCTGCTGGAGCTGCTTAAGCAGGTTGACGATTTGCGCTCCCACGCTCACGTCGAGTGCGGAAACCGGCTCGTCGCACACGATGAGTCGGGGACGCAGCATGAGCGCGCGCGCAATCCCGATGCGCTGGCGCTGCCCGCCGGAAAACTCATGGGGATAGCGGCGAAGGGCAGCCTCATCGAGGCCGACCGCTTGCATCATGGCCACGGCGCCCTCGTGCATTGCAGGGCGGCTGGGCCTGCGCTCCTCGTGAATCACTAGTGGCTCCGTAACGATGTCCTCGATCCGCATGCGCGGATTCAGCGAGGCGTACGGGTCCTGAAAGATGATCTGCATGTGGCGGCGCAGGCGGCGCAGTTCCCCGGCAGATGCAGCAAGCACGTCCTGGCCGTCAAAATTGACGCTGCCTGAAGTTGGCTCGATCAGCCGCAGGATCATGCGTCCCAGAGTGCTCTTGCCGCATCCTGACTCGCCCACCAGGCCCAAGGTCTCACCGGCGTGAATGTCGAGTGAGACTCCGTTGACGGCGTGGACTTCGTGCGCGGCCTGGCCGAATATTCCCCCGCCGGCCTGGTAAGTCTTGCTCAGACGGCGCAGTTCCACCAGAGGCATGCAGTCACTATAAACGACTCACCACTCCGAGGCCGAGCACCTGCATTGCTGGCATCTTCACTCCGGTTTACGCGAGGCCGAGGAGCCGCTCCGCCCAAGTTTTGCGGCAGCCAGGGAAAGCCGCCGGGCTGCAACGGGTTAGCACTGCCCAACATTTAGGCCATGCGCCAAGAGAAAACGGGCCGCGAATCTCGCGAATCATGCGAATCCGTGCAGCTGAGAATGGTTTGCTTTCTTTCGCTTCATTCGCGGTTTTCGGTTTTTCTTGGGCTGGCTGATTGCCGACTGCTGATTGCTGAGTGCTCAACAAGAAAAAGGCTCTTGCCCTGCTCATGGCCTGTTACATCTGCGAGACCGTGGAAAGCGTCTGCAGAAAGACCCTGAAGGGCAAAAGCCTTCGCTTGACCGGCGTGCAACTTGCGCACGTTCGGGCGTTGTTCCGCGCGGTGGTTAACCTTGCGCAGCGGGGCTTGCCGGTTAGCACAGCCCTTTCCCGAGCAGCTTGCTTGCCCGCTCGTGCTGCTTGGGAGTGGGAAGCTGAATCGGCCGGACTGGGTTGCACGCCACATGCGGGATTGACCGGTCCGGAACCTTTCCCCGGCAAATCTCCTGCAGGCAATCCTGTTCTGAAACACGCAAAATCAGAGGCGCTGCTCGTTCTTGGAGAAAGGTGTGTGGCACTTTTGCGTTTTGGGGGCTGTAAAGACTAAGGTGTATGCTTCCGGGTCTTCCGCAGGATATGCCTTAACCCCTGATATTGTAGGAATTTAGCGACTAGGGGCGCTCCGGCAGCATGTTAGAATTTTGGCAGCTCTGCCAATCAGGTATACGCATTGATTGAACTAGCGCCTTCCATTTTGTCCGCGGATTTTGCCCACTTGGCTGCTGCCGTACAGGCGGTGGCTGAAGGCGGCGCCACCGTGTTGCACGTTGACGTGATGGACGGTCATTTTGTTCCCAACATCACCATCGGTCCGCCTGTGGTCGCCTCGCTACGCAAGGCGACGAACCTCCCTTTGGACGTTCACTTGATGATCGAGAATCCTGACCAGTTCATCCCTGCGTTCGTGGATGCGGGGGCTGACTGGATTTCCGTGCACCAGGAAGCCTGTGTCCACCTGCACCGCACGCTGGAGTTGATCCAGAGTCACAACGTGAATGCCGGCGTAGTGATCAACCCGGCCACGCCCGTGGGGACGCTGGAAGAGGTGCTCGACATGGTGCACCACGTTCTGGTCATGTCCGTGAACCCGGGCTTCGGCGGGCAGAAATTCATTCCCTCCGTGCTCGAGAAAGTGCGCCGGCTGACAACCATGAGGATTGCGCGCCGGGCAGGTTTCAGGATCGAAATCGACGGCGGCATCGGCCCCGATACCATCGCCGACGCCGTGCGCGCCGGAGTGGAGATCCTGGTGGCTGGGAATGCTGTTTTTGGGCACGGCGATCCCCGGGAAAACACACAGAAGTTGCTCAAGCTGGCTGCCGAGGCCACCCTGCAGAGGGTTTGAAATTTGGAACAGCTCACCGGCAAGCCCGGATTTTTGAGGTAGGTAATGATAAGCAGAATCGTTTTATTCCTTGCGCTGGCGGCGGCGCTGCTGGTTTCCAGCGGCTGCCATCACAAAGTCCAGAATCCCCTGGCCAACGTGGACTCCAAGCAGCCGGACAAGATCCTGTATGACCGCGCCATGGACGCCATGAAGCATGGCCGCTTTCAGGAGGCCCGTACCCTGCTGGACACGCTGATCAATACTTACCCGGACTCGGAATTCCTCGCCCGTGCCAAGCTGGGTGTGGGTGACTCCTGGTACAACGAAGGAGGCACCGCGGCATGGCAGCAGGCGGAGCTGCAGTACAAGGATTTCCAGACCTTTTTCCCGAACCTTCCTGAAGCCTCTGAAGCGCAGTTGAAGGTGGCCAACATGCATTACCGCCAGATGGAAAAGCCTGACCGCGATTACGCCCAGGCCGAGCGTGCGGCTGAGGAATACAAGGTCATGATGCAGACCTATCCGGACAGCCCCTTGCTCCCGCAAGCCAAGCAACGCCTGCGTGAAGTGCAGGAAGTGCTGGCGGAGCGCCAGTTCCGCATCGCGCATTTCTATTACTTGCGGGAAAATCTGGCCGCGTCGCAGGCGCGCCTGGAGTCGCTGATCGATTCTTTCCCGCTTTACAGCGCGATCGATGAGGCCCTTTATGAGATGGGCCTGCTTTACGAGAAAGAGGCCGCCTCTCTCAAGAAACAGGCCAACCTGGCCGAAGCGACGAGGGAAAAAACGGCGGCACAATTCCAGAAACATGCCATTGATGCCTACACGCGGATCATTACCCGTTATCCGGCCATGAGCCGGGCGGATGACGCGCGCAAGCGCCTGATCGCGCTGAATGCACCAGTCCCCGAGCCGACAGCGGAAGCTCTGGCTGAAAGCAAAGCCGAAGAAGCAAGCCGCAAATCTGCGGGCATGTCGGAACGTGTGATCGGCAATTTCAAGAAACATCCCAGCGTAGTCAGGGCGGCCCGGGTGGGCGAGCCCAGCATGGAAGAAGAAAAAGTTTCCAGCGCTCCCGCCCTGCTTCAGTCCTTACAGGCGCAACTCAGCGGCACAGCGCAGCCCGCGGCTGATGTCCACGGAGCGCAGAACGTAGGAGTAGAAGCGGTGGGTGCGGGCAGTGGCGACGCTCCTGGTCCGAACCAGGCTCCGCCCGCCACTGGCGCCGGCGATCCTGCGCCTGCCCCAGCAGCGCCTGCGCAGGTGAATGAAGTACAACCGTCTTCAAACGCCGCCCAGGCTGCGGACCCTGCAAAAGCAGGCCAGGCGCAAAGCGGGCAGCAGGCTACAAAGGAATCAACCAGCAAGAAGAAGCAAAAGAAGGGCCTGCGCAAGCTGGTCCCGTTCTAGAGTCCCAGAGGCAAGCACAGAATGGGCCGCTTGGAGCGGCCAGAAACCGGGAGTATTAGCACCTTTGGTCAGGGTAAGAGGTATACCTCACTAGGTACTGAGGTGGTCTTTCCATTGACTTCAGCCTGATTTACCAGTAATTTGTGCTCGTTTCCCTGTCTTTAAGGGTGTAATTTACGTGTCGCTAAGAATCCTATTTGCCGATGACAGCGTGACTGCCCAGAACATGGGCAAGAAGATCCTCACCGAAGCCGGTTATGACGTGGTTGCTGTCAGCAATGGCGCTGCCGCGGTCAAGAAGATCGCCGAGCAGAAGCCGGACATCATTATCCTGGACTTATACATGCCGGGCTATAGCGGTCTTGAAGTCTGCGAAAAAGTCCGTGCCTCAATTTCCACCATCAAGACCCCGGTGCTCCTGACCGTAGGCAAGATGGAGCCGTATAAGCCGGAAGACGCGAACCGCGTCCGCGCGGATGGCGTGATCATCAAGCCTTTCGAAGCCAGCGACCTGCTGGCCATCATGAAGAAGTTTGAAGAGCGCATTGCGCAGGCAATTGCTTCGGCTCCGCCTCCGCCGCCGCCCACGGAACAGATTCCCGTCCTGGCTCCGGAACCGCCCGTAGAGCATCCCGAGCCGGCGATGAAGGCGCCCATGCAGCCCATGGTGGAAGTGCCGGATCACATGGCAACTTCTTCAGCCTTCAGCGACTTGCTGGGATCGGACGCAGCGCACGCAGTCGATCATTACAACGTTGCTGCACCCCAGCGCGTTCCCGAGCAGGCGCCGTCTTCTGCAACCGTGGTTGCCGCGGCGTCACTGCCAGACTATGAAATTCCTGTCTGGCGGCAGGAACCTGCACCTGCCCCAGTTCAAGTGGCCCCCGAAGTGGTGGAATCGCCCGCGCCTGTAGCGTTGCCGGTTGAAAGTGAGAGCGCAGAGCCGCAAGAGGCGCCTCCGCGTCCGCGGCTGATTCCGGTATTCCATGAACCGGGAGCGCAGCAGCCGCACGATTTTCTGCCCACGGCAGCGCCGCCTTTAGGCGACATTGACATCCCGCGCGAGCCGCACTTGCAGGAGACTGCGGAAGAAACCACGCGCAACACCATTGCGGAAGCGCGCGAGCCGGGGCTCATCCCCACGCTGCACCAGGCGAACGAACATCCGGTAGAAGAAAGAGGAGTCGCTGAGTTCGCTCCTGAGCCAGAGATGCCGCTGCCTGCGGTAAACGCCGCAGCGCAACTGCCTGTGACGGCGCCGCTGCCCGCACCTGAGTTCACGCAGCAGCCCAGCACCATGGTTGCATCGACAACGACTTCCGAATCAGATTTCGAAACACGCGTGGCCGCAGCCATGGCGGCTTACAATCATCCTCCGGAAACCCTGGCTGAACCAGCCATTGAGCCGCCCGCACCGCAGACGCCTCCTGCTGCTGTCGCGCCGCCTTCATTCCAGGCGCCCACAGTTGGGCCTGCCCAACCGCCAGTCGAATACCATCCACCGGCCGCAGAAGCCAACCACCACGAAGCTGCACCCGCCGAGGTTGCGGAACCAGTTCAGGAAACGGCCCCACCGCCTGAGCCCGAGATACGGCACGAAGACATTGCCGCCAAGGTGGAAACCGAACTGCCCGCCGCGGCCGCAGCAGCGGCTGCACAGGCTGGCGCCACGGCAGAAGACCACGAGACCATCGCCCAGGCGGTGCATCGCGTGATGGACCGCGTGAAAGGCGATCTGGTAGAAGAGATCCTGCGCGAGCTCAAGTCCAAGAAATAGCGTTCCCCAAACCAAACTGCAACCGGAAAGCCCTTGCCCGCACGGGGTTCCTACGCGCCTCAACCGATTGTGACGGCCGTCACGGACTTCTCCTCGCTGGGGCGGTAAGCTAACGCCGGTTGAGCTATGTGTCGCTGCGGACCCCGGTCGGCCGCAGTGGCGACCCTCGCGACGACTCGACCGGAGATGATGGAGGAACAATGGCCCACCTGGAATTGAGCGCTCACATGACCGTGCGTCCTGGTTGCCTTGAGGGCTTCAGGAAGCAGGCGGCTGAGTTGATCCGGATCACCAAGGAAAAGGACACAAGAACACTGCGCTATGACTGGTTCCTCAGCACGGATGGCACTGCCTGCGAGGTCCGCGAGGCTTACACCGGCCCGGAAGGGCTGATGGAGCACAACACCCATATCCTTGAAGCTCGTACCAAGCTGTTCAAGGACTTCGCTGACAATCACTACATGACCGTGTACGGAGAGGTGTCACAGCCGCTGCTCGATTTGTTGCATGCACACGCGGGCGGACACAAATGGTTCGTCTTCCTTCAAGGCTTGGAACCATCCCCGGTGGTTCCTGGGGCGGACCACAAGGCCGCGTAACCTGTGTGAGCCGCGCGGCGTCGTCACGATTTGCATCGGTTCGAATACCGGAAGGGAAGAATTTCACCTCGATCCCACCTGGTATCAAATATCAATGGGGCTTGAAGGTCTTCCCGGTTTCAAGCAGCGTTTTCAGGCGCGAAAGAATACGTGACCATCCATCGGCGCAGGCGGCATAAGCGGGGTCATCCTCGGCCCACTCGTCATGCGTCACCGTGACTTTGGTGGCTTCTGTCTCGGGGACAAGTTCGATGGTTGCGCGTGACGCCTTCTCACTTTGGCCCGTGGCGAATGTGTACTGAAAGACCCTTGGCGGCTCAACCCGCAGGACCTTCCCGTGGACGTACTTCACGGGCTTGCCGTCGGGTCCCGGCCCCACCCATGCCAGCGCGCCGCCAGGTTTAAGGTCCGCCTGAAACTCAGCGCCCGAGAAGATGATGCGGTTTGACTCCTGCGACACAAAGCCTTCCCACACCTTCTCCGGCGTGGCGGCAATGTAGAAGACGAATTTCAATGGTGCCTGTTGGGCCATGCTTGCTCCTCAAATTCCTGCGCAATCTTATATCCACAGGCAAAAACTAACAATGCAGTTGCGTGCCGTTTAGAGCGGTTCCAGAATTGCTGTATCCCGCGGGGTGGAGCAGGCCTTCAGGCCTGCGGAAGGACCTCTGAGGGAAGCGGCTTTAGCCCCTGAGGTTTCGAGCTACACAATGCTGGAACCGATTTATTCCGAAGCAGCCGTTTCGCTGCGTGCCGCAAAGCGTGGCACGCCGGCCCACTCGGCCACCTCGGCTCGCGGCGCGGAGCTCGCCAGCGACAGGATGACTCCCGCAAACAGCAGCGTGTCGGCAAAGTAGTTGATCCCCTCGATCTGGGTTCCGATACCGGGGTCGCCCAGCGCAGAGATCATGACGGGCACATAGATGACCACGATCAGCAGCAAAAGCCAGCCGCCAACCCGGGCCGCCACGATCCGGGTCATCCTGGGCACCAGAACGCTAGCCCCGGCCGCGAGAAGAGCAGCGCCCGTCACGTAGTCAATGAGCGCGCGCCCCGGAATCCATGCCGCCATCTCTTTTTCGAGCGGGACCCCGGGAAGTCCCAGCGGATGCAGAAAGTGCTGAATGCCAAAAAAGATCAGCGCCATGGTGACGCATACACGGCCCACATTGATCAGCGTGGTCTTGACCGGCCCGGGCCATCCGTGCCATCCGCTCGCAGCCTTGGCGGCAAGAATCCAGGCGGCGCCGCCGAATGAACTCTCACGCAAGACGATCGTCCAGGTAATTCTGATGTCTTTGGCATGAAGGTGCGTCAGCGCAAAGGGAAGATAGAGCATCCCGACGAACATGAACATCATGATGCCGAACAGCAGGCCGGACCAGCGCACCGCAATCTTGGTGGCGATGCTCAAGGCCGCGGCGATCAACGCGCAGCCGATGAAATAGACCCAGAACATGCGCCACGGCATGTACTTGGGCACCAGTGGCAGGATGAATTGCGGGGCAAAGAGATGGAGCGCGCCGAAGACCGCCAGCGGCGGAGCAAAACAGAAATTGCCCAGGGCCACGCTCTTCTCCAGGCCGCGGGCCTGGGCGAAGTTGTCTTTCGCGGCCCATCCTCCGATCAGCAAAAGCGCAAGCCCGGCGGCGCACATTCCGGCCGCGGTGCCAGTGATCCCGAAGAACATAGTGAGAAGGTGTGGGTGCATGGATCTCCCTATTCGGTACGGAGCCTTAGACTCCTAAACCGTGCGTTCGAAAGCGACATCCTTGCCCATTGGCGCCAACATTGTCCAACGGTTTCAGCCACTCTGGCAACCCGCCCTTATTGATGCGCGTCAACTCCAACGGTTCCCGTGAGAGCACGATCTGGCAAGCACCCAGGAGGAAACGGTGGATGAGATTCATTGGACGGCGTGGATACTTCCTTTTTGCTGGGGTGCGGTATCGCGCTTGTCCTTAGCATTTTGTATTTTGTGTTTTGCCGTTTCCGGTTTTTCTCAGAAACCACCCGTGACCAAGGTCTTGTTCCAGAACGTCCGCGTATTCGATGGCAAGAGCCAGACGCTGTCGCCACCAACGAATGTCCTGGTCGTGGGCAAGAAGATCGAAAGCATCTCGACCACGCCGGTCCCGGCTGATCGCGCCGACACCGTCGTCATCGACGGGCGCGGTCGCACGCTCATGCCGGGTCTGATCGATATGCACTGGCATGCCATGATGGTACGGTCGACGCCCGCGACTCTGTTGACGGATGAAGTGGGCTACACCAACCTCGTGGCCGGCGTTGAGGCCACCGACACGCTGATGCGCGGCTTCACCACCGTGCGCGACGTAGGCGGGGCCACTTTCAGTCTGAAGCGCGCCATCGATGAAGGTCTCATCGCCGGTCCGCGCATCTATCCCTCCGGCGCCGTCATCTCCATCACGGGTGGCCACGGCGACTTCCGCCAGACGTTCGAAGTGCCGCGCACGCTCGGCGGACCGCTCACGCGCGGGGAGCAGATCGGCGGAACCATGATCGCCGACAGCCCGGATGAAGTGCGTTTGCGCGTGCGCGAGCAACTGCTGCTCGGCGCTTCGCAGATTAAGCTCACCGCCGGCGGCGGAGTCGCTTCACCACATAGCCCGCTGGATGTTTCCACCTTCACTGAAGAAGAACTCCGTGCCGCGGTTGAAGCCGCAGAGAACTGGGGAACGTACGTCACCGTCCATGCCTACACCTCCGTCGCGATACAGCGCGCCATTGCCGCTGGCGTCAAGTGCATCGAACACGGTCTGCTCATGGACGAGGCGACAGCGCGGCTCATGGCCGCGAAGGGCATCTGGCTGAGCACCCAGCCATTGCCTGAGGAGTTGGGCCAGGCGTTCCCGCCAGGGTCGGAGCAGCGGCTCAAGTTTGAGGAAGTGCTGGGCGGCATCGAAACCACCTATGGCCTGGCGAAGAAGTACAAACTCAAGACGGCCTTCGGCACTGACATCCTGTTCTCCCCGTCGCTGGCCCGCCGCCAGGGCGGCTTGTTGGCATCGCTCGTTCGTTGGTATACCCCCGCAGAAACGCTCGTCATGGCGACCGGGACCAACGCCCAACTGCTGGCGATGTCCGGGAAACGCAACCCCTATCCCGGCAAGCTCGGTGTGGTGGAGGAGGGTGCGTTCGCTGACTTGTTGCTGGTGGATGGTGACCCAATCGCGAACATCAAGCTGATCGAAGACCCGGACAAAAACCTGCTCGTCATCATGAAGGATGGGAAGATCTTCAAGAATCTCGTCGCAAGCAGCGTCGGCCGGTGATAACGGCTCTAGTACCTGCGCCAAGTCGAACTCCCGATTGGTCGGCAATGCGGAAACTATGCGGTTGTTGGCGTAACATCGCCATTTCACTCATTAAGCGGGTTGTGAGTGTCATCGCCAGTTCACAGCAGTAATCTTTGCAGGTTTGCCGAAGCCGTGCAGACTTTGGCGAAAACATGAGCAAACCTAGCCGACCTCCAGAGGGGGGGCAACTTTGGGCGCAGGCCGTTAGCAGCAGCCCGAATGTAGTTGGGTTTTTCCAGGAGAATGCTATCCCGCACACGGTTTGCTCACATCCGCGCAGCACCTGTAATATCGTGATTTAGCCTTTCAGCCAAGAAATGTCACACGAACTCCCAAAAACATATGACCCCGGCGCCATTGAGGTCCGCTGGGCCGAGTATTGGATCAAGGAAAAGCTCTTCGCCGTGAAGACGCCGGGGCCGGGCGAGGCGAAGCGGCCGGTCTTCACCCTGCTGCTGCCGCCGCCCAACGTCACCGGACGCCTGCACATGGGGCACATGCTCAATCAGACGGAGATGGACATCATCATCCGCTGGCATCGCATGCGCGGCGATCTCACCCTCTGGCTGCCGGGCACCGACCACGCAGGAATCGCCACGCAGATGATGGTGGAGCGCCAGCTCGCCAGCGAGGGCACAAGCCGGCAGAAGCTGGGCCGCGAAGAGTTCCTCAAGCGTGTTTGGGACTGGAAGAAGCATTACGGCGGGGCGATCCAGGCGCAGATGAAGCGGCTTGGGGCGTCCGTGGACTGGGACCGCGAATACTTCACCATGGACGAGAACCTCTCGCGCGCCGTGACCGAATGTTTCGTCCGCTTGCACGAGCAGGGGCTGATCTATCGCGGCATGTACATCGTGAACTGGTGCCCGCGCTGCATGACCGCCATCTCCGACCTTGAGGTCGTGCATGAAGATGTGGCCGCCAAGCTGTACCAGGTCCGTTATCCGATCGTCGGCGACCCGAAGAACTTTGTGACGGTGGCCACCACGCGGCCGGAAACCATGCTGGGCGATACCGCGGTGGCAGTGAACCCGCACGACGAGCGCTACACCAAGCTGCACGGCAAGAAACTGATTCTGCCGCTGATGGAGCGCGAGATTCCGCTCATCACCGATGACTTTGCCGACCCCGAGTTCGGCAGCGGCGCGGTGAAGGTCACGCCGGCGCACGATCCCAACGATTTCCAGATCGGCCTGCGTCACAAGCTTGCCCAGATCAACGTGATGGACGAGCAGGCGCGCATTAACCAGAACGGCGGGCCTTACGCCGGACTCGACCGCTATGAGGCACGGGAAAAGATCTTGCACGACCTGGAAAAGCGCGGGCTGCTCGCCGGCATCAAGGACCACGCGCACGCCATCGGCAAGTGCGACCGCTGCAAGACCATCGTGGAGCCGCGGCTTTCCACGCAATGGTTCATCAAGATCCAGCCGCTGGCGGACCGCGCCATCGCCGCGGTGGAAAAAGGCGAGATCGTCTTCACCCCGGAGAACTACGCCAAGACGTATTTCGAGTGGATGCGCAACATCCATGACTGGTGCATCTCGCGCCAGTTGTGGTGGGGCCATCGCATTCCCGCGTGGCACTGCCAGGAGTGCAAAGAGATCATCGTTGCCCGTTCAGCGCCTCAGAAATGCAAGTGCGGCAGCGCCAAGCTGGAACAGGACCAGGACGTGCTGGATACATGGTTTTCTTCCGGCTTGCTGCCCTTTACTAGCTTGGGATGGCCGGAGAAGACGCCTGACCTTGATGTCTTTTATCCCACCACGCTGCTCATCACCGGCTTTGACATCCTTTTCTTCTGGGTAGCGCGCATGATCATGCTGGTCTGCCACTTTATGGACGGCCATCCGCAGGGCAGTGTGCCGTTTACCAGCGTCTATATTCACGCCCTGGTGCGCGACGCCGACCGGCAGAAGATGTCGAAGACCAAAGGGAACGTGATCGATCCCATCGACATTACGGAGAAGTACGGCACGGACGCCGTGCGCTTTACACTGGCCTCCATGGCTTCGCCGGGCACCGACATCGCGTTCAGCGAGAGCCGTACCGATGGCTATCGCGCCTTCGCCAACAAGATCTGGAACGCCGCCCGCTTCATGTTCATGAACCTGGACCGCGTTTCCGGAGCCAAGCTGACGCAGGGAGCCCCGGCGCAGCTTGATCGCCTGGAAGACCGCTGGATTTTCTCCCGCTTCTATCGTGTGGCGGGTGAGGTCAACCAGGCGCTGGATGCGTACCGCTTTGATGAAGCCGCGAATACTGTGTATTCCTTCTTCTGGGGCGAGTTTTGTGACTGGTATCTGGAGCTGATCAAGCCGCGTCTCTCCGCCGAAGGGCCGGAGGCTGCAAAGGCGCTGGCCTTGCTGGGCGACATGTTTGAAGGCGCATTGCGGCTGCTTTCCCCCTTTATGCCGTTCATCACGGAGGAGATCTGGCACGCGATGTACGAAGGCAAGCCGCCGCGGAAGTCGATTGCGCTGGTGGCTTATCCGCAGCGTGAGCAGAAGTGGCTGAACGATGCCGCGGAAGAGCATATGGCAGTGCTGCAAGACCTGGTCGTCAATATCCGCAATCTACGCGCGGAGATGAAGGTTGAGACCAAGGCAAAAACGCCGGTGCGCATGCACACCAGTGGGGACCTGCAGGCCCTGATCAGCGACAATCGCGGCATGCTGGAGCGGCTGGCGAATGTTGAGGCGATCGAATTCACAAGCCAGTCGCTGGCGAATGCGCCGGGAGCACGCACCACGCCGAAATTTGAAGTCGCGCTGGTGTACGAACGCAAAATAGATGTTGCCGCCGAAAAGGAGCGCCTGGGTAAAGAATTGGCCAAACTCGAAAACCAGTTGGCCGGCGCACAACGCCAGCTTGGCAATGAAAAGTTCCTGGCCAAAGCGCCGGCGAACGTTGTAGAAGGCTTGAAAAAGCAAGCGGCGGAACAGGAGATTCTGATACAAAAGACACGCAAGGCCCTGGAGGGCCTGGGCGGAGCCTAGTTGTGGATTGGTGAGTCCCGTGCGGCTCACTTGTTGAAAGGACAGGTGTGAACGCTTTACAGAAGACGCTGGTCATCATCGCGTTTCTGGTGCTGGCGATCCAGGCGATCCACCTTTCCTATCAGCTATGGCTGAAGGCAGGCAAGTCCGTACTGGACAAATACGACGAGCCACTCAAACGCGAGATTACCGGCGCGAAGTCGCTGGAAGAGCTCTGGCGCCGCTACGAACCGGTGCGCCAGGCTGCCGACCAAGCCAGAGAGGAGCGGAGGAAGAGAGGCGATACGGGCCTGGATGACAAGGACGTTGAGCCGTATAAATCGGAAAACGACCTGCACAACGCGATTACCGACTGGGAGTTCAAAGCCAGGGAAATTCGCGAGCTTCGCATCTACTGGTTGATAGGCTTGGTGATTTTGTTTGCCGGATTGGCGAGCTACAAGCAAGTAAACCGATGGTTTGGGCTCATGCTGCTGATCCTCGCATTTTCTGTAATGATTTATTGGACAGGTGGAACCAGCAACGGCTTCTCCTGGTATCACCTGCGTGAGTATGACCGGTTGCTAATAAATAAGTTTGTGTTCTCGCTCATTTCAATCGCCCTGTTGTTCGTTGTGATCTGGTACTGCGGAATATTTGCCGAGAAAAAGGAAGCACCGGCACAATAACTACTATGGATTGGCACAGCCGAAGAATCAGCGGACTTCTGGAACACGCGCTGCTGGAAGACAAAGCCACCAGCGACGCCACGTCGCGCGCCTGCATTGATCCGCAGCAGCGCGCCATTGCCACCATCCTGGCCAAACAGGACTGCGTGCTGGCGGGCGTGGGAGCGGTGGCGCGCATCCTGGAAATCTACGAGCAGCTTGACCAGAAGGCCATCGGACATCCTGAAGTCATCAGCCACGGCGAAATCTTTGATGGAGTGCGGCTGCACAAGGGACAGGCCATCGCCGTGGTGCGGCATAATGCGCGCGTGCTGCTCAGTTGCGAGCGCGTGATTTTGAACGTTCTGCAGCGGCTGAGCGGGATTGCCACCTACACACGGCAGTTTGTGGAAGCCGTACACGGCACCCCGGCGCGCATCCTGGATACGCGCAAGACCGTCCCCGGCCTGCGCGTGCTGGATAAATATGCCGTGCGCTGCGGCGGCGGGCACAATCATCGCCTGGACCTCTCTGACGGGGTGCTGATCAAGAACAACCACGTGGCCCTGGCGGGCGGCATCGCCCCGGCCTTGCAAAAGGCGCTGCGCAACCGCCGCAGCGAGCAGCCGGTGGAGATTGAAGTGCGCAACATGGCGGAACTGGAAGAGGCTCTCAGCAACGGCGCCGAGCGCATCCTGCTGGACAACATGAGCGTGGAAAACGTGAAAGAGGCGCTGGCCCGCGTGCGCAGCCATACCCACCCCGTGCCGGTGGAGGTCTCCGGCGGAATCCGCCTGGAGAACGTACGCGACTATGCGGAAACCGGCGTGGAATACATTTCCGTCGGCGCCCTGACCCACTCGCCCAAAGCCGTGGACTTGAGCATGAGGATAGTTCCGGCGTAAGCTATACACCAACCGGCCAGCAGACTTGCAGAAGAGCCATCACCAAGAATGGCGAAATGTTTGCGATAGGCCAGACAGTGGGGGAGTTGTGCAGGTACAGCCCATGCCTTGGGACCTGTGCAGCGCCGGGGTTGTTCTCCACCCCGGGGTTAGCGTATTTATCTGCAAATTAAGTACTTAAGCTTGTTTTGGGAGCTATTTTTTTAGCGCCAAAAGAAGAAATTTTTTGTATCATTTGCAGGCCTTTCCTCCTCCAAGTAGCAAAAATATCAAGGAGATGTTTGCTCGTATGCGTAAATCAAGAGTTCTGGGGCTGTTGCTTGGTCTGGTTGCGTTGTGCGGGGTTGCCCTCGCCGCCGATGAATACAAGATTGATCCGGTCCATTCGACCGTGGCTTTTTCCGTGAAACACATGGTGGTGAACACCGTGCACGGCCGGTTCAACGAGTGGAGTGGCCAGATCACCTATGACGACAAGGATCCCGCCAAGTCATCGGTTGAGGTCACGATCAAGTCGGCCAGCATCAATACGGACAACGGCCAGCGCGACGGTCACTTGAAGTCGCCCGATTTCCTCGACGTACAGAAGTTCCCCGAGATCACCTTCAAGAGCAAGTCCGTGGAGAAGAAAGGTGATGGATTTGTGGCCCACGGAGTGCTGACGATCCGCGGCGTATCCAAAGACGTGGATCTGTCCTTTAAGCTCAACGGTCCCATTGGCGTTGGCGGCGGCAACCTGCTCGGCGCAGAGGCCAGCCTTACCATCAACCGCCAGGATTTTGGCGTTTCCTGGAGCAAGGCCCTGGATAGCGGCGGGTTGGTGGTGGCCAACGACGTGAAGATCGATATCAACGTGGAAGCCAAGCAGGTAAAACCCGCGGCTGCGGGCAGCGGGAAGAGCGGCAAGTAAACGGAGTTCAAATCCAAGTGGCAGGCCCTGATCAGATATTGCCGGAGATTGTGACTCCGCTGGTGCGGAACACAATTTTTTCCGGCAATATCCATCATGCGGACCAGGCGGAATCCACCAATTCCCTGGCGCTGGCGGCGGCCAACAGTCCCGAATACCAGGGAGAAAACGGGCCGGAAGGCGCGGTGTTCATCGCGGAAGAACAGACCGCCGGGCGCGGACGGGGAGCGCATGGCTGGCACTCCGAGCGTGGCGCGGGGATTTATTGCTCGTTCCTGATTCGTCCCCCCATGTCGCCGGCGGATGCGCTGTGGCTCTCCCTGATTTCGGGAGTGGCAGTGCAGGATGCGGTGCGCGAAATTACCGGGCTGCAGCCGGACATCCGCTGGCCCAACGATCTGCTGCTCAACGACAAGAAGTTCTGTGGCATCCTCACGGAGATGAGCAGCGAAGCCAGTCACGTGAACCATGCAGTGATCGGAATAGGCATCAACGTGAATCAGCAGACTTTTCCGGAAGAGTTCCGGGCCACGGCAACCTCGCTGCGGCTCGAGGCAAAACGGGAGTTTTCGCGTCTGGAGCTTACGGCGGCCCTGGTCCGCGCGGTGGACCGCGAATATCGCGCGCTGCTGCGGGCCATGAGCAGCCCCATCCGAACACCGGCGCTGCGTTTTGAACCCATCATGCGCCGCGTGGAATCTCGTTCCAGTTACGCCCAGGGCAAGCTGGTCCACGTGGATGAGGATGGGGGCTACAGCGGCGTGACCGATGGTTTGGATCCGCGCGGCTTTTTGCGGGTGCGCACCGATAAAGGGCTGCGCATGGTCATATCCGGCGGCGTACGTCCGCTGCCGCGGAGAACCAATGCTTCTGGTTCTTGATGTCGGTAATACCAACACCGTGCTCGGCGTGTATGAGCTGGGCGGGGCCTCGCCACGGCTGATCGCCCACTGGCGCGTTGCCACCGTGCGCACGCACACGGTGGATGAATACGGCGTGCTCTTCCGCAACCTTTTTGCCATCGGCAAAGTCGAGTCCGGGGATGTGCGCGGGATCATCGTGTCGTCTGTCGTGCCGCCCATGGATTCCACCTGGCGCGAAGTCTGCGAACGATATTTCCACTTGAAGCCTCTGTTCGTGGAGCCGGGCATCAAAACCGGGATGCCGGTGTTGTATGAAAACCCGTCGGAGGTAGGCGCGGACCGCATCGTGAACGGAGTTGCAGCTTTCGAGAAATACGGCGGCCCATGCGTGGTGGTGGATTTTGGAACAGCCACAACCTTTGACACGGTCTCTCGCAAAGGCGAATACCTGGGCGGCGTGATCAGCCCGGGAATCGGCATTTCCGCGGAGGCGCTGTTTGAACACACCGCGCGCCTGCCGTTTGTGGACATACGCCGCCCGGCCAAGCTGATCGGCACCAACACTGTCGGAAGCATTCAGTCAGGACTCTTCTTCGGTTACCTGGGGCTGGTGGATGGCATCCTGGAGCGCATAGTGGCGGAGCTTGGGCCTGACACCAAGGTGGTGGCAACCGGCGGCCTGGCGCGGCTCATCGGTGATCATTCGAAGTACATCAAAAATGTGGACGACCTGCTGACACTGGATGGCCTGCGCATCATCTGGGAACGCAACGCTGTGGCGCAAAAGCAGAGAGCGTGAGCAGTGTCCCTTCGTCGGGCGCGAAGGGGCACGGTCAGGATGACCGGCTTTCAACTTTTTGTAGCAACTGTCTCGCGACCGCGCAGTAAAGGTCCACGGCTTCGTGCAACTGCTTTTTGGCGATGAACTCACGCTCCGTATGCGCCACGTGGATCGAGCCTGGCCCCAGCAGCACCGGTGCGCCCCATTGGCTGAGAGCGGGGATATCCGTGGTAAACGCTGCGACCATCGTAGGAATGCCGGGAACCGTGCGTAGCTCCATGAAAGGGATTTCCAGGACGAAGTCGGCTTGCGCCAGCCCGGCGACCGCTTCTGTGATCGAGCGGCGCAGCTCCTCTGATGGGCCGACTAAGCGATACAGCAACTGCGCCTTGGCAAAGTCGGCGATCACGTTAGGCGCGCGTCCGCCTTCGACCAACCCGATGTTGAGTGTGCACGGGCCGACTTCGGGGTTGTGCGGCAGCTTCATGGCGCGCAGGCGCTCCAGCGCGATGAGCAGCTTCTCAATCGCTGATTCACCCAGTTCGGGGTAAGCCGAGTGCGCCATCTTTCCCTTGGCGACGATCTCCACACGCAGAGCGCCTTTGGAAGCCAGCGCAATCTTGTTTTCCGTGGGCTCGCCGTTGATCAGGAAGCGGCTGCCGGGCGGGCTGTCATTGGCGACCTTGGCGCCCAGGCTGTCGCGCTCTTCACCAACGAGGAACAACATGCCCACCGCGGCGCCTTCCCTGCGCAGGTGCTCGCAGGCGGCGATCTGCGCGGCGATGATACCCTTTGCGTCGCATGAGCCGCGGCCGTAGATGTTCTCATGGTCCTCCGACGAGCGAATGAACGGCGGCACGGTGTCCATGTGCGTGGAGAAAACCACCTGCGCCTGTCGATCATCGAGGGTGGCCACCACGTTGAAGCGTTCGTGGGCCACCGGCATCTTGTGCGTGGTGTAGCCCAGCCCGCGTAGCTGCTCGTAGAGTTCGGCCCCCACCGCGCCTTCATTGCCGCTGATGGATTCGATATCGACGAGCTTGCGCGTCAGCTTGATGGGGTCCATGGCGTTCGTAGAACAGGATAAATGAAGCCTCATCGCGAAGGAACGGAGAACACGTAGAAGATTTGGTAAGTGAGTAATTTGGTAAATGGGTAACCGAAAACCAGCCAACGGCTCGATTCTTGGGAGATGGCCCGATCTGCCGATGGTCCGATGGCCCGATTCTCCTTCGTGTCTCGTGGTGAGAATTCAGTTTTTGCTGTAAAAAGAAGAGTGCACCCCGGAATCAAATCCTTCTTTCTCAGCGGCCCCGCAGGCAAGCTGGAAGCCCTTCTCAACCAGGGCCGGCCCGAGGCAACGCATGCCGGGCTGGTTTGCCATCCGCATCCGTTGTACGGAGGCACGGTGCATAACAAGGTTGTGTATCGCGCGATGAAGGCGCTCCACAGTTTCGGCTTTCCGGTGCTGCGGTTCAACTTTCGCGGCGCGGGGCTGAGCGAAGGCGAGCACGATCGCGGGCACGGAGAAGTGGCCGATGTTCGCGCCGCGCTGGACTGGCTGGACGCGCAGTTTCATCTACCGATCATCTTCTGCGGATTCTCCTTCGGCGCGGCCACCGGGATGCGCGCCGCCTGCCCGGACCCGCGCGTGGCCGCCTTGATCTCGCTGGGAACGCCGGTAGGCGTGGAAGGCCGTATGTATGCTTACGAGTTCCTGCGCGAATGTTCGAAGCCCAAGTTGTTCATCAGTGGCACGCAGGACGAGTTCACCCGTGAGGAAGCATTGCGCCAAGCAGTGGAAGCGGCGGCCCCACCCAAGGAACTGGTGCTGGTGGAAGGAGCGGACCACTTCTTTGCCGGACATCTGACAGAGATGCAAGCTGCCATTCATGACTGGGTAGGCAGGCTTCTTGCCGCCGCACAAGCGAGATGACAACGCTCACTATGGAGTTGGATTAAAATGCCGGAGCCGCACCGATATTCTCTCCGCTTTGTATTGATCGTTTTCGTATTTCTTCAAGCAATTGGGGCCGCATGCGCCCCGTTTGCAAACGTTCATTCCAACGGACTAGCGTTCATTGCGACGGTGCTGTTTCTACTCCCGGGGAACATCATCGCTGGATATGCGTTGCCCGAGATTGGCCTCCAATGGGTGCTTACAGCAATCCTGTTCAACTGTCTTTTCCTTCTGCTCATCATCATCAGATTTCGTGCGAAACAGAAGATTTGAAATCAGGAGAGGCGGGGAACCACGGCTCTATGTAAGTGGACGGCAGAATTGAAGTTCTTGACCTTTTATGTCACGGAAAACAAGCACGTAGGACTACGCTAGACCAATGCCAACTCAAGCCAACATGCGCTCGCTGGCGCGCGAGGTTTTTCTCCAGGCCCTGGCTGAAGCCAGCATCGAGAAGGCCTTCGAGCGCCACGTGCAATGCGATCGCGGGGTGCTGCGCGTATGCGACGACCTTTACGACTTGAAATCGCAAGCACGTGTGCTGGCGATTGCTCTGGGCAAGGCGGCGCATCGCATGGCCGAACTTTTGGCGCGCCAGCTTGGCCCCATGGTGGGCGGGATCATCGCCGATCCCAACCCTCAACCATACCAGCTTCCCGGTTATCGTTATTTTCAAGGTGGGCATCCGCAGCCTAATCAGGAATCGGTGCGCGCGGGTGAGGCGATTTTGAAGTCGCTGGGCGCCCTGAACCCGCAATCGCTCGTCATTTTTCTGATCAGCGGCGGTGGATCGGCTGCGGTGGAAAAACCGGCGGACGACGGGATCTCTCCGCCTGATCTTATCGCCACCTACAAGACGCTGGTGCTTTCCGGTGCGCCCATCGCGCAGATCAACGCAGTGCGCAAGCATCTTTCCGCCACCAAAGGCGGACGCATGGCCCGGGCAGCCCAGGGCGCCCAACAAGTTTCCATCATGGTTTCCGATGTTCCTGAGAACGCGCTCGATTCGCTTTCGTCGGGGCCCACCATGCCGGACTCGACCACGGTGGACGACTGCTACCGCATCGTGCGCGAACACAACATGCTGCCGGACTTTCCCCCGTCCGTGCGCGAGCTGTTCGAGCGGCGCGCCCTGGAAGAAACGCCCAAGAAAGACGATCCAGCGTTCGCACGCTCGCGCTGGTGGAAGGTCCTTTCCAATGAGACGGCAGAGAAGGCCGCGGCGGCCGAAATTTCCAAGCAAGGCTTTGCCGTGGAGATCGACCACTCCTGTGACGACTGGGATTACGCCAAAGCCGCCGACTACCTGCTTGATCGGCTGCGCACGCTACGCCGGGGTGTGAGCCGGGCCTGCATCGTCTCCGGCGGCGAGATCACGGTGAAGGTCCCCGCACTGGCCGGCGCGGGCGGCCGCAACCAGCATTTTGCTCTGTACTGTGCGCAGAAGATCGCCGGAGAGAACATTACGGTGCTCAGCGCCGGGACGGACGGCATTGACGGCAACAGCCCTTCCGCTGGCGCCGTGGCGGATGGAACCACGCTGGAGCGAGCAGGCGCAGGTGGGCTCGATGTGCAGGAACACTTTGGCGGCTTCAATTCTTATCCACTGTTCGAGCAACTGGGTGACGTGATCCAGACCGGGCCCACGGGGAACAACGTAAGAGACTTGAGGATACTCTTCATGGAGTAACGGTCGTCGTCCAAAACACAGAACCCAAAGGGGATCGCATCACCGTCAGACTCTCTGCCCCACGCGCACCGCCGTACCCACCTTCTCCGGCAAATTCTTCAAGCGCCGGCAGGCTTCTGTCAACTCGGCATCCGTCTTGGCAAAGCAGAAACGGATAAGGTTCTCCCCGGCGTCACCCTGATAGAAAGCGCTGCCCGCAACGGTTGCCACGCCGGTTTCGCGCAACAGAGCCATGGATCTCTCTTTGCTGGTGCCGCCGGGAAGAATACTTGCGTCGGCGAGGACGTAATATGCGCCGTCGGGGACAGACGGTGTAAGGCCGATCTCTTTCAACGTGCCGCAAAGCAGATCGCGCTTGTGCACATACTCTTTGGCGATCTCCTGATAAAAGCTCTCCGGGAGTTTGCAGATTCCTTCCGCCACGCCGATTTGCAGCGGGGCCGGCGCGCACACATAGACCAGGTCGTGAAAATAAGCGATGGCCTGGGCCCACTTGCGGTCGCAGACGGTATAGCCCACGCGCCAGCCCGTGATGCTGAACGTTTTGGAGTAGCCGGAGATGGTAATGGTACGCTCGCGCATGCCGGGCAGCGTCGCCGGACTGATATGCCGGCCTTCATAGATAAAGTATTCGTAAATCTCGTCGGTGAAGACGAGGAGGTCGTGCTTGCGGGCGAACTCGGCGATCCATTCGAGCTCTTTGCGGGTAAAGACCTTGCCCGAAGGGTTCGCCGGCGAGTTCACCATGATGCCGCGAGTGCGGGGCGTGACCGCGCGCTCCAAGTCATCCGGTGAAAACTTCCAGTCAGGCGCATGCAGGGTCACGAAGGCCGGTACGGCTTCGGCGGCGATCAGAGTGTTGAAGTGATAGCCGTAAAAAGGCTCGAAGAGGATGACCTCGTCGCCCGGATTGAGCAGGGCCAGGCAGGATGCATAAAACGCTCCGGTCGAGCCGGAATGCACGATGACTTCTGTTTCCGGATCGCACTGGATGCCGTTGAAGCGCAGCATCTTCTCCGCAATGGCCTCGCGGATGGGCGCCAGGCCTTCCGCGCGCGTGTAACTGTTGATGCCGCGCTCCATGGCCAGGCGCGCGCCTTCGCGGACTTCCTGAGGCACCGGCGTATCGCAGACGCCCTGCGCCAGATTGATGCCGTTGATTTTTTCACACTCAATGGACATCACACGGATTTCAGATTGGACGGTGCGCGCAGCGCGCCGGCTCAGGCTCAGGGACATGTCAGACGGTCTCCTCGGTACAGGCACTATTCTAATGCTTCGGGCAACAGGCTGGCCGTGTTCGACTGCCGGCGTGACCTGCTTTACTTTGACGCTACGCCCGGTCTCTTGCGCAGGTGGGACCTGCATATCTACCAGCCACGGCGCTCGTTCTACGTGCGTTTCCAATTTGACGATTATCGCCAGGTGGGTTCGCTGAAGTTCCCGCACTACCTCTATGCGGATTTTTATCGGGCCACCTTCCGCTACACCAAGGTGGTGCACAATCCGCTGCTCAAGGATTCGGATTTCGAAATCAAGTGAGCGCTCCTGCTCAGCAGGGGCTGGCTTGAGGGGGCTTGTCTGAACCTATCTGAGTTGGGCGACCAGTGACGACCGCGCTTCCTCAAGAGCGGTAATGGCGTCCTGGCGGGTGACGGCGGGAAAGTCGTCCAGGAAATCGTCGAGCGTCTGCCCGCGCTCCAGGTAATTCAGCAGCGACTTGAAGGGAACGCTGGTATTGCGGAAGACGGGCTCGCCGTTATGGATTACCGGGTTTTTCACTATAACGCTGGTCATGGATGAACGCTTCCCAAACACAAGTTTAACATCAGTTGAGCCGGCTCATTAAGTGCGGTGCGGTAAAGCCAGAAACATTTTTGCGGAGCGCAAGGACGAGGCCGGCTTGCGTGCCGAGCCCGCGGTAACAGGAGCAGAGCAAGTCTTCCAGGAAGAAGCTCTCAAGCGGTTTGCCGCGGAGCGGCCAAAAAGGAATAGTGAACAAGGGCGAGGCCGACTCGCGCGCCGAGCCCGCGGCAACAAGAGCCGGACAGGCAAGGCTGCGAAGACGCGCGCCAGGCGGTGTGGAGCGAAGCGATAAAAAGGAATGGAGCCGACGATCGGACTTGAACCGATGACCTGTCGATTACGAATCGACTGCTCTACCAACTGAGCTACGTCGGCCCTGCGACTTGATTTTAACATGACGATTTCCGCCGGTTCGTGTTCCCGCGGGTGGGCAACGCTGAACCGATCTTCGCTTGCACCGGCAGGCGTCTTCGCAGGCAAGTATCTAGTTTTCCACACCTTGGCACGAGTTTGCTCTTGCTATTTTCGCCCCCGCATAGCCATAATTCCCTTTGTAGCCGGAAAGTGATGGAGAACACCAGGGACAACGTGGAACGATACCATCGAGAGGACGTGCTACGGATCCTGCGCGTTACGGCCCGCCAGCTGGCGGGCTGGGAGAAAGCTGGACTTTTTCCCATCAAGGAAGCCTATTCCTTTTTCGATCTCCTGCAAATCAAGAAGCTGCGCGACCTGCGTGCCAAGCGCGTTCGGCCGGCAGTGATCCGCGATTCGCTGCGCGCCATGCAACAACAGGTGGCGGGTATGGAGAACCCACTGCTTGAAGCTGGGACCTTTGCCACGCGCTCACGCGTGGTCTTCCGCCACAAGGGCGCGGCGGTGGAGCCGATCGCCGGCCAGTTCGTGATGGACTTCGCCGATCGTGAATTGGTGGAGCAGCCCAAGATCACGGCCTTCCGCGCCGCCGAGACAGCAGCGGACTTTTTCAATCGCGGCGTGACGATGGAAGAAGACCCCAAGACCCAGGATGAGGCGATGATCTCTTACCAGAAGTGCGTGGAACTCGATCCCACGCACGCCGCAGCCTTCATCAACCTGGGTACGCTCTGTTACAACCGCCATGATTACGTCCTGGCCGAGCGTTACTATCGCAAGGCCGTGGAGGTCGACCCGCGCTATGCTCTGGCGTACTTTGACCTGGGCAACGTGCTCGATGAAACCGGACGCCTGGCCGAAGCCATCAACGCCTACGAAGCGGCCATCTCGCTGGCGCCTACCTACGCCGACGCCCACTACAACCTGGCCCTGGCCTATGACAAGGCCCGCCAGCCTCGCAAAGCGCTCCGCCACTGGGAAGCCTACGCCCGCCTGGACAGCCTGGGTCCCTGGGCCATCCACGCCCGCAACCAGATCAAGAAGATATTGGCAGGTGAGACGCTCAGAGTGGTGAAGAAGTAACTTTCTCAAGCCCGATGCCCGCTGAAGCGGGAGAGGGATCCTATAGCTCTCGAGTGAACTGCACGGTACGGCAACGATCGGCGATGATCGCAAGAGCTTATGTCTGCTGAAGAACTAAAGTAGCGGCGCCGTTCGAGACGATTACCAGATGTTCGGATCTCCAGATGACCCGATCTCCCGATGACCCGATCTCCCGATAGTCCCGATGCCCCTGCCTTTCAATCGTCAATCTTTGGCACTTTTGGCATTTCTGGCAATCCCCGACTCATCCGTGTCATCTGTGGTGTGGTTTTTCCGATCTCCCGATGTCCCGATCTCCCGATAGTCCCGATGCCCCTGCGTTTCAATCGTCAATCTTTGGCACTTTTGGCATTTCTGGCAATCCCCGACTCATCCGTGTCATCTGTGGTGTGGTTTTTCCGATGACCCGATCACCCGATCACCCGATCTCCCCATCACCCGATCTCCCAATCACCATTGTCATTCCCAGGGCGTAGCCGAGGAATCTGCTTTTGCCAAACTTTGGCCCTTTGGTGGTTTTGGTTATTCCAAGCAGTCCACCGTCCACCGGCGTCCACTAAGTCCACTCCGTACACTTCCATGGGCTGAGTGCTGAGCGCTGACTGCTGATTGCTCTTTGGCTTTTGCCAAACTTTGGCCCTTTGGTGATTTTGGTCAGTTCCACGCGGTTGGACTGGACCCCTTAGCCGCTCTCACACGGAAAACTTTGGATCACCTTCCACGACTTTAGTTTCCAGCTTCGGTGTCTCGCCCTTACGCCACATGGGTGCTCGGAACCTGACCCGATAATTCAAAGGGCCACCGTCCGGTTGATCGTGTCGATTGACGGGCCGCTCGATGCAGACAAATTCAGTCTCCAGGTCATTGTTGCTGACGCGCACCACTGCATACCCATGCCCGCCCGTATCGACAAAAGAAAGATGGGGAGACATTTGCGGATTGGATTGTTCTCTGGCTTTGTTGATGTCGCCGGACTTGACGTATTCCAGGCAGGACCGCACGCCATGCCGCAGAAGCATGTTGATCATAGGCTGGGGGGCCTGGTCCTGGGGCCCTTGTCCAACCCAAAGGGGGCGAAGCGGTTCGTCCTTTGGGAAGCGATATTGATTGGCTTCCCATCCTCCCGGGGCTGAAATGGAGCCGGTGACAAATGCCAGGCCTACCGGTTCAAACTTCTTGGGTGGCAGAGACTTGGCAGAACGGCCGGCCCAAAAAGAATGGAGATCGCCTGCCACGGTGGCAAAGCCTGTAATTCCGTGCTCCCGGACGAAATCATAGATCTCGCCTTTTTCCAGGAAGGCAGTCGAAACATCGCCGGCCAACGTGAGTGCGTAGCCCTCTCCGGGCCACTTTTTGGCCGCCAGTCCGTCGGGCAGGTTCTGGGGATCAACCCGCTCCTCCAGGGTTCCGGTCGTGCTTCCCCAGATTTTCCACGTTGCCTTTGAGTTCCTGAGCTGTTCAAGGAACCAGGCTTTTTGCTCAGCGCCTAAGATGCTTTGCGGAGGCTCGTCTTTGCGGAAATTGGGGATTTCCTTTTCTCCCACGCGGATGGTTTGCGGAGGTTTTCCATTGTTGTATTCCCGGCCGCCATCCAGAATCTCGATCACTTCCTGTGCGGTGAACAGCTGGAAGTCTTTGTCGTCCAGGCCGTCCGTCTCGTGACGAGAGAACGGGTCTTCCGTTCGATAGCTGCGCTCGTCAGTAATAATCAAATCTAGATGTCTGCCCCAGCGCAATCTGCGATGGCCCCTTAAGCTTCCGATGGCAGCCAGATTGTTCGCTTCCTGGCCCAGGCCGTGCTCGTCAAATTTTGTGATCGGCGCATCCACTACTTTGGGTGGCCCAAAGGTGGCCAGTGACGTGCCGCTGGACTTGACCATCCGCGCCGGCTGATACTCAAAGAACGCCTGCATGGCTGCCACTTTTCGCGTCTGCGCTGGAAAAGTCTTCGGCCCAAACTTTTGGAAGCTCTGCCATCCCTGCCAGCTGAACTCGTGGTTGTCCCACATGGGCACAAACGGAAAATGTGCACGCGCGTCTTGCAGCTCAGGGTCGTGCAGATATGCCTTATAGATGGCACGATAGTCGTCCACCGTGGTGGGGATGTGAAAATCCGATATTTTTTCGCCGTGCGGATAGCGGACGATATCTCGTACTTGACGGGCGTAGTACGTCTTGCGGTCTTCGGGGTACCACACCAGCTCGTAAATAAAGTCGCCAAGGTGCAGGACGAAACCCAGTTTTTCCGCCGCAGGAGCGCGTTCGTCCTCATAAATCATTCTTCGGTACGCGTTTTGCGCGCCGAGGTTTGCGTTTTGACAGCTCACAAACGCAAAACGAACTGGCCGCGGGTCATTGTCGTCAGGAGCTGTAACGGTCCTGCCAACGCGGCTTCCATTTCCCTGGCTGTCCGTAAAACGATACCAATAAACCCGGGCTGGCTTTAGCCCTCCCACCAGGACCCGGCAGGTCCAATCGGCCTCCGCTGCGATTGGAACGCTCTGCGTCGCCACTACCCGATGAAAACCCTGGTCGTCAGCAACCTCAACCATCAGGTGCGATGGTGGTTGCTGGCCCTCCGGTGCCCTGCGCGTCCACAACAGAACACTATTGCTGTTTGGGTCTCCGGATGCGACGCCCTCAGGAAAAAGGTCTCGACGTTCATGCCACGACAGGGTTGATGCTGTTGGAAAGTGCTTTGCCCAGACAGCCGAAGCACTCACCAGCATTGCCGTTTTCAAGAATTGTCGTCTCGTAACACGAGCCATCTGCAAAGACCTCCAAGCAAGTTATCTCTTTGAAGTGATAGAGCGGTTTTTCGCTTTGGCGCCGGCGAGGCGCATGTCTCTTCGCATCGGCGCGGCGCGTGCCGCGGGGAGGTGAAAAGCCCACACCTGCTTCTTCTCTGACGAACTTCAAATCAATTGGTTATCGTGATGCCGGGGCGTGTTCCAGTTCGACGGGGCCATCATTTCGGCCCCTCACTGAACCCATGCCCGCTCAGGGCCATGGGCGCGCTAATCCAGTCCATCAACCTGTGCCGTACATTCAGTGGTTAACGATATTGGCATGGTTTGAGAAGTCTGTGCCCACGCCGTGCGAGTGTCATTAAAAGCAGTTAAAGCTTGTGGGAACTCCTGCCAAGCAAAGCACATTTTAGGTGCAGGTATCCGAGATATGCGACAAAAGCACAAGATGCAGGGCCGAGCAATAGAATCAAAAAACCGATCAATTCCAAGCAGTCCACCGTCCACCAGCGTCCACTAAGTCCACTCCGTCCACTTTTCTGGGGCTGAATGCTGAGTGCTCCATCCCCGCCTCGATCAATCACCAACCTCAACCCTGTCGTCCTGAGCGAGCCCAAGGGAGCAACGCGACTAAGGGTGAGTCCGGGGTCCCCAACGCACGCGGGTTTCGTGCGTTGGGGTGGGAGTCGAAGGACCCCGAGTGTGCTGGCAGAAACATGCGGGGTCCCCGGCACGCGCGGTTTTCGCGTGCCGGGGCGGGGATTCAGGGAATTTCAACCAGAGCCCCAACCCGGCCACCCCAGCGCCGAAGGCGCCGAGCCCCAAAATAGCGCTTCGGTTACAAATCCCAAAACAACCTTCTCATTGATACGCCCAAGCCATCTGCCAGCATCTTGATCACTTCCAGGCAAGGCTCCTTTTTGGCGTTCTCGATGTCTGAGACGAACGACTCCCGCACCCCGACTTTATCGGCGAGTTCGCCCTGTAACAGGTTCTTTTCCTGGCGCAAGTCGCGCACTCTCGCGCCAAAGCGTTTGCGGAATTTCGTGGACACCCCTTAAGGATCAGGTCTGGCGCGTTCATTGCATTTCTACTATAGTAGATATAATCTTAATTTCGATACTCTGGAGTGTGCGCGGTGAGAGCACCACGGTCTAGCGGCAGGGAACACGGGAAGGAAAACACCAGAAAAACTGCCCGTACTGCAACGCCACAAAAGAAGCCTGGCCCTTCCCGCGTCCCCGGTGGCCTCTATTGCCCCCAGGTGCGGGGCAAGGTCGTGGAAGCCGTTCACGTGGACGCCGGCGCCGATGGCAACTGGGTGATCCTCTCCTTCACTGACAAGACCGAACTCGTTCTTGACTTCGAGCCGCGCCTCGCCCTAACAGCCGATTACTCTGACTGGAAGACCGGCAACCAGCGCATCATCAAGCGCTGGCCCGCCCGCAACTCTGCCTCGTCAATGCCGCCCTTACGCAAACCCGCTTGAAAAACTCGAATCCTTGCGATCTAACACAAGCTAACGTTCTGCGGCATTCCCACTCTTGGCAATTTCGGCGATTTTGACACTCACTTCTTATCCGCGTTAATCCGCGTTAATCCGCGGTATGGCTTTTGCCTTTCTGGGCTGGGGGCCGCCGTAGGCGCGGCACAAGAACGGACTAACGCCCACCGAACGCCAACTCCTTACGATCTACCGCGGCGCGAGGCTTGCATATAATCAAACCACATGAAGGTTTCACAACTGTTGCGGGGGACCGGCGTCTCCTTCACCGGACTCGATTCCGAAATCTGCGGGTTGCACTACGATTCGCGGCGCATCCAGCCGGGATTTCTCTTTGTGGCCATGCGCGGCGAAGCGGCAGACGGCAATCGCTACATCGAGACCGCGCTCAAGAACGGCGCTGTGGCGGTGGTGACTGATTCCGCCCTCGAACCCGCGCGCGCAGGAGTGGCCTGGGCGGTAGTGGAGCACGGAAGGAGAGCGCTGGCACAGCTGGCTGCCAATTTCTACGGGCGTCCTGCCGAGCAACTGAAGATCACGGGCATCACCGGCACCAACGGCAAGACCACCACAACATTCCTCACCGAAGCCATCCTGAACTTCAGCGGCAACAAGACTGCGCTGGTCGGGACCATTGAATATCACGTTGCCGGCAAGGTGCTGCCTGCGCCGCACACCACCCCGGAGTCGCTGGAGTTGAGCCAGATCTTTTCTGAGGCTCTGGCGGCCGGCGCCACCGACGCCGCCATGGAGGTCTCATCGCACGCGCTGGAGCAGGGCCGCGTGTGGGGCATTCCCTATGAAGTTGCCGTGTTTACCAACCTTACCCGCGATCATCTCGACTACCACAAGGACATGGAGAGCTACTTCGCCGCCAAAAAGCTCTTGTTTGCCGGCGCGGGGACTCGTCCACCGCGGGTTGCCGTGATCAACGCCGACGACGACTACGGCATGGCCCTGCTTGAAGCCGGACATCCCAAAGCCGAGCGCGTGATCAGCTACGGTATTGCCTCCGGCGATTTCCACGCTGAGAACGTTGACCTGCAGCCAACACAGACGGCCTTCGATCTGGTGACGCCTGAGGGACGCGCGCGAATCACCTCGCGGCTCATCGGAAAAGTGAATGTGTACAATCTGCTGGCGGCAGCGGCGGCGGCGCATGCGCGAAGATGCACTTTGGAGCAGATCGCGGAAGCCGTGCGCGGATTCAACCAGGTGCCAGGCCGTTTCGAGCGCGTGGATTGCGGCCAGCCGTTTACCGTGGTGGTGGATTACGCCCATACAGATGACGCTTTGCGCAACCTCACGGCCATCGCGCGCGATTTCGCCCGGCGCGGCGGCGCCCAGGGCCGGGTGATCACGCTCTTCGGCTGCGGCGGCGACCGCGATCGCAGCAAGCGTCCGCTGATGGGCCAGGCCGCAGTCAAAGGCAGCGACTTTGTGGTGCTGACCTCGGACAATCCACGGAGTGAAGATCCGCTCAAGATCATTGAGGATGTTCTGCCCGGGCTGCAAAGCAATCACGACGGCGCGCGCTACACCGTCGAGCCCGACCGGCGGCAGGCCATCGCTCTTGCCGCGGCAGAAGCGAAGCCGGGCGACGTGCTCCTCATCGCCGGCAAGGGCCACGAAAAATACCAGATTACGCGCGAAGGTACATTCCCTTTCGATGATGTGCAGGTGGCGCGCGAGACGCTACAAAAGATGGGGTACAGTGCACCCAAGGGAGGAGCGCAATGAAGCTTCCGCTGTGGCGGATCGCCGAATTTACTGGCGCCCGTGGCGAATTCGAACAGGACGTGGTGGCCATGGGCTACTCCACGGATTCGCGCACGCTGAAGGCCGGCGACCTCTTCATTGCCCTGAAGGGCGAGCACTTTGACGGCCACGACTACCTGGAAGCAGCGCTGGAAAAAGGCGCTGTCGCCGCGCTGGTGCAGGCCGGCCACCAGACCAAAGCCGATCCCAGCCGGCTGCTCCACGTGGATGACACGCTCAAGGCGCTGCAATCGCTCGGTGCGGCGGCGCGCCGGCTTTGGGGCAAACCCTTGATCGCCGTGACCGGGTCTGCCGGCAAGACCACCACCAAAGACTTGATCGCGGGGCTTCTGGCCCGGCGCTTCCGCGTGATGAAAAGCGCGGGCAATCTGAACAACCACATTGGTCTGCCGCTCCAGTTGCTCAAGCTGGAGCCGGAGCACGAGCTTGCGGTGGTGGAGATGGGCATGAACCACGCGGGCGAAATCCGCATGCTGGGCGAGCTGGCGCACCATGATATGGCGGTGGTGACCTGTGTGGCCCCGGTGCATCTGGAATTCTTTGCTTCCATCGCGGAGATTGCGCGCGCCAAGTACGAGATCATTGAGACCCTGCATCCCGGCGGTGTTGCGGTCTTGAACGCCGATGACGACTATGTCTGCCAGTTCGGGCGCGACCACAAGGGAAAGGTGGTCACCTTCGGCATCCGGCGCGCCGCCGATGTTGCGGCGCGCAACGTGCGGCTGCATGGGGCCGAAGGGTCGATGTTTGAGCTGGTGGCGGGCAGCGTGAGCCAGGCCGTGGCATTGCCTCTGGTGGGCGAGCACAACATTCATAACGCGCTAGCGGCCGCCGCCGTGGCGATGGAGCACGGCGTGGCGCCTTCAGACATCGTGGAAGCGCTGGCGAGCGTGCGTCCCAGCGAGAAGCGCGGCCAGGTGATTCAGGTCCGCGGCGCCACCATCATCAATGACTGCTACAACTCCAACCCCCGTGCCCTGGATGCAATGGTGGATACGCTGGCCAGCATGAAGGCCGGCCGGCGAATCCTGATTGCCGGCGAGATGCTGGAGCTGGGAGCCGCGGCGGAGTCGCTGCACCGCGAATCAGGCCGGCACGCGGCGGAAATGAAGATTGATCTGGTGATCGGCGTGCGCGGGCTGGCGCGTGTCCTGGCGGAGGCCGCCTGCGGCGCGGGCGTCCAGGCGCAGTTCATGGAGACGCCGGAGCAGGCGGGCGAATGGCTGGCGCGCGAGTTGCGTCCCGGAGACGCTGTGCTGCTCAAGGCTTCACGCGGGGTCCGGCTGGAGCGCGCTCTGGAAGCGCTCAAAAATTCAGTAAAAACCTGATTCCGGCAGAACGCGCGCAAGGTTTATATTGAAGCTACCTTTTTGAGTCCAACGGTCTGTTCCCAGCACACAAGCAGTATGATCTGTGATGGAAACGCGGGGAAAAACCTGCGCGCGGGAAGGGACCCAGGCCAAAGTCTTGAAGGCGCGCAGTCGCTAGGATTCCACGGAGGAATATTGCTTTACTGGCTCCTTTATCAACGGCTCTTCTCGCACTTTCCTCCCTTCCGAATTTTCCGCTACGTCACCTTCCGCACCGCCTTTGCCAGCCTGACGGCGCTGTTCATGGGGCTGATCATCGGCCCGGCGATCATACGGCAGCTGCGCGAGTTCCAGATCGGGCAGTACATCCGCGAGGAAGGCCCCAAGGCGCACCAGAAGAAAGCGGGCACGCCGACCATGGGCGGAGTGCTCATCACTATCGCCATTGTGGTGCCCACCCTGCTGTGGGCCGACCTGACCAACCCTTACATCTGGATGGCCATGCTCTCCACCCTGGCGTTCGGGGCAATTGGCTTTACTGACGACTACCTGAAAGTCGTGCACAAGCGCAACCTGGGGCTTACCGGCCGCAGCAAGCTGCTGCTGCAGTTTCTGGTGGCGGGTGGCGTAGGCGTGGCGCTGGTATTTCTCACCGCCAGCCGGCAGTACTCCACGCACCTGATGGTGCCCTTCATCAAGCAGTTCCGCCCGGACCTGGTGATCGAAAGCCTGCGCCATTATCCCCACCTCTGGTGGCTGGCGTTCACGCCGTTCGTGCTGTTTGTGATGCTGGTGCTGGTGGGCTCGAGCAACGCGGTCAACCTGACGGACGGGCTGGACGGGCTGGCCATCGGCTGCACGGTCATCGCCGCCGGCGCGCTCACGGTGCTCACCTATGTGAGCGGGCACGCGGTGTTCTCCGAATATCTAGAACTGCAGAAGATGCCCCAGGTGGCGGAGGTGACGGTGTTCTGCGGGGCCATGGTGGGCGCGAGCATCGGCTTCCTCTGGTACAACGCCCACCCGGCGGACATCTTTATGGGTGACGTTGGCTCCCTCGCCCTCGGCGGGGCGATCGGCACCGTGGCCGTGATCATCAAGCAGGAGCTGCTTCTGCCCTTTATCGGCGGCGTCTTCGTGATGGAAGCGCTCTCGGTGATCCTGCAGGTGGGATCGTACAAGCTGCGCCGCAAACGCATTTTCAAGATGGCGCCGCTGCACCATCACTTTGAGCTGGTGGGCTGGTCGGAATCCAAGATCATCATTCGCTTCTGGATTCTCGCGCTGATCTTTGCCCTGTTTGCCCTCACGACACTCAAACTGCGGTAAGCGAAGAACGCCTGCCGAAACGCGCACCGCTTTGTGTTTCCACCTGAAGCATCGATTCGTGGCACAATGGAACTGCATGGAGTTGAAAGGCAAGCGCGTGCTCGTGGTGGGGCTGGGGCGCTCCGGAGCGGCCTCGGCATTTTTTTTGCAGGAACACGGGGCCAAGGTCACCGTTTCCGACGAAAAGAGCGAGGCCCAACTGCAAACTGAAATCGCCGCGCTGCTCGATCGCGGCATCTCCATCGAGACCGGCCGCCACGGCGAACGCACTTTCCGTGACCAGGACCTGATCGTTGTCAGTCCCGGCGTTCCTTCTGACCAGCCGCATATCCAGCTCGCCCGTACCATGGGGATTCCCGTCATCGGCGAAGTCGAGCTGGCGTTTCGCTTCTTGCAGGGCAAGGTGGTGGCCATCACCGGCTCCAACGGCAAGACCACCACCACCACGCTGGTGGGCGAGATCCTGGCCAAGAGCGGAAAGAAGACGCTGGTGGGCGGCAACATCGGTACGCCGGTGATTTCGCTCGCCGGCAAGTCGCAGCCGGACACGCTCAGCGTGCTGGAGATTTCGAGCTTTCAATTGGAGACCATCCAGCAGTTCCAGCCGTGGATCGCTGCGGTCTTGAACATCACGCCGGACCATCTTGATCGCCATCACACATTCCAGGCATACGCGGAAGCCAAGGCGCGCATCTTCGAAAACCAAAAGCCCGACGATTTTGCCGTGCTGAACGCTGACGATCCCGCATGCGTTGCGCTCAAGGACAAGGTCAAAGCCCAACTCTTCTGGTTCAGCCGCAAGCAGCCGGTGGAAAACGGCGCGTATCTCAAAGGCGACCAGATCGTCTTCCGCCGCAACGCACAGGATCAGCCGGTGCTTAGCCGCAGTGAGATCCAGCTCAAAGGCGCGCACAACCTGGAAAACGTGCTGGCTGCGGTGGCCATGGGTATGCTGGCGGAGTGCATGCCGGAGCAAGTGCGGCGCGCCGTGAGCGAGTTCCGCGCCGTCGAGCACCGGCTGGAGCTGGTGACCACGGTGAACGGAGTGGCCTTCTACAACGATTCCAAGGCCACGAACGTGGATGCCACGGTAAAAGCTCTGGAATCTTTCCCGGGCAACATACATATCATTCTCGGCGGCAAGGACAAAGGCAGCGACTACACGCCGCTGGCGCCTCTGCTGCGCGAACGCGCCAAGCAGGTGTACCTGATCGGCGCGGCGGCGGAGAAGATCGCTTCGCAGGTGCAGGGCGCGGCGCCGCTGGCGCGTTCCGGCACCCTGGAGCGCGCGGTGCGGCAGGCGTTTGAAGCCGCAAAGCCGGGCGACATTGTGCTGCTGGCCCCCGCTTGCGCCAGCTTTGACCAGTTTGACAACTACGAGCATCGTGGCCGCGTCTTCAAGGAGCTGGCTCTGGCCCTGGCCCCGGTAACTCTGGGGGACCGAGCCTAAAGTGGCCAAGCGGGTCGGCATTGATAAGTGGCTGTTCGGCTCCACTCTGCTTCTGGTCTTGATCGGCGTCTTGATGGTCTTCAGCGCCTCCGCGGTCATGGCGGGCGAGCGCTTCGGCTCCGCTTACCATTTTCTCTTTCGACAACTGGGCTGGGCGGTGGCCGGCTTGGCGGCCATGGCAGCGCTGATGAACGTGGACTATCGCCGCCTCAAGAACCCGGCCATCGTCTTCAGCTTTCTCGGAGTCACCACGCTGCTGCTGGCAGCGGTGTTTTTTCTTGACCGCTCGCACAACACGCATCGCTGGATCAGGCTGGGCGTGATGTCGTTCCAGCCCTCGGAACTCGCCAAGCCTGCGCTGATCCTGTTTCTGGCGTTTTTTCTGCACACCCGGCTCAAATCGCTGGACGACTGGCGGCACACGCTGCTGCCGGCTGCGCTGCCCACGGCGCTGTTTGCCGTGTTGATCGTGAAGCAACCGGACCTGGGCACGGCGATGGTCTGCCTGGGCGTGACTGCGGCCATCCTCTTCGTGGCGGGCATGCGGCTTCGCTACTTTGCCTGGGGACTCGCGCCGGTCCTGCCTGCGCTCTATTACCTGCTGTTTCACGTGGGCTGGCGGCGGGCGCGCATGATCGCTTTCTGGGACCCCTGGAGCGACCCGCAGGGTTCTGGCTTCCATGTGGTGCAGTCGTTGATCGCCGTGGGCACGGGCGGGCTGACCGGACTGGGCCTGATGGAAGGCAAGCAAAAGCTCTTCTACCTGCCCGAACCGCATACCGACTTTATTTACGCCGTGGCCGCGGAAGAGTTGGGGCTGATCGGGGCGCTCGTCATCGCCGGGCTGTTCTTCGTCTTCGCCTGGCGCGGTTTCCGCACGGCGGTGCGGGCCCATGATCCATTTGCGCGCCTGCTCGCCGTGGGCATCACCACCATGGTGGTGGTGCAGGCGTTCTTCAACATGAGCGTGGTGCTTGCTCTGCTGCCCACCAAGGGCATCCCGCTGCCGTTTATTTCCTATGGAGGATCGAGCCTGTTCGTGATGCTGGCGAGCGTGGGCGTGCTGCTGAATGTCACCAGGGAAGTGGAGTAAGGCCATATTGCTAGAGCCGTTCCAGAATCGCTGTATCCTGCCGGACGATACCCTCCACTACTGTCATCCTGAGCAAGCCGGAGGGAGCGGAGCGACTGACGGCGCGTCGAAGGATCCCGAGCGACTGTCCCCTACGATGAGGACTTAGGGAATTTCAACGATAAGCCCATCTTCCCCGGAACCAACGATCTGTTGGCTTTCCTGCGGAACATTGCTGAGGAAGGCTTCAGCCGCTGAGGTTTCGGGCTACACCAACGCTCGAACTTCGCCAGAACTGCCATGATTGGCAAAGATCGCCGGGAATGAAACCCTACCACTGATAACACTGATCACACGGATTTCGTAAGCTATGTCAGCTTTATCCCCAGGCATGCCTTCAAACGCGCAGCCCCGCCCCACTGCTTGAACAGTTTGCTTCCTGAACGGCGAATATCCTGCGCCGTTCGTAGCTTTCCCTGGCCCAGCCCTGATCCGGGGAAGACCAAATAGGTAATCATTTCTTCCTGGATTCCTCCGTGGCGCGGATCGGCGTTAACGCCCAACGCTTTCGCCAGTGCAATGGACCCTTCTCCGATCTTGTCCGCAGGACCGGCGTCGGCGTAGATGGCAAAAGATGACTTTCCGTTCTTCTGATTCACCACCAGAGCCAGATCACCAAGGGTTACACCAAACTGCTCGGTCATTGCCGGCGGCAGAACGATATAAGGGATCTTTTTGGCATCCACGTAACTGCTTGGCTTGGT
Organism: Candidatus Angelobacter sp.; assembly: GCA_036380095.1. Lineage (GTDB taxonomy): Bacteria > Acidobacteriota > Terriglobia > Terriglobales > Acidobacteriaceae > Angelobacter. The sequence goes on along the minus strand of DASVFK010000003.1, from coordinate 15,524 downwards.
CTCGTCTCCCCCAACTGCATGCAGCGAAGTAGGCGAGACATAAAAGCCCTTAAACGGGCCGCTCTTCTGGATCACCGGTCTGCCATCACGTCCGGTTATTACACCCACAAATTCCCCGTCATGCTTGGCGTTCGCAATGTGGTCCAGACCCCGGTTATGCGGACCATAGGCGTTGGGCGCTCCATCGGCGTCAATCTGCATGCCTGCGCGAAAAGCCACCGCATTGGACAATTTGCGCACCGAGACAGACCTAGTCTTCAAGCGGACAGCCGTGGACACACTGTCCACGCAGGATGAAGCTAGAGGAGTGGCGTCCGCAGCCATCAACGGGCAGTACAAGATGAAGCTGATGATGAGTGCCGTTGCAAGCAGGTTCTTCACAGGCTTAAAGGTATCTGATTGCGGCTGCCATTCTCAATTCTTTTACAACCTTCTCTTCCGGGGGCAGGAGCCCTGGCGGGTATAGACTAGGCAGCACAATTCAGGGTTCCCGGACTCAGACTATCCATCTGCCACGTGGGGATCGTCACTGTTCGTGATGCTGGCGAGCGTGGGCGTGCTGTTGAATGTGACCAGGACGTGGAATAGGGGAGCTTGCCAGAATTACCGGATTTGTCCGAGGATCGCCGGGACTGAGACCACACCACGGATGCCACCGATCACACGGATCTAAAGGAAGGAATGAAGATGCAGATGCGGAATCGCAGCAGCGTAGCGTACCTGGTGATAGTGCTGGCCTGTATGGCTCTGGCACAACAGCCGGCGACGCAAGGCGCGTCCAGCATGGAAAAAAAGGAAAATGCCTCACCGGCGCAGGTCAAGCTCAAAGAGCTGCTGGAATCCAAAGTGAAGGCAGAGTGGGAAGCGTTCAAGAACAAGGACAAGAAGGCGTACAGCGATCTCTTGGCCGACGACTTTGCGGCGGTGGAAGACGATAGCCAGGGAATGCGCACCAAGAGCGCAGCCGCAGCCGAGGTGGACCGGTCCGTAGTGAGCAATTACTTTCTGTTTGCCCTGAACGTGATACCACTGGAACCGAATGCGGCTCTGGTTACGTATGAGATCACGATGGAATTCCCTGCCAAGGCACAGGTCCGTTTCAAACGAGTGCTGGTCAGCGAACTCTGGCTGCAGCGCGATGGACAGTGGAAGGCGCGGTATTACCAGGAGACGAGGGTGAAGTAGAACAGACTGGCAAACACTTTGCACAAAAAAACCATCTCAACACGGATGACACGGATTTACAGACTTAAACATGGCCCTAATTGAAATGTTTTGATCCGTGCAAATCAGTGTTATCGGTGTTATCCGTGGTAAGGGTTGGGTTCTTGTGCAAAGCAGCTGGCAAATGGCAATTGGCAACGAGCCAAAAAAGCCCGGATCGGCGATCTGATCCGGGCCTGTGTTTCGTGAGCGAAAGCGAAGTTAGGCGCAATTCATTGCCGAGCGTAGACGGCAATGCAGCCGTTCTGGCTTTGCGTCCCGCAGACTCCGCCCGACTGCAAAGGCACAAAGACGTGGTTGTTGCTGGGATCCACAGCAACACTGTGTGAGTTGGAGTTAGTAGCGGCGTTCATCAGCCATTGGTTCGTTTTAGCGTCAATCACGCCCAGCACAGGGCCGCCGGGCATGTCTCTGGCTGCTAGGTAGTAGCGGTTATCGCCGGGATTGAACCAGATCTCATCCACCCCGCCCACCTTGTCGATGGTTGCCAGGATTGTGCCGGAACTGCCATCAATCACGTACTCATTGGGCGGAAAGGCAACTCCGTCGTGGTCCGCGCAACCCACCAGGAAGTTGTTGCCCGGACCTTGAACGATGCTGGTGGGCATGCAGTTCTTGATGGGGAAAGTTTTAGTGATCACAGGCCGAGCGGTGCCAAAAGCAGTGAAGTCTATCTCCTCCACCTCGCCCAGCGTGGGATCCGGGCCGTTGTTCGGCAGGACGGAGAGAAAGCGGCCGCTATTGGGATTGAATGCCGATCCGCCCAATCCGGCCGGCGCTACCGGAGCATGAATGCACGGGACGCCAGCGATGCCCGCCAACGGAGCACTGGAGGCAACGTTGCAACTTCCGGTGCTGTTGGTGGGAGAGCCATCAAACCAGATCTGGCCCAGGATGCAGGTTGGGGGATTGGCGAACGAATAAGGCTGATTCGGGGTTACGGGAAGGCAATGCTGTTGTGACACCGTGCCGGTGCGGCTGACCACGTTGGCCACGTTGATCAGGGTGATGAAAGGGACGCCTGGATCGCCATTGTCCACGAGCAGCACTTTATCTTTTTCGTCGTAAGACATTTCGTCGGCTCGCATGTCGCCGCAGGTTGGATCGGACAGGGCGCGGCCCGCAGAAGAGACGATGCACGGTCCAACACCGTCAGGCAGCGCGTCAAAATCCGGCGGTTGTCCGGTGGGGATATCGGCGATCACGGTGGGCGGGTTGGTGGTGAGATCGAAGACCACCACCGAACTGCTGGCGTTGCCGACAAACATGGTCTTGCCGTCAGCCGTCACCACGATGCCGCACGGGCAGGACAAAGGGTTGACGCCGTTACCGCGGGAAGCGCAGCACTGGGCGCCGGGAAAACCTCCAAGATCGCCGCTGGCGCCGAAATTCGGAATGGAAAAGGCTGTTCCTCCCGGCGGAGCGGTTCGGCAACCGAATCGTGTGAAGTCCGTCTGGTCTACCGAACGCAGTGGCGGAATGATGTCGTTGCCGCCCGCGTCTTTGATGCATGGGCTCGGCGTCAAGGACGCCGGAATGGCCACGGTATTATCGCCCCCGATCGCATTCAGGGCGACGTTCTTGAGCGTGTCAACCACCACCACGTCCAGACCGATGCGGTCCGCCACGTAGAAGCGGTGGTTGACGGGATCGACCCAGCTTATGTCGAACGAGTTGAAGGGGCCGCCGGGCGCGCCGGTAGGATTGTGTTCCGGCACGGGGATGATGTTGATGATGGTATAGCTGCCATTCTCGGTGGTGCCGCACACGGGGCAGTTCGAGTTTGTCCCGCAGCCGCTCACCAGCACGAACAACGCGGTAATCACAAAAAAGAACAGATTCCTGGATCTCATCGAATAATCCTCCTGCGATCGATCGCTCGCGGATGCACGGTTAAAACCTGAACTGGAGACGCTGCAGCACGACAAAGTAGTTCTGCGGCAGAGCTCCGATGGTGCTCGGCTGTTGCAACTGGTCGATGCCGAAATCCAGCATGTACCTGGTCCAGTAGTTGGGATACCAGTTAAGCCCGAAAGTGAACGCCTGGGTGTGGTTCGCGAACGTTGGAACCAGGGCGGGCGTGAAGGCAGTCAGTTGGTCGACGCCCGGTTCTTTTGCCTGGATCTTGTCGTAGCGGAAGGCGACTTCCCACGCTCCCCATGAGACTGGACCTGTTCCTCCCGGGGTTTCCGGACCAAACAGCGGATGTTTGACTTTGGGCGGCGCGTTTTCCGGCCTGGTTTCGCCGGTAAGAAGGTACGTGCCCTGGATGTAGCCCGCCTTGGCAACGATCGTGGGCAGGTCGTTGAAGCCCAGGCCTCCGGAGGCCTCTGACCCAACGCCTTCACGATGCTGGTTGAGCTGGTCATATTCGCCCCGTATGGCCCAGGGGCCGTGGACCCAGGTGAACTCGCCGTTATAGCGCTGCGTCGGGCCGTTGATGCGGAAAGACGGGAAGAAAGTGAAGGCGCTATCAGGGTTGGTGGCAGTGAAGCTGGTCTCGCTGGAGAGGCCGCGTGTGCGGCCGTACGCGAAGGCCCCGCCGAAAGCAAAGCCCTGGAACAGGCTGTCTTTTTTCTTCTTCCACGGATAGAAGCGAAGCCGTGTAATGACCTCCGGCTGGTTGGTGAAATTGTTGGTCAGGATGCCTTTGCCGTTAAAGGCCCCCACCCAGTACTGGACCCTGCCGTCGTAAATGTCGCCGCGGGCCACAGCTCCGGGGCTGCGAAACGCGGTGGCCGCGGAGGGATACAGCAGCGACGCCAGTGAGCGCTCCACAAAATCGATGTTGGTGACTGCTTGCATGAGTTCTTGAGCAAACGGTTCTTTGAACTGGCCGACCTGTGCCACGAATTCGGGATAAGGTTTAATGGCCAGGTAAAGATCGCGCAGGGAAAGGCCGTTGCTGGCGGCAGCGTCGATCAGGATGTTCCAGTCATAGTACTTGCCATAGCTGCCCTGGAAGCCGAAACGGGCGCGGCGAATGACGAACGTGTCCGCCGGCGCGCCGTCGCCGCTATACGCGCGATAGTCGGCCTGGGCGTAACCAATGGGCTGAATCTGGAATTGGCCGTCGCTGCTTTTGATGTAGAAATGATCTCCATTCCAGCCGGCAGTCGGGCCGCCTTCTTTTTTCTCGGCCGGTTTCTCGGAAGTCATCGCCTGGGCCGGGGCAACCGGAACCAGCGTCGCGTTCACAAGCTGAGGGCTTTCGGCAGCCGGAGCTTGCGACCTGGTCTCCAGCAGTTGCTGCACCATGGACTTGAGTTGTTCAATCGTCTGCCGTTGTGCGGCAACTTCCTGGCGGAGTTGATCGACTTCTTCTTTCGTGGCGCCTGTGGCTGTCGCGCCCGAGGCGGCGGATTGATGAGGCTGGCCTGCTGGTCCGCTGTTTTGCGCACGCGCGCGCGAACCTGGGGCCGCGAAAAACACAAGAAGCAAAAGACATGTTGTGAACGACCGCATGTTGTTCTTCTCCCCGATGAATGTGCAGGCAACGCCGGCCGTAACTCGTGGGGCTGTGCCGGCGTCGCCTGGTTCGTGCTGTAAAAAAAGGGGCCCTTGTGGTGCGTAAATTCATTCGCGCGAGGATGGGATTCCCCGTCTTTGTGTAGAGGAGGCCAACGGCGCCTGCAAGGAGCGTCGGACTGGAACTCACATAAAAACTGCAGGCTCAATGGTCAGCCGGCTGATGTCATCCAAAGCTTGGCGGCTGATCGGCAAGTGCGTAGGTCAGGCAAGAGCAGGGGGAGGACGCCGGCTTAAGTTGGAGGCATAGAGCTCGTGTAGCTGATGGAATACATCGGCGTGCAGGTTCACTTCCCGCCAGGCGGCGTGCCGGACGGAAGAGACGGCCGTCACGGCAGAAAGAAGCGCACCGGCAGCGTCGAGTGAAAGAGACAGTTTCTTGATCAGGGTGCGGGCCTCGCAAAGGGCCGCACTCGCGTTAAGATCGTCCGTGATGGAAATTACCGGAAACAGCAGGCAGATGACGCAGGCCAAGGCGATAGCAGCGGTGGCGACGCGGTGCTCTTCAGGGGCCGAGAACACATGGACGCCCCAGGTAAGGAGCAAGCCCAAAGCCAGAAATAGCCAAACGAGATTGAGCGCGAGTTCCATGCTGCCCGAACCGGCGACTCAGCATAAACTAGCGGGGATAGGAATTCAACGAAGAGATTGCCGGAATTGCCGGCATCGCCCGGAACACCAAGAACCTCGTCCGGATTACACCATCACGCGTATTTCGCGCCTTGAAGACGGTATAAACTAGTCGGCAATAGCAGAGTTCCCGGCCGAATCTTCGGCGCGTGGAGGTGCCATGAAGTGGAGACTGGCAGCGGTACTCGTGGGAGTGGCGACATCCCTGTCGCTGGCCGGATGCGGTTCTTCGCAAAAGCCGGCGCCGGTGGCGCAGCTTGCGCTGGTGGCCAACCTGGATTTGAACAGCGTCTCCCGATTCACTCTCGGCATCGGCTCGCAACAACTCGCGGGCGCGGGCGGCGCGGCAGCCACTGGCGTTTGTCTTTCCCCGCGCTATCTGGAAATGCATCCCACGAACGGGCTGATGTACGTGACGTGCCAGACTTCAAATAATGTGGCCCACTTCATGGTGGACCGCGGCACGGGCTTGCTGACCCTTGTGGGCGCGCCTGTCCCCGCGGGCGCTGCGCCCACCACGCTGGAATTCGGTCCGCAGGGAAAGTTCCTCTACGTCACCAACCTGAACGGCAATTCGCTTTCCGTGTACGCGGTCCAGAGCGATGGCGGCCTGAAGGAAGTCCCGGGATCGCCATTCGCCACCGGGCTGCTGCCTTACACCGTGAAGGTGAACGACGCAGGTTTTGTTTATGTGACCAACCACAACTCGAACACCGTCACGGTGTTTCGCTCGGACCCGGCAACAGGCACGCTCATGGAGATCGCGGGGTCGCCGTTTGCTTCTGACCTTGGTCCGCGCGCGATTGAGTTCTCCGGGAAATTCGCCTTCGTGGCCAACCGCGTGGCGGACAACATCACGGTGTTCACGGTGGATGCGAGTACGGGCGCACTGGCGGCGACCGGACTGGCGGCGCCAACCGGCGCAGACCCGCGCGCGCTGGCAGTTGATGCCTCCGGGCGGTTCCTCTACGTTGCCAATAACGCCGCCAGCAACGTGCAGGTCTTTGCGATGGACGGGACAACCGGCGGGCTCAAGGAGATCAGCGGTTCGCCGTTCGCAGCCGGCGATGGCCCGCTGGCGCTGGAAATGGACTCGGCTGGCAAGCTGCTCTACGTCGCCAACAGCCTAGGCAAGAGCGTGACGGTGTTCGGCGTGGACTCGGCCACGGGCCGTTTGCAGCCGCAGCAAACGCTGGCCACGCCCGGGTTCGCGTGCTCGGTGGCCGTACTGGAGTGAACGACAGAAACCTTCGCCACGGATGACACTGATCGCACAGATGTGCCAGTTGGGTGGGAAACCATGCCGCGGGGCCGCGCGGATGAATGCGGAGTCTAAAACAGCTACAATCGAAAACTGTCGTCACTCACGACCGCGAGGGATCCGGCCATGCCTCATGATCTAGAGCAAACGATAGCGCTTCTCACCCGCACTCCTGCGGCCCTGAATGCCCTTCTGCGCGATTTGCCGGAGACGTGGACACTCCGCAATGAAGGTGAAAACACGTGGAGCGCGTTTGATGTCGTGGGCCATCTGGTTCATGGCGAACGTGCGGACTGGGTCCCTCGCGTAAAGACGATCCTTGAATTCGGCGAGTCTCGCGCTTTTACACCCTTCGATCGCGAGGGGCATGCACGAGAGATCCAGGGCCACTCGCTGCCGGCGTTGCTCGACGAATTTGCCCGCGTGCGCGCGGACAACCTGGAGAAGCTGCGCGCCCTGCGCCTTCAGCCGGACGACCTGGCGCGTCGCGGACGCCATCCCTCGCTCGGAGTGGTTACTCTTTCGCAGCTTCTCGCCACCTGGGCAGCCCATGACCTCACGCATCTGCATCAGATCTCCCGGATCATGGCCCACCAGTATCGCGAGACCGTGGGGCCGTGGACCGCTTACCTGGGAGTGCTGCACTGCCACGGCCACAGCGCAAAAGCCTAGCATGCAGCACCCAGCAATCAGGGTTCAGCCCTGAAATGATGCAAAAAGAGCGTCCCAGAGAACCGGACCCGGGCCGGAGCCAGGAAGGCAAAGACCAGCCTCGAGTTCAACGCATTCTAGTTCAACGCATTCTAAGGATGGAAAGGGCCCTCACCAGGGGCCAAGGGGACGGATTCGGATTGGGCAGGCCTTCCCGGTGCTCCCAAAGGCTGATTGCTTCGTGCTGGTCCACTTAGCAGACCAATTTGGTCTGATTTGCCCGGCGGGCATAAAAAAAGTCATTTCCCGCGGTGACGAAAAAGTGGGCCGCGACATCATAAATGCTGATAGTGCCGTGTGCCTGAGCGCACAGCCGCTCTGTGATTGAGCGGCTTTCCTGCGGCGGTCTTTGGTACTTAAGAATCAACACCTATTCGCTTGACGAACGAACTCTAGAGGTATAGTCTTTTGAGCGTTTTGGTCCGGTTATCAGACCACTTGTGAAAGAGCATGGCGGGGTCAGCAACCAAGCCGGAGTTTGAGACGATCCGGAAGGACCGCGTGCATGAGGCAGTGGCCCGGCAGCTGGAACAGGTAATCCTGAAGAAGCTGCGGCCGGGAGACAAACTGCCGGCGGAGCGTGAACTGGCCAGCCAGTTGGGAGTAAGCCGGAGTTCCATCCGTGATGCCATCCGTCGCTTGGAATTGATGGGGCTGGTGGAGCCGCGGCAGGGCGCGGGAACCGTAGTACGGGAGCTTTCCGCGGAGACGCTCGCGGCGCCGCTGGCCAATGTGATCACGCACAAGCGGCAGATGGTGAGCGAGCTACTCGATTTCCGCAAGATGCTGGAGCCGCCCCTGGCAGCACGCGCGGCGGGCCGGGCCACCACCGGCGAGATCGCCGAAATGGAAGACATTCTTCGCCGCCAGGAGCGCAAGCTGCAGGAAGGCAGTCTGGCGGTGGAGGAAGACACGGAGTTTCATTACCGGATCGCCACGGCTTCAGGCAATTCGGTGGTTTTGAAAGTGCTGGACGTAGTGATGGACATGCTGCGGGAGACGCGCTCGCGGTCGCTGCAGACGGAAGGACGGCCGGAGAAATCGCTGGCCGGACATCGCAGGATCCTGGCGGCGATCAAGCGGCATGACAGCAAAGGCGCGGAGAGCGCGATGCGGCAGCATATCCGCGACGTAGAGAAGATGGTAGACAACAAGCTCTAATAAAGGGAGGTTGAGATGGGTCGGCTATTCGCCATTGAAGTGATTTATCGGGGGATTTACCAGAAGACCCTGGCCAAGAACATCACCCGAGCGATCGTGCTGGCAGCACACAAAGAAGGGAAGCCGGGCATTTCCTTCGGCCGCTACGGCGACAGCCCGGAACGCAACGGCATCCCCGCCAAGGCCTTTGCCATCGTGGCAACGGACGACGTCACGCTGGAAGAGGGCATGGCGAAATACGAACCTAAAGAAGTGGACGTCACCATCGCCGTGGACGACACGCTGTGCAAAGGCGTGGAATCGTGGGCCTGGTACGGCTTGCAGCCGGTGAACCGGTTGCTCAAGCCGAACGGCACGCTGATCATCACTTCGCGGCAGGCGCCGGAGAAGCTGATCGCGATGTCCCATCGCAAGGAAACTCCGTACAACCTGTGCATCCTGAAAGGCACTCCGAGTTTCTCCGGACTGTGGGTCTATAAAGATGACCACACCGATGTGCGCGTGATGGGCGCGCTCGCCAAAGCTCTGCCTGACCTGTTCAGCCTGAAGGCGGTGCAGGGTGCCATCCTCGACGAGACGCACGACAAGGTCAAAGCTGATTCCGCGGCTCGGGCCTTTGAGCGCTTCAGCACTGTGACCGTCCAGCCCAACCAGGGCAATCCGGAAGTGCCGTTCAAGTTCGATCTGCCCAAGTGGCACGAGATGGGCGAAGGCATCGCCATTCCGGCCATCCCCACGGGCCATGGCATGGAAGATCCCGCCACGCACGCGCAAGGCGGTTTCAAGCCGGGAAGAAACCATACTTTCAAGAAGTTCACCACGCGCAGCATGCGCCCGGTGGTGAATTTTGATACCTGCATCAAGTGCACGCTCTGCTGGTTGCAGTGTCCGGACACCTGCTTTGACGTGACGCCGGACGGCCTGTATGACGCCAACATGGAAGCCTGCTGCGGCTGCGGCGTTTGCGAAGCCGTATGCCCGGTGAAGGATTGCGTGACCATGGTGAACGAGACCGAATTCACTGACAACGCCAGCCAGTGGGAAGCCTGGAAGAAAGACAAGACGGCCTACAAGGCGTGGCTCGAACAAAAGATCAAAACCAAGGAAGAGCGCTCGCACGGCTTCCGCTATGTGGGGCAGTACGAGGAGCAGGTGGGCGAGATGCTGGAGATCGCCCGCAAGGGATAAACCAATTTCTTAGAGATGAAGGGAGTTTGTCATGGCGCAATCGGCCACACTCATTGAGCAGGAAAAGAGGACCGAAGAAACTGCGTTAATCACGGGCAGCGAAGCTATTGCCGTTGCGTGCAAGCTGGCTGACGTGGACGTAATTACGGCTTATCCCATCCGCCCCTATGACACGGTCATGCAGTACGTCGCCAAGCTGGTTTCAAACGGCGAAATGGACTGCGAGTACATCGTGGCGGAAGGCGAGCACTCACAGTTTGAGATCGTGAAACATGCATCGGCGGCGGGCGCGCGCGTGTTCGTCGGTTCCAGCGGCGTGGGCTGGATGTACGCGATGGAAGCGCTCACCGTCACCCCGGCGCTGCGCATTCCCATGATCGCCATGGTGGGCAACCGCGCGCTGGATGATCCCGGAGCGTTCGGCGTGGAACACAATGACGCGCTGGCCGTCCGCGACCTGGGCTGGCAACTGGTCTGGGTCGATAACGCGCAGGAAGCGCTCGACACGGCGCTGATCGCCTATCGCGTGGCGGAAGACCGCAGGGTGTTCCTGCCTTGCGCTATCTCCTGCGACGGCGCGTTCCTCACCCACTCGCAGGCGCTGGTGAAGATCCCCACGCAGGAGCAGGTCAATAAGTTCCTGCCGCGCTATAACCGCGGCGACCTGTTGCTGCATCCTGACAATCCAATCACCGTCGCCCCGCAGGGCAATGAAGACTGGGTCATGGAGATCCGCCGGCAGAACTTTGCCGCCATCGAGCGCTCGGCCGTGGTGCTCCGCGAAGCCTACAAGGAGTTCGAACAGGTTTTCGGCCGCTCCTACGGCAATCCGTTCTTCGAAGAGTACATGACCAGCGACGCCGATGTCGTGCTCATGGGCATGGGAACCCTCTCCACTCCGGTAAAAGTCGCCATCCGCAAGATGCGCGCCGAAGGCAAGAAAGTCGGCTTCGTGCGCATGCGCTGGTTCCGTCCGTTCGCCGCCGACGAACTGGCCAAGTGCCTGCAGCGCTTCAAGGCGGTTGGCGTGATCGATCGCGATTATTCGTTCGGCTCGCCCTTCAACAGCGGCGTGGTGGCCAACGAGGTGCGTACGGCGCTCTATTCCACGCCGGGCGCGAAACCGCCTGTGCTGGGCTTTATCAGCGGCCTGGGCGGACGCGAAGTCACCGTGCCGGACGTCGAGAAAGTTACCGAATCGGTTTATGCGGCGGCCAGTGGCAAGTCGGTGCCGCTCACACAATGGATCGGGCTGCGCGAGTAGTCCGCTGTAACTGATGCGACCATCAGAAAGGATGAGAAATCGATGACTACTATTCCTCATGTGCAAGTTGACCCGACGCAGCAACTTGATCCCTTCAAGGCGGTAAAGAAGATCCCTCTGGAAGAATTCTTTACTTCCGGCCACCGCACCTGCCAGGGCTGCGAATCGGCGCTGGTGATGAAGATGATGGCCAAGGCAGCGGGCCCGCGCACCATCGTGCTCGGCAGCACCGGCTGTATGTACGTGGCCAACACCACTTACTATTCAACGTCGTGGGTTGTGCCGTGGATGCACACGCAGCTGGGCAGCAGCGGCTCGGCGGCGCTGGGCACCTCGGCCGCGCTGAAAGCGCTGATGCGCAAAGGCAAGATGAAAAAGGAGCCCATCAACGTGATCGCCTTCTGCGGTGATGGCGGCGGCGCCGACATGGGCATCAGCGGAATCTCCGCCACCTTGACCCATCCCGACTACAACTCGCTGATCCTGATGTATGACAACGAGTCCTACGCCAACACCGACATCCAGCTTTCCGGCAGCACGCCGTGGGGCGCCAACACCACGTTCAGCACGCCCGGCAAGGTCAAGCGCATCATGCATCGCCGCTGGAAGAAGAACATGGCGGCCATGATGGCGGCCGGCCATCCGGAAACCAAGTATGTAGCCACCATCTGCATGTCCTACGGCCTGGCGGGAATGAACGCGATCCGCAAGGCCCTGGCCATCGGCGGACCTACCTTTATCCACTGCCTGGATCCTTGCCCCAAGGGCTGGGATTACGATCCCTACCTCTCCCACGAGATGGGCGAGCTGGCGGTCAACACCGGCGTGTGGCCGATGTGGGAAGTGGAAAACGGAGTCTTCCGGCTGACCGGCAGAACACAGCAGATCGCAGCCGGCAAGATCAAGCGCCTGCCGGTGCGCGACTATCTGACAAAGCAGGGCCGCTTTGCCCACTTTACCAAGGACGATACGGATTACTTCCAGAGCAAAGTGGACGAAATGTGGACCAAGTGGGTCATCCCCGGCGTGATCCCGTTCCAGAAAGATATTGACGCCGACCAGCCCCCGGCGGAGTAGGACTTTAAGACTGGGGAGAATAGATCGTACTCCGATAGAACGGAGAAAACATGAGGTTTTTGGCCCATTTGCGGCGTGATTCCGCTTCCGGCGGACGCGCGTAAACTTAACCCCTCCGGCCCAGCAGGTGCCGGAGGGGTTAACATTTTTTTGTTCCATTTTTGCGCCGTCTATGGAAGAATGCGCGCGCAAAAAGAAAGAGGCGACGGAAGGATGTAGGAGTAAGTACAAGTTTATTTGTTCCGAACCGAGGAGGTTTCGGCCATGGCCGCATCTACCACTTCAACTCCGGATTCTGGAGGAACAGAATCTATCTTTACCAACCGCTGGACCATTCTCTTCTTCAGCGTGCTTAGCATGGTCGCGGTAGCCAATTTTCAGTACGGCTGGACATTGTTCGTCGCACCCCTGCAAAAGCAGCTCAAAGCCGATCAGGCGCTCATCCAGATCACTTTCACTGTGTTCGTGCTGCTGGAAACCTGGCTTGTACCCTTTGAAGGCTGGCTGGTGGACAAGTTCGGGCCGCGCTTGCTGGTAATGGCCGGCGGCTTTTTCGCTGGCCTGGGATGGGTGCTCTCCGGAAATTCCAATACCCTCACGCAACTGTATCTTTCCTACGCCGTCGCCGGACTGGGCGCGGGCATCGTCTACGGCACCGCCATCGGCAGCGCCCTCAAGTGGTTCCCGGATCATCGAGGACTCGCAGCCGGACTTACCGCCGCAGGTTTCGGCGCCGGCGCCGCCTTCACTGTTGCGCCCATCGCCAACATGATCAACTCGGCGGGCCACCAGGCGACATTCATCCGCTGGGGCATCATTCAAGGTGCGGTAGTCATCATCGCTGCGCTTTTCCTCAAAGCGCCGCCGGCGGGCTGGCTGCCCAAAACCTGGCGCAGCAAAGGCAGCGAGGAAGTAAAAACGCGCCAGGCGCCGATTTCCTTCACCTCCGGCGAAATGGCCGCCACACCCCACTTCTGGCTGATGTATTTCATGATGACCATGGTGGCCACCGGAGGCTTGATGGCCACGGCCCAACTTGCTCCCATGGCCAAGGATTTCAAGGTCGATAACATCAATGTGACCTTCTTGTTCTGGTCGGGAGCTGCCCTCCCCTTGGCGCTGAGTCTCGATCGTCTGGTCAACGGACTCTGCCGGCCTGCCTGGGGATGGGTTTCCGATCATATAGGACGCGAGAAGACCATGGCGCTGGCCTTCGGACTGGAAGCTGTTGCCATCTTCGCGTTGGTTTCCTTCGCCCACCGGCCGCTGTTGTTCGTGATCTTCAGCGCGTTTACTTTCTTCGGCTGGGGTGAAATCTACTCTCTGTTCCCCGCGCTGTGTGGTGATTTCTTTGGCCGCAAGTACGCCACCGCAAACTACGGTTACCTCTACACCGCCAAGGGTAGTGCATCTGTACTGATTCCGATTGGCTCCGCACTCGCTGCCGGCAAGGCCTTTGATTTCCGTGCCGATATCCTGCTCCTGCTGGGCGGGCTTATGGTGATCTTCGCGCTGTTCCTGGCGCCGACCGTGTTCAAGTTGAACCTGGGCGCGGCCAAGGGAATTATCCTCGTCGTGGCCGGCGTAATTGTCGCCTACGGCCTGGTTCTCACGGTGGTGCCAACCGTTTGGACTCCCTTCCAGGCCAAGTTCCTTGTTCCAAAGGCGGGATGGAGTGGCGTGTTCAAGGTCGCGATTGTCTTTGACGTAATCGCAGCCGTGCTCGCCTTCTTTGTGCTCCGCAAGATGAAGGCGCCGGTGCCGCAAGGGTCGCCCGAGTTGACGCCCGCAGTCGCTGCCGTAAAAACGGCGTAGGCCAACTTCAACTGCTCGAAACCAAAGGCTCCTGGGAAAACCAGGAGCCTTTTTTCATTTTCTCCATTCTCTTTAGCAGACCGCGCCCGTCAGGCCGCCAGGTGCGTGGCTGAAATCCACCAAACTCCCTGGCTGAAAACCACCAGACGCCGACGCCTTCTTCCTCACAACTAGCTCCAACCGATTGAAAAACCGGGGTATCGCGATAGTCCCTTCGTGGCACCTGAACTGCTCAGAAAGTTAAGAGTCATCAGAGTCACTCCCTTAGACGGATTGGAGGCTTGCGAATGAAACCAGGCATTCTCCTGTCGCGCCTTGTCACCTTGATCGTTGTCGTCGCGTTGCTTGCCAGCCCGTGCTTCAGCCAGAATTCCAGCAGCACCGAAGATGAGAAGAACTCCAGTTCGCCCAAAGTACGATGGCATTTGGGCACAATCACGGTAGGAGCGGCCTATACACATTTCTCCGGGCCGTGGTTCTACAGCCCGTTCTGGACTTATGGCTTTTATCCAGTCCCCTTTTATCACTATGGTGCTTACGGTTTAGGGTACGCACCCGGGTTCTGGTATCCATCACATTATTTCGACTTCAACGCCGGCAAAGGCAACGTGAAGCTTTCCGCAAACGTGAAGAATGCCCAGGTCCAGTTGAACGGCGCATATGCAGGCGTAATGAAAGACCTGAAGAGCATCTGGCTGGAGCCGGGAGCCTATGATCTGGAGCTCTCTGCGCCGGACCACACTACTTTCCAGAAAAGGATCTATGTGCTGAGTGGCAAGACGCTGAAAATCCAGGCGGACCTGCAGCCCCTGATGGAGGAAAAGTGATGAAGACCACGAGACTGGTGGCGGCAGTGCTGGTGACGGCCGTCGCGCTGCTGGCGGATGCGCCGCGGGGCACCGTGCCGATGTCTTCCGCTGAAAAATACGCCGCGCACGCCGAACAGCAAGGTGACTCCATCGGAGCCACGCTGCTCACTCCCAGCCAGACGAAAAAGGTGTTTTCCACGGACCTTGACCGCTGCTGCAAGGTGATTGAAGTGGCGCTCTACCCGAAAAAAGATGGCATGCTGGAGGTCTCGCTGAATGACTTCGCCCTGCGCATCGTGGGCCAGGAGATCGCCACCAAGCCTTCCAGCCCTGAGCTGGTTGCGGGACGGCTGCAACGCCGCGCTGAGCCCAAAGAAACAGCCAGTAACAAAGGAACGGACGTGGTTATCTCACCCAGCGGAGGCATCGGCTACGAAACCGGGGGCATCGATCCCGTCACCGGCCAGCCGCGCCGCGGTGGAGTCGTCACCTCGGCCGGCGTGGGAGTAGGCGTTGGCCGCGGCGGTTCCCCTCCGCCCAAGCCGGAGTCCACGGACGCTGATCGCCGCACCATGGAGTTGGAGCTGCGCGAAAAAGGCCTTCCTCCGGGCAATACGGCATCCGCCGTCGCCGGCTATCTCTATTTTTCCATGCCCCAGAAGAAAAACGTGAAATATCAGCTCGAGTACAACCTGAACGGCAGCAAGGTGGTGCTGCCGCTCTAAACATCAACCCCTCACAATCTTCTTCATTGCCTCTCCACGGCGGGCGATAGATCGCTCGCCGTCTTTTTTGGCGCGCTTTCCCCGCTGGCTCCCTTGGCTCTGGCTCCTTGCGTATGCCTTGCACAAAAAAC
>DASVFK010000002.1:0-18769 GCA_036380095.1 Candidatus Angelobacter sp. | reverse complement strand
AGTTCGCCGCCCCAGGGGAGCCAACTGGTGGCCGGCGCCACGTGCCACACGATGCCTTCACGCTCAAACACACGCGCATTGTGCCAGTGCCCCACCAGCATGTGGCGCACGCCGAGGCGATGCAGGACTTCCATTTCGCGGGAGCGGTAAGGCTCATTGATCTCCCAGTAAGGTTTGCTGTCTGGCGGGAAATTGCCGTCGCGAAAAGCCGGAATGTGTTGGATACCGATGACGACGCCGCGCGCGCGATCGTCGTCTTGGTCGTGGTCGTGATTGCCGCCCTGCGAATGTTCGTTCAGCCACCGCAGCATGCTTCTGGATTCGTCTTCGGTTGCCGGGGGCAACGGCAGCGGCGAACGGGCCTGAAAATCGTCAAAGTTTCCCAGAAGCTGCGAATCTATTACCAGAACAGTTACGTACTTCACATGAAAGCGATAGTAGTCCGGCCCGAACACCCCGCGAAAACGATGCAAGTCGCGCGAGTGGACGTCATGGTTCCCAGGAACATAGTAAAGCGGCGCCCGCAGGCCCCTGAGTATCTGGCGTGCGATCTGCCAGTTATCGGGTCCTTCGCCGATATCGCCGCTCAAGACCACGGCGTCAGGATGGATGCGGTTGATCATCTCCACGGCACGGCGCAGATTGTCCGCAGCGTGCGGTGAATGCTGCTCGCCGATGTGCGTGTCACTCAGCTGGACAATGGTGACCTGGGCGGTTGACGCGCGAGAACATACCGCGATGAAGCTTATGATCGCGAGAGCCAGCAGCAGGCGCGCTCGAAACATACAGCTCCCGAGCTTGGGAAAAACCAGCAGAGACTCTGGAGTCATCGAATATGAGAAGCCGGACGCCCGTCTGGAGTTGTCAACAGCGGCCCTGGCGGGAGAAAATGGCCGCGTCTCACTAGCGGGTGGGCGGACGCGCATTCTATCTGCAACAAATCTTGCGATTGGACATCTAATGGCCATGGCAAACCTGCAAACTGCAATTCTCGCCGGCGGCTGCTTCTGGTGCCTGGAAGCGGTGTTTGACCGCCTGGATGGTGTGGAATCGGTGGAATCCGGATATATGGGCGGTCATGTGAAGCGGCCCGCGTACCGTGAAGTCTGCGAAGGCACCACCGGCCACGCGGAAGTGGTGCGCATCACCTTCGATCCGGAGAAAACCAGCTTCACCGAGCTGCTGGATGTTTTCTTCACCGTCCACGATCCCACCACACTCAACCGCCAGGGCAATGACGTGGGCACGCAATACCGCTCGGCAATTTTCTATACTTCAGACGAACAGCGCCGGCAAGCGGAAGAGGCGATCGCCAAGCTGAATGCTTCGCGCGCCTTCTCCGCTCCCATCGTCACCACGCTTGAGCCGGCGAAAGAATTTTTCATGGCGGAGGACTATCACCAGGAATACTTCGCCAACAACTCTTACCAACCCTATTGCCAGTTCGTGGTTGCGCCCAAGGTCAAGAAGTTCCAGGAGAAGTTTGGCGAAAAGATGAAGGTGTGAATGGGCCGCTGTTCTCTAATCCGGGTTACACGCCCCGGACGATTGCATGGCTCATGCGCCACGCCAAAAGCCACGTTGCGCTATTCTTGAATCATGCGCTCTTCACTTCCCGCAGCCGACCGGCAACTCGTCCAAATCGTGGACGCCGCTTTGGCTGACGCGGCTCGGCGAAGCGGAGACTGGCTGGTGTGCCGGCCGGGTTGCACGCAGTGTTGCATCGGCCCGTTCGCTATCAATCAGCTTGATGCCGTACGGCTGCGCCATGGGATGGAAGAGTTGGCGGCACAAGATCCGCAACGAGCCGGCCGCGTTCGCTCCAGGGCACACGAATCTGTAAACCGGCTGGCGCCGACTTTTCCCGGCGATCCGCAGAGCGGCATTCTGGATGAAAGCGAGGAAGCCGAAGCCCGCTTTGCCGGTTTTGCCGACGATGAACTCTGCCCCGCGCTCGATCCCCAGACTGGGAGCTGCGATCTTTACGCCTATCGTCCCATGACATGCCGCACCTTCGGACCGCCGGTGCGCTCCGGCCCGGAAGGCGGGCTGGGCGTGTGCGAGCTCTGCTACCACGGCGCCAGTGATGAAGAGATCGCGGCCTGCGAGATGGTCCCTGACCCCGAAGACCTGGAGTCGAAAGTGTTGCACGAAATGGAAGAGGCCACTCGCGCAAAAGGCAACACGATCGTGGCTTATGTTCTGGCAGAACCGTAAATCACGGGTGCCTTTGGAAGAACTGGCTTCTTCTGAAACGCGGCTTCCTAAAATTCCGAGCGCAGCGAGGAATCTCTTATCTCTGCGGTGATTCCATATCGACATCTCCCAACATCGGATGCACGTTGCTATAGGGATCCCTCGCTACGCTCGGGATTTCAGAAAAACCTCACCCGAGAAAAAGTTGTTTCCCTGGACAATCCAACTCCTTCCTCGCTTCCGTAATACACGCGAGGAGGTAGTTGCGATGTTGTTAAAATTTCCCCGCCTTCTGGCGGTTGCATCTCTCTGCTTTATCTCGATCGCCGGCGCATCGGCGCAGCAGCTCAACGTCAACCAGACGGCGGGCTTTGGCAAAGACCAGCTTCTGACGTTTACCTATGGCCAGAATTTTTCCTGTATCCATCAGCCCTTCGATGACCTGGACAACAACGGCAAAGTCGCCGCGGTTGATCCCGCCGAATTTCAGCGCCCGCGCTGCATCGTGGGCACGCAACCTAAGATCGGACCTACAGGCGAGCCGATCAAGGAAGTGGTGAAACTCTATGTGATTGCGCCATTCTTTGAGACCAACCCGGGCGAGCCCGCGTTCACGCCGGACCTCGGCGCCGCCTTGAAGCAGCTCTTTGGCTTTGTGCCTGATGCGTTCAAGAACCATCCCGGTGTTGCCGTTCAGTGCCCGGAGCCGGGACCGCCCGCTACAGCGCAAACCGGCGCGCCGGGCACTTGCACCATGCACACCAGCCTGATTGACCTGGGTCCGGTGCTCAGCCAGTTGGGGTTGGTGCCCAAGGGCACTGCCGTGGTAACGCCCACCATCAACCACAGCCACATCATTGACCAGGAGCTGCATACGGATGCGATCTGGTGGCAGGTGGTTTCAGTGCTCGTTACCGATCCCAGCGCATGGCCAAGCGCTGACGGACGGTCCGGCATCACATCGCTGGACAAGCTGCGCCAGGCACAGGGGCGCAAGCAGGCCAGCGCCGACCTGCCGACGAACTTCTTTCTGTTCTTCGGCTCTGACGTGAGTCAACACCACTAAAACGAGAGTCTGGTAACTGTCGCGGCACCCAAGCTTCAAGACCTGGGCTTGGGTGCGCGCGGATTTTTGATGACCTACGGTCAGACGCCGGCAGAAACTTCCATGTCTGAAATCGTGCCTTTGGGAATGATGTAGCGTGTGGTTCTCGGGAGTTTTCCCATGTACCCCAGCGCAAAGAAGAATCCGGCCACTACCAGAAAGGTCGCAAGCCGGAGTTCGCCAAGGGCGGAAGGGGAGAGATCAAAGAAGCGGCCCAGCCGCCACATGGCCCAGCTTGCAAGCTGCGTGGGAACAACCGTCCAGACAGCCACGTAAAACCAGCCCTTCTCTGCTCCCTCTCCGCGGGTGGAGCGGCGCGCGCGAGGGGTGAAGTCAAACATCGTAGCCAGCACAATGAGGGCCGCCAAGACCCAGTAAACGTTGGCGTACATGTTGTTGATGAGATATTTGTCGGTGAAAAAGAACATCACCAGCCCCGCAAGGTTGATGGAGAACGGGACGAGCAGGGCGATCCACGCGGTGGTGTAGCAGACCACGCGATACCAGAGATTGGGCTTGTCTTCGCCGTAATGTGTGATGTAAGGCCTGGGTTCAGCGCCGGGCAAGCGGCCGGCAAAACCGCGCCAGGCGCAAATCGCGGCTACAATGGCCAGCCAGGTCCAGTTGCGGCGGTCCGGCCCATGCGCGTAGAGCGAGGCAGTCAGGTTGCCGGGCAAAATCCAGAAAGCCCATATCCATATGGGCACATGCAGCACGCGATAATAGTTTTTGTTGCGCTCACGCTCGACAACCTTCTTCATTCCCGGGTTCGCTCCTCGGTTCAGTTCGCTGAGATTAAAATTGTAAAGCATTGAGCAGTCAGCACTCAGCATTACGGCCCTAAGAGCTTCCCTCGCGAGTTGGCGGAACAACACCTTAGCGGTGATTGTGCTGATGACACTGATTCACTAAAGAATCAACTGTCCCTTCAACTTCCAGTTTGGCCCCGAGTTAGTGCTTTTCCCCAAGGAGCGCACGGATCTCAGCTTCCCAACCTTCCTTGTCCACCACGCCCGAGTGGGAGTCGGCGATCCTGCCATCCCGGTCAATCAGCACGCTATACGGCATGGAACCGAGCCCGTATTGATCGGCCAAACCGTTATCGCCGATGACGACCGGATAATTCAGTTTCTTTTCCTCCAGGAACGGCTTCACTGACTTCCAGCCGTCTTCATCCATGGAGACGCCAATCACCGCAAGCCCTTCGCGCTTGTGCTTGTCCTGGAACTCCATGAACCAGGGAATTTCCAGCTTGCAACCGTGGCACCAGGTGGCCCAGAAATTCAGCAGGACGACCTTGCCTTTGTAATCAGACAATCGGATCACTGAGTTTTTTGCGTCATTCCGGGAAAAGTCCGGCGCAGCCTGTCGCTTGGCTCGTGCCGCGATCTCAGCCGGGACGCTTGCCGGCAGCATCATGCACATGAACACTGCAACCAGGATTGCCGCAACTCTGCTGTATAGCCAGGATGTCATATTGTCCTCCTCGGTGCGATGCTTGTTTTGCAAAAGAACCTGAGTGAAATTCGTTTTCTGCCCGTCTGTAACTAACTCAAGGCCAAGCGGTTTCTCCATCGTCGCGAGCCCGCGATTGCAATGATGTATGCCACGGGCCAGTAGACGGCAAGTTGCAGCAGGCGAATCTCCCAGCTGTTCCCCAGCCCCGATCGAACGGATGACTTGAGCAGCAATGTCTTCAGGAAAAACACCAACCCTGGCGCCTGGAACAAAACTGCCGCCAGGGCCATGGCCGTGGCCGTCCATAAGACCGTCTTGAACAGCGGCCGGCGCTCTGGCATGTGCGAGCCCTCACGCATCCCCCAGATCGCAGGAAGCAAGACCAGCGTTGCCTGCACGATTAAGGGAAAGACCGCGCGGTAAAATGCCAGCGCAAAAACCACGCCGTCACGGCCGGACGGCAAGGGGAAGCCGAGCACGCGCTGATAAAACGAAGACAAATACTGCCAATAGAGCGGCACACTCACGAGTCCGCCAAACACCAGCATGAGACACAGCAGAAGGCTGTTGGCCGGGATGTTGCGCCTTGAGGCTGCCCCTAGCACAAAACCGCTCGTCCAGGCCGCGCACGCCAGAGTCAGGCACCAGAGGAAGATCGTCCCGCCAACTTCCGCCAGCACATACCAGAAGCCCGGGTTCGCAAGATAGGCCCAGTGCCAGTTGTTCGCGTACATCCAGAGATAGATGGCGGTGCGGTTGGCCGTTACCGTGGAAATTACTGAGAGAAGCATGCCCAGGGGGACAATCAGGCCCGTGAGAATCACCCATGAGTGCCAGTCCGCCAACAAAGCTGCTTGCCGGCGCACCACCAGGCCAAGCACGTCACGCAGGGCTTGGCCGCCTGACTCGCCGCACTCCACCAGATCGCCGCGCACCGCCTCGCGCTCGGCCGGCTCCAGCGCATGGGACAGCAAATCGGCCAGCCGCCAGCAGATTCGGTTCATGGCCGCACCTTGCCCTTGTTCGTCTGCCACGAAACACCGCGGCTTACGCGAGCTACGGCGGCATAAAAATCGCTTGCTGCCTTCACGCCGTCCGCCGTCACGCGCACCAGGCGCTTGGGACGGCCGCCGCGCTGCGGAGTGGGGTCTCCCATCCGCGTCTTGATGAAGCCCTTTGATTCCAAACGGTCCAGGGTGGTATAGAGCGCTCCAATGGAGCAGGGTTCTCCGGTTGCGTCCTGGATTTCCTGCCGGATCGCCGCACCGTAAGCTTCGTCACCCAGGCGCGCCGCCGCTGTGAGCAACAGGTATTCAAACTCGCCGAGCATGATTAGTTACACATTGTGATAGTAATTGAAGGGCTTGTCAATGGGCGATTTGCATGGGTCATCACCTTCATTTTCACGCTATTTCGTCCGCACACCAGCCAGGACGTTCTGCTGCGCGGTTTCCCTTTCCACCATCTCCCGCGCCGCCTGCAGCACGAGTTCCGGCTGGTCCAGGTGGATCCAGTGCGCGCTCCGGCCGGCGACGGTGTGCCGCCCATGCAGCGACTGGGCCGCGATAGATGCGTGTTCTTGCAATCGCGCTTGCGGCTGGTGGGCGCCGGAAAGCACGGTTACCGGGATTTCCGCCGGAATCGGCTTGGCTTGCAGCTCGGATGCGCACCGGGGCAGCGATGCGATGTAAGACGCCATGGTCCTGAAGAACGGGGGCGTGCTCCAGCGCGCGCGGATCACGCGCACCACGCCGGGAGGGAGCTTGGCCAGCTCGCGGAGAATGCGTTCCACAGTCTCAAACGCTTTAGCGCCAAAGGCCGCCAGCACTCCTCTGGGCATTTCCGGATTGCCGCGCTGCAGCAGCCACAAGCAGAAGCGCAGCACACCCAGCCCGGCCATCACGCCGCCGATGCGCGATGCCCAGACGCCACGGTTTATCATCCAGCGCTGCATGGGTGTAGGCGCAACCCATTCCTCGGGCGTCAGCGGATCCACCAGCACGATGCCAGCCAACTCTCCGGCAAAGCGCTGCGCATAGGCGCGCGCGATGTATCCCCCGAAAGAGTGTCCCACCAGGATGTAAGGCGTGGGCACGTCAAGCGCACGCAACAGAGCATGCAGATCGTCTGTAATGCGCGCCAGGCTGTAATCGCGGTTGTCTGAAACGCTCCAACCAAAACCGGCACGATCGTAGCTATAGGTTGCGCTGATTTCGGCCAGCTTCGGCTGCAGCATGCACCAGCTCAATGACGAAGCCGCAATCCCTGATTCCAGAACAATGGCGGGCGAGCCGTCGCCCATCCTCTGAACGTGCATCTGCGAGCCAGGGATGGGTACAAGGGTGCCCGGAGCGGGAAACCTGCGGCGATCAATGCGCGCGCAGACGAGCTGCGCTATCACCTGTAGCGCCAAAACGCCGAGAATCGCCAGTGAGACAGTCAGGAACAAAGATCCATTTCTCCAACAGAAGACGCTCCCATCATAAGGCTGCCACGCAGCCCCGGAAAGCGGCATTCGACGACAGGGGTCCCCAACAGAGCCGTTTTTTGTTC
The DNA here is from genome assembly GCA_036380095.1 of Candidatus Angelobacter sp. Classification (GTDB taxonomy): domain Bacteria; phylum Acidobacteriota; class Terriglobia; order Terriglobales; family Acidobacteriaceae; genus Angelobacter. The sequence continues at coordinate 11,457 of DASVFK010000002.1, read as the reverse complement.
TGTTCGGGGCCGGAACGACATTCTTACTGCGGCGGGGCTTCCTTCGTGGGATCGTCCAGCCCATTGGTGGGCTGCGCCGGCAGCGCCGGAGGCGTCAGGAACGCGGGCCCGTTGACGAAGTCAAAGAACTCGGTCATGTCGTCGGCTGCGGCATCGCGCGCGGTCAGCGACGGCAGGCCGAAGCGTGTTTCGATCAGCTTCAGGATAGAAGTCAGCTCGCGCTTGGTGTGAGAGACAAAGTGCGGCTTCACCCAGGGCGAGACCACCACCAGCGGTACGCGGAAGCCGCTCAGGGTGAAGTCGCCGGGCAGGTCGCCGGGTTGGAGTTGCGGAGCAATATTGTCCGGCGCAACCACGGTGAACGGCGGCACATGGTCGTACAATCCGCCGCCTTCGTCATACGCCAGAATGAACACGGAATCGTGCCATGCCGGGCTGGCCATCAGCGCGTCAATGATGCTCTTCACGTACGCTGCGCCGGTTTGAATATTGTTGTCCGGATGCTCGTCCAGGTGGCTGGAGCCAGAGCCGGATTCAATGAACACCACCGGCGCAAGCGCCTGGTCAGCATTCGGGCTGGCCAGCACGTTGAACAAGTTCTGGATGCGCTGCACTTTGCTCTGAATGGCAGGATTGCCCCAGTCCTGGAACTGCGCCAGTAAAACTCCGTCATTGTAGTAATACGCGAAGTTCACGTTGTGGTTGATCAGGCTGGAGAAGATCGTGGGGCAAGTCCAGGGATCGTGGCCAAGATCGGACGGGCGAACCCTCCCCTGCGACGTCGCGCAGAACATGTACTGGCGATTGGGCACGGTATTGGAGAGCAGAGAAGAGTAGAACGCATCACTGGTGGCAAACTGCACGGCGAGTTCGTGGTAGTAGGGGAGATCGGTTTCGTTATAAAAACCGAGCGCCCGCAGCCCTTCGGGATCAAAGTTGTGCGGGACGGAATGCGTGGTCAAGGCGAAGCGGTCCATCTTGAAGGTGCCGCCTGCCTGTTGATGAACATCAAAGTGGCTTTCATTCCAGCTTGGCGTCAGGTTCTCTGTCCGCACCGTGACCTGGTGGAAAGGATGCGCGGTGGCGCCGGAGATCAGCGGCAACAGAATGTTCGGATCGTAGCCGGCGTTGATCTGGTAATTCGCAATCCCGCGGCTTGCCGCGTAAGGGCCCAGGTTACTGAAGTAGTTATCGAAGCTGCGGTTCTCTTGCAGCATGACGATGATGTGCTTGATGGTCTGCAGGCCGGCGCCGTTGCTGCTGACCGTGACCGTGGCCGATGCAGTGGTGGAATGCCCGCCGGTGTCAGTCGCGGTGATGTTGTAGGTGGTGGTTTGCGCCGGCGTAACTGTCACGCTTCCCTGCACGCCGGAGACAGCGCCAACGCCATTGTCGATCGTCAAAGTTGCGGCGCCGCGGGAATTCCACGCAAGCGTGGACTGCTGCCCCGGAGTGATGTTGACCGGATTGGCAGTGAGCGTGACTGAAAGCGGCGCGTTGACGGTCGCCTGCGCTGTTGCCAGGGCCGTGCCGTTCGTCGCCGTGATGGTATAGGTCGTAGTCGCGGCAGGGTTGACGGTCATGCTGCCGCTCGGTCCATTCACCGCTCCGATCCCCTGGTCCAAGCTCAAGGCGGTTGCATTCGCGCTGTTCCAGCTCAAGGAGGCGCTCTGTCCCGCCGTGATGGTGGCCGGCGCTGCGCTCAGCGAGACGGTAAGAATACTCACCGTGGCTTTCGCGGTGGCGGTCTGGCCGCCGGCCCCGGTTGCTGTGGCCGTGTAGGTGGTGCTGGCCGTGGGCACGATGACCGCGGAACCTGATAACGCAAGTCCCGTTGGATCGTCAGTTGGAATCGCCGGCGTGATAGCAACCGAAGTGGCATTCGTGCTCTGCCAGGCAATCGTCGCCGTTTGCGCCGATCCCACAACTTGCGGCGAAATGCTTAGCGTGATGGTGGGCGCGGAACTTCCTGCAACCACAGTCACGGTGGCGGAGGAAGAAGCTGTGTGACCAGCGGAGTCAGTCGCGGTCGCGGTATACGTGGTGGTTTGCGAGGGTGAAACGGTAGCGGAGCCAGTCAGCGGATACGTTTGACCTGCCGGAAGCACGGAAGGAGAAATCGAGACTGATGTCGCGTTCGTCGCCTGCCAACTGATCGTTGTGGACTGGCCTTGCGCAATCGTCGCGGGCTGCGCGGCGAATGCTACGCTCGGCGGCGGTCCGCCGTTTCCCGGTTGATGGTTGACACCACCGCAGCCGCTGACAGCAAGAACAAAAACAATCAATAAAATTGCAGATAACGAAGAACCGGACTGATGCCCAGACATGGCTCGACGCTCACTTCTTCGGTCAATCGGGTGAGATGCTGAAGTGAGCAGCTCAGGTTTGCTTGCTACAGCTGGACGAAACCGCAACGCTGGTTATTTTGCCGAAGCGCTGCTGCCGGCGCCTGCCGGGGCGCCCGCGGACCCAAGGCCATCGAGCACTTTGACCAGCTTCCCCGGCGATGACCAGGAACTGGCGCGGACCCAGCCCGTCTTCTGGCTGCCGATCATCAGCGCCGACTGGTGCCGCTGCGGCGTTTCCACATAAAGTCCAAGCGACTTCAGCAACGTTTGCACTTCTTCTTTCTTGCCGCTTACCAGAGTCCAGCCCTGCGCGATATGAAATTTCTCGCCCCACGCTTTCATCCGCTCCGGCGTGTCATTCTCCGGGTCCACGCTCACGGAGACGATAACAACGTCTCTGCCCATGCGGTCACCCAGGACCTTGGCCAAGTGCGCAAGGTTTTCCTGCGTGATGGGGCAGAAAGCCGTACAGGTAGTGAAAAACCCGTTGACCACGGCGATGCGGCCCTTGACGATGTCGGTGTTGAAACGGAGGCGCTGGCCGGACTGGTCCACTACCTGCACGTCGGGGACGGCAAGCTGCGCCGGCCCTGCCTGCAAGGCATCATCGGCGCACAGGGAGCACGCCAAGGTGAAGACAATAAGAGCGAGTGAAGCCCGGAACTTCATTCTGCAATCTGCTTTCTGGGGGATTGGCCAAATCATCCCATATTCCCGCGAGCGAAGGAAGAAAATCATGCGCTCACAGTCAAATCTGGGTTTTCTAGAGATATATTTCTCTCGAAATCCTGAGAGTCTTTAATAATCCACGCCTGAACCCACGGCGCAGACCAAATCCCTAGATAGCACATCTCGCTCCAATACTTCCTTCGCCACTTTCACACCAGTTCAAACCGGAGTTCACCCAGCTTCTCCAGGCTGCAGGCGATCTTGTCTCCCGCCTTCAGCCACACCTGCTGATCTTTGGGTTTGCCCTGGATCACTCCTTCCGGCGTGCCGGTAAAGATGATGTCGCCCGGCCGCAGCGTGATGGTGCGTGAAATGTAACTGATCATGTGCCGGCTGTTGGCGATGAAATCACTGGTATTCGATGACTGGCGCGTCTCGCCGTTCACCCGGCATTCCAGCTTCAGGTGGTCGGGATCGATCTGGTCGGCGGTCACCATGTACGGGCCCAGCGGGGCGAACTGGTCCGGCGTCTTGCCGATCATCCACTGCCCGCCGGTTTCAAGCTGCAGATCACGCGCCGTGAAATCGTTGCCCGTGCAGTAGCCGGCCACGTAGGATAGCGCGGCCGCCTCGGGAACGTTCCTGGCTTCCTTGCCCATCACCATCACCAGCTCCACTTCGTAGTCGAACTTTTTCGCCATCTCCACCGGCAGCTTGATGGTGCCGTTGTGGTGATTGAGCGTGGTGTTGAACTTATTGAACAGGACCGGCTCCTTGGGGACCGGCGCGCCAATCTCCTGTGCGTGCTTGCGATAGTTCAGGCCCACGCACACGATCTTTTCCGGATGGTTTATAACCGGCCCGTACTCGATGCTTTCTTCTTTCACGAATGCCGGCTTCGCGGCCGCCGACTTCAGCGCCGCTTCCACCAGCGCGTTCAGCGCCGGCCCGTCTTCATTCTGCAGCAGTTCGTCCATGGTTTCAGGGGCATGCATGTGCAGAAGCTTGGCTGCGGCGGGCACGTCCAGAATGCCTTTGTCGGTTTTGGCCGCCAGATGATAGGCGCCATTTTGCTTCATGGTTAGCAGCGTGAGGCCATGCGCCATGCCGTGGGCACGCTGCCCCGAGGCCTGTGAGGTTTCCGTCGCGCCCAGGCCGCGCGTCGCAGCCATCGCTGCGAACGCGCCTGCGCCCTTGATTACGTTTCGGCGAGTTTCTTTCATGAGTCGCTCCTTTGAACTTAAAGCCTTTGGCCTTTGGCCTTTGGCCTTTGGCTCTTAGCTCTTAGCCCTGCTAGCAGCCACTTCACTCAATCATCAATGTTGGCAATCTTGGCAATTTATTTGATCGTTCCCGCTCCTGCCTGAGCGCACTGTCCATCCTGCTCGCTGGTGCCGCCGGAGAGTCCGATGGCGCCGATAATCTTACCTTCAGCCACGAGGGGAATGCCGCCTTCCACGGGCACTGCGCCCGGCAGTCCCAGAATCCGCAGACCTGCTCCGCCCGCTGCCAGCGCGTCCTGAAAAGCCTTGGTCGGCCGCTTGAACTGTGCCGCCGAGCGTGCCTTGGCAATCGCGACGTCTGCGCTGCCGATCTGGGTGTTGTCCATCTTCTCGTAATAGACCAGGGTGCCGTTGGGATCCACCACGGCCACGGCCATGGTCCACTTGTTCTTTACCGCTTCCGCCAGCGCGGCTGCGGCGGCCTTCTTCGCGGCTTCCACCCCAACCGGGGGGCCGTAAGGATAGGACATCATCTGCGACTCCGTTCCCAGGGCAACCATCATCAGCATCAACAGCGTCAGGGCCCTGCCTATGGTTCGAAACATTGTAGCGTCCTCCTGTTTTCAAACATGTTCCAGCGAAATGATGAGTTTGATTCCAGGAACTGCGGAACAACTTGTCCGGAAGACACTTACTGCTCATGCTATGAAAAGACGGCGGAAAGCGAGTCTATGGGCCACCGCGCCGGGTGTCAAGAAGTCGGGGATGGTCATGTCTTTTTCCGGCTGCTGTCAGGACTTATATCCCGCTTTGCTCGCTCTTGCGCTCACCATGCGACCGAGTAGAACGCGCGACGAGCGCAACGCCGCCTACCAGGAGCACCAGCATCACCAGGGTATTGAACAGGCTGGTGGGCTGAAAGTAGATGTGCATATTCGCCAGCACGCCGGCAAGAATAAAGAGTGCGCCGCCCACGGTGAGCAGCCAGCCGATCACGCTGCGGCCGTTAAAGAAAAGCATGGCCACGCCCAGGAGCAGCGGAATCAGCGTGATACCGAAACTGTTTGCCCCCCAGAAGGCCCAGTATGAGCCCACCACGCTCACCTGATTGGAGAGCAGATATCCTCCAATGCAGGCCATCACCAGCCCCATCACGAATTCGCCAAGGCCTCCGGGAGTGCCGCCTACGTCCCCCAATGAACGGTTTGCCATGTGCGCGAGGATACCAGAGAAACGTTCAGGATTGCCAAAATTGCCAAGAGTGCCAAAGAGTGATGATTGAAAAACGGGAGCATCGTTCTTCCTCCCCGGCTTGACGATTTCTTAGCCGAGCCGATCTTAAATTTCGTAACACGGTGAACGTCCTGTTCTCAATCTTCATTGTTTAGCAATTTTTGGCAATTCTGGCAATCTCGCGGCCCCTGGCAATCTGCACTATCCCATCAGCTTCTCGCTCTCTTCCCACAGGCGCCGCGCCGCAGCGGCATCGCGCGCCTCCGCCGTGGGCGTCGCCGGACGGCATTTGTAATAGTAGAGTCCGGTCGCGTTGGCCGGCTCGTCCGATGAGGCCAGGTACACCATGGTCTCCGCACCCTGTTCCGGCGTGATGGCGAACGTTTTCGCGATGCGCACGCCGCTGGAGAGCATGCCGCCGCTCTCGTCGCCAAAGCGCGTGGCCACAAAGCCAGGATGCAGGCAATTCACGGTCACGCCCGTGCCGGCCCATCGCCGCGCCAGTTCGCTGGTAAACAGGATGTTCATCAGCTTGGAGCGGCCATAAACCTTCAAGCCGCGATAGCCGCGCGCCGATTGCAGATCGCTGAAGTCGAGCTGCTCGCCTTTGTGCGCGTCCGAAGCCGTGTTGATCACACGCGCCGGCCGCGAGCCGGCAAGCCGGTCGCGCAAGGCCAGGGCCAGCACAAAGTAGCTCATATGGTTGAGGGCGAAGGTCATCTCCAGGCCGTCAGGCGTGAGCCGCCGTGACGAAAACAGCGCGCCCGCATTGTTCATGAGCACGTCAATACGCGGCTCCGCGGCGGCGATCTCCTGCGCCACGCGCTTCATCTCGCCCAGCAGGGAAAGATCGGCATGATGGACGGCGTGCTGCACGCCTGGCCCCGCTTGCCGCAGTTGCGCCAGAGTCTGCTCGCCGCGGGCTTTATCCCGCGCGACGAAGACGATGCGCGCGCCCATCGCCGCCAGCTTCTCCGCCGCCACCTGCCCGATCCCTGACGTTGCGCCAGTGATGACAACCGTCTTCCCCTGCATTGACGTGGCCCCTGTGTGAGTCTGTGTAAGGCCAGTGTATCAGCGTCGAGCGACGCGAAAACGTACCGTCAGCGTTTACAATAGTCCGCGCTTTAGCAATGAAAGAGTGAACCACATGCGCATCCTTTTATTCCTGCTTCTGGCAACCACCTTTGCCGCCGCGGACTCCCGCGCCACCATCATCTACGACGACATCGTCACCACCGTCGAACCCGCGCGCCGCGACGCCACGCAGCTCTGGATCACCCTGCCTGAGCTCAAGCGCGCTACCGGCTTCGAGCTGAAGCCGCAGGGCGTTTGCCGCGACGAGTTGTGCTTCCCGCTGCCCAAGGCGCGGCAGAAGGAATTCGTCAGCGGAAGCAAGTACACGGCATCCTTCAACCTCGCTGCCTTCGCCCAACTCGTGCATCAGCCGGTGGCGCACGATGAAGCTGCCGGCGCGTGGTACTTCGGCCCGCGCGCCGACCAGCGCCAGGGGCTCACGCAACTGCGCGCCCCCGACTTCACTCTGCCGGACATGGAAGGCAAGCTGCACTCGCTCTCTGACTTTCGCGGCAAGAAAATTTTCCTAATAACATGGGCCTCCTGGTGAGGCTGCCGCTTTGATCTGCCCGGGTGGCAGGCCATCTACCAGCAGTTGAAAGACAAGAACTTTGAGATCATCTCCGTGGCCCAGGACACCAACGGCGTGAAAGACGCCGGACAGTGGATCACGGCAGCGCATCCCACCTTCACCGCTCTGATTGACGAGAAGCACCTGGTCTCCAAGCTCTATAACATGGTGAACGTCCCTACCGGCGTTTGGATTGACGAGAAGGGCCGCATCGTGCGCCCGAATGAAGTTGCCTTTGTCGACGACCGCTTCAAGAATTTCACCGGGCTTGATTCCGCGTCGTACCTCAGCGCACTCAAAGACTGGGCTGAAAAGGGCAGCAAGAGCGCCTACGTGATGCCGGAAGAAAAGCTCGAGCAAAAGCTCACGGTCAGCGATCCTGACTTTCTTCTAGCTTCCGCAGAGTTCGGCCTGGGCGAGTATCTCTACAAGAGCGGCCGGCTGGAGTTGGCGATTCCGCACTTTAAGCAGGCACAGAAACTGAATCCCAAGAGCTGGAACTATAAGCGCCAGGCGTATGCCTTGTCTGACGCGAAGCGCGATTACGGCACCACTTTCGCGGACGAGGTGCAGAAGATCGGCGGCAGCAAGGTCTATTACACGCCGCCTGATTTGCCGGCCGGGCAATCAGAAAAACAAAAGTAAGTGCCGAAGCATTCTGAGTCTCTTCGGAGTCGCCTTTTGGGCATCGCATTGTTTGTTTTTTGTTGATTCTGCGCCCTTTTCGCAAGCGCCTGTACCTAAGTAACGAACCTTGCACACATTCCTGGGTTAAATTCCAAGGATAGTTCCACGAAACATCGTAAGTCCGGGGAATTTGGGTCACAGGAGAGTTTGCATGCTGCAAGGAAAGATTTGGGACCGCGGAAGACACAAAATCGCAGCACTGCTTTTGGCTGCGTTTGCAATTTGTGTGTTGTCAACGACGGCCTGGGCGCACGAGCCGCCCTACTACGGACCGCACGAGCTTGACCGCATGGTCTCGCGAATCGCGCTCTATCCTGATCCCCTGCTGGCGCAGACGCTGGCAGCGGCAACTTTTCCTGACCAGATTCCCGATGCAGCCCGCTGGGCTGACCAGCACCACTATCTCTCCGGCAACGAGCTTGCCGACGCGATCTACTACGACGAACTGCCCTGGGACCCCAGTGTGCAGGCCCTGCTGCCGTTCCCGTCTGTGCTGGGCATGATGGCATCAGATCTTTCCTGGACCAGCGCAGTGGGCGACGCCTTCCTCGTCCAGCAGCCGGACGTGATGGCTGCAGTCCAGAGAATGCGCCATCAGGCGCTCGTCTATGGCTACCTGCGCACGGGACCACAAATCATCGTGCGAGGCGGCCCGTACATCACTATTCTGCCGGCGCGCGCGGACTACATCGTGGTTCCTTACTATGATCCGGCGGTGGTTTATGTGGCGCCGCGTCCTGGTTTCTTCGTCGGGACGGCCATTGGCTTCCGCTTCGGTGTGGCTGTGGGTCCGGTGTTCCGGCCGTGGGGCTGGGGCGCCAATCGTGTGGTGTGGGAGCAGCGCACGGTCTTCATCAATAACGCTCGCTGGGGACGAACCTGGGTGAACCGCACTACTTATGTTCATCCTTATACTGTCCGGCGTGTCGAGGTACGGCACGAGAACGATTGGCACGACCACCATGAGCTCAGAGAGCGCAGCGCGCGCGAACGTTGGGGTGAACGCGGTCACGGACGCGTGGAAGAACATCATCATGAGGCCGACCGCGGCCATAACGAGCGCGGACACAGCGACCACGGACGCAAAGAGCGTCGCGGCGATCGCGACGACGATCACGGCCACGACCACCGCTGACCATCACTGACAACTTACGTTGAAGGGGCTGCGAACGCAGCCCCTTCTTCTTAGAGCCCCGCTTCCTGTGCCGCCATGCGAGCAATGGCGGACCAGTCGGCTTCGCCCAGGCCCTTGGCCATCGCGGCCAAGAAGCGATCTCTCACTAGGCTGGCCATGGGCATGGGGACGTTGGCTTCTTCAGCAGCAGCCAGAAGCAGGCGATTATCTTTGATTCCCAGCGGCATCTTGAAGCCCACAGGCTGGAACTTGTCTGCCGCAATCAGGCCGCCATAGGTCTTGTAAATGGGCGCGGCAAAGAGCGAGCCGGTAAGAATCTCCAGGAACTGGTTGGCATCAAGGCCGCACTTGCGGACCAGCGCAAAACCCTCGGCCAAACTTTCAATCACCGTTGTGATCAGGAAGTTTCCTGTCAGCTTGATCAGGTTCGCTCCGGACGCATCTTCACCAGCGAGAAAAGTCTTCTGACCAACAGCGTCAAAGAGCGCGCGGCAATGTTCGATCTGGGCTGACGGGCCGGCGGCCACCACAAACAGCTTGGCCGCAGCAGCCGCCTCCGGGCGGCCAAAGACCGGAGCGGCAACAAAGTGTTGGCCCTTTTCCTGGTGCGCTGATTGCAGCCGACGCGAGAGCGCCACGCTGACGGTGCTCATGGAGAGGTGAACCCCGCCCGCGGGCAGCGACTGCAGAATATTTCCCGGTCCGAACGCCACGCTTTCCAACGCGTGATCATCCGCCAGCATGGTGATCACCGCCTCTGCGCTGGATGCCGCTTCACCCGGGGTTGCCGCAACTTTCGCGCCCAGAGGCTGTAACTCTTCAGCGCGGCTCCTGGTGCGGTTGTAAACCGTAAGCGTATGGCCAGCCTTGATCAGGTTGCGCGCCATGGGCAGTCCCATGCTTCCCAGACCAACAAATGCGACGTTCATTTCATGCCCCTTTGTGAGTCTTCATGTTTCCGGAAACGCGACAGCCACAAACTCTCCTGATTCTGCATGCCTCTCGAACGCCGTGCCGTGAGGAGAATCCAGGAACGGGATAATGTCTGGATCGTAGTTCGCGAGAGTGTTGACATCATAGATCTCCAGATTAGCTGGATCGTCAACGTACTCCTGCGATTCAGACCCGGCAAAAAATCGCCAGCCGCTGTCGATCTCGTGATCAGGCTTCTCGCGATACATGTATCCAACTCGATTCCCGTGCACAGTAATCAAGTCTGTTGCCATGCACGATCCGTGTCCGGGAGCAAGATCGGGTCTTATTGCGGCGGCCGGTAAAAAGAACGTCTTCTTCATGCAGACGCAGTGTAAATGCTTTGGATGAATGGGAAGGGCACACGGATACTTTCTTGTTTAATCATCGAGGACCAGCCTCGATGGTCTCGGTGCCTCCGTGGTGGATCTGGTTTTGATGTCGCGCAAATCCGCGGTAAGAATTTGCCTTCCTTGACATATAATTCGCCGTTCAAGCACCGCGCCAGGAGGGCAACCATGTCCGATCATGAAAACTCGAAAAAGCAACTGAAAGAATCCGCAACCAGTTCCATCGATCGCCGCACATTCATGATCGGCGCTTCCGCTGGTGCGGCAACGTTGGCCATGCCGCGCTGGGCGGGCGCAACGACGGATGCCGTCGCCGGTTTCGCGCCGCTTCCCTATCAAGACGATCTCAACGCGATCCACGCGGAAGTGATCAAGCGTCATGACGAAGCTGTCCACCGGCTGCAGACCTGGATCAAACAGCCCTCCATCGCTGCTGAAAATCGCGGCATGAATGAAGGTTGCGAGTTGATGATGCAGATGCTGCGCGAGGCCGGCTTCCAGCAGGTGGCCAAAGTCCCCAGTGACGGACAGCCCGGAGTCTTTGCCACACTCGATGCCGGCGCGCCCAAAACTCTCGGCCTCTACTTCATGTATGACGTGAAGCAGGTCGATCCAGCGGAGTGGACGTCGCCGCCATGGGAGGCGCGGCTGGTGGATAAGCCCGGCCTGGGCAAGTGCGTGGTGGGGCGCGGCGCAGTGAATCAGAAAGGGCCGGAAGCATCATTCATCGCGGCACTGCACGCAATTCGCGGCGCAGGACGCAAGCTGCCCGTGAACCTGGTGTTCGTCGCGGAAGGCGAAGAAGAAATCGGCTCGCCGCACTTTCCCCAGATCGTTCGCCGGCCTGAAGTTCTGGCCGCGCTCAAAAACGTGATGGGCATCTTTATGCCCTCAGCGGCGCAAGGGCTCGATGGACAAGTGTTGATCACCCTGGGCGCCAAAGGGGTGATTGAGTGCGAACTGGTATCGAGCGGCGAAAAATGGGGACGCGGGCCGCGCGCCGACATCCACTCCAGCAACAAGGCACGGGTGGATTCGCCCGCGTGGCACCTGATCAAGGCGCTGAACACGCTGGTTTCTGAAGACGGCAACGATCCGGCGATTGCGGGCTTTGCCGCCAAGGCGCGTCCGCTCTCCGCGGCAGAGAAGAAGATGATCGTGGATGCCTCGCTGCGGCTGGATGAGAAGCTGG
>DASVFK010000001.1:0-14649 GCA_036380095.1 Candidatus Angelobacter sp. | reverse complement strand
GGCGCTGAAGACCTGGCCACCGTCATCTTCTCCAGCGGCAGCACCGGCGATCCCAAGGGCGTGATGCTCACGCACAACAACATTTATGCCAACATCCGCCAGGTCACCCAGGTCTTCATGCTCGGCGGAAAAGACAAAGTTCTGGGCATACTGCCGTTCTTCCACTCCTTTGGCTTCACAGCCACGCTGTGGATGCCCGCGGCACATGGGATCGGCGTGGTGTTTCATCCCAATCCCCTGGACGCAAAATCCATCAGCGCTCTGGTGTCAAAGTACAACGTGACTTTCCTGGTGGCCACGCCCACGTTCCTGCAGGCTTACATGCGCCGCTGCTCGCCCGAGCATTTTGGCAGCCTGCAGTACGTAATGGTGGGCGCGGAGAAACTCCCGGAACGCGTGGCGCTGGCCTTCGAAGATATTTTCGGCATACGGCCGCTTGAAGGCTACGGCTGCACAGAGTGCTCGCCGGTCGTCGCCGTGAACGGCCGCGACTTCCGCGCTCCCGGCTTCCGCCAGGTGGGCGCACGCCGCGGAACCATCGGCCAGGCCCTGCCCGGCGTGAGCGTGCGCATCGTTGATCCTGAAACGATGCAACCTCTGCCTCCCGGAAAGCCCGGCATGCTGCTGGTGAAAGGCCCTAACGTGATGAAAGGCTACCTGGGACGTCCGGAGAAGACCGCGGAAGTTTTGCAAAACGGCTGGTACATCACCGGCGACATCGCCAACCTGGAAGAAGACGGGTTTCTGACCATCACGGACCGTCTCACACGCTTCAGCAAGATCGGCGGCGAGATGGTGCCGCACATCAAAGTTGAAGACAAATTGCACGAGCTTGCCGGCGCCACCGAGCAGGTCTTTGCCGTGGCTGCCGTGCCCGATGAGAAAAAAGGCGAGCGCCTGGTGGTGCTGCACACGCTCAGCGACGACAAGCTGGCGCCGGTCCTGGAAAAACTCGCCGGCTGCGATCTCCCGGCTCTGTGGAAGCCGCGCAAAGACCAGTTCTTCCACGTGGACGCGCTGCCTTATCTCGGCACGGGCAAACTGGATTTGCGAGCAATGAAAACACAAGCCGCGGCCTTGGCTGCCGCGCAATCGTCACGCTGAAATCTTTGACAGCAAGGCCGCCCGAATCGAGGATCACGCCACCTGGTCTTCTTTCCACCTCATCGCCTTCTCATAGGCCTGGCGGATGCCCTCGGCCTGGCGCCGCACTATGTTTTCCAACTGCGGGGGAAGAGGCCCGCTAAGCGCTGCCTGGTAGGCATCCAGAGCGATTCGCTCACCTTGTTGCACCGAATTCATCAGTGCCCGGTCGCTGACGCCCAGCAGCGCCTGCAGTCCAATCAGAGTGCGATGTGCCGCCGCTGCCCTGGAGCCCTCGCTGTGCTCATCAGAAATGCGCGCCAGTTCGTCTTTCAGTTCCTGGGCAAACCGGCCTCGCGTATTGCTCTGCTCCTCCAGAAAACGTTTGAGCGCGGGGTTCTTCACGTGCTCTGCAGCCTCACGATAGCCGCTCTCTCCATCTTTGCAAGTCTCGATCAATTTCTCCATCATGCCGATCCAACTGCCCCGGCTCATCGTTGTTTCCTCACATTGCTTTAAGATGCGGCGGAGGCCCAAAACAGCAGGGCGCGCCTGGAGATTGTGTTCCGGCGCGCCCCTTGAGTTACGGCTCTGCTTCTACTGCAGCGTAAAGTTCACCGTGACCGTTCCCCCAGTAGTGACCGTGGTGTTCTTGGTTTGCGTGGTGAATCCTGACTTGCTCACCGTGATGGAATAGTTGCCGATGGGGACCCACCCGGAATCGTAGTTCCCCGTGGAGTTGGTCGTGATCGTGACGGTCGTGGGGACGATTCCTCCCGTGACCTTCACTGTGGCCCCGGAGATGGCGCCTCCGGATTTGTTCGTCACTTTGCCCGCGGCTTTGCCGCCAGTGGCGAGCTTGATGTTGCCTGTGACTGTGCCGCCGGAGACCACGGTGACGGACGTGCTCTCCGTGACCCAGCCGGTCAAGGTCGCCGTGACCGTGTAGGTGCCTGGGTTGACAGCGCTGAGTGTGTAATAGCCGTTCGTGTCGGCCTTGGTTGAGCCGCCGCTGTAGCTCACCGTGGCCCCGGCCAGTCCAGCGCCGGTGGAAGCGTTGGTGACGCGGCCGGTGATGGTCCCCGTGACGGTGATCAGGACAAAGTTTGCGGTGGTGGTGCCGCCCGGCGTAATGGTCACGGTCTGCACCGTGTTCAGATAGCCGGTTGCACTGGCCGTCAACTGCAGTGTGCCCGCAGGAAGGTTGCCCAGACTGTAGTTGCCGCTCGCGTCCGTGGTGGCGCTGTTGGTTCCATATGTCACCTTGGCCCCGCTGATGGGCGCTCCGGTGGCCGCATTGGTCACCTTGCCGGCGGCGGTCCCCGGCGCTGCACTCACTGCCAGCGTGGCTTGCGTTGTATGCTGCAAGCCCGGCGCCTCACCCATGATGGTGATCACGTAGTTGCCTGTGGGTGTGGTCACGCTCGTGGTGACGCTGAGTGTGGCGCTGCCGGAGGAGATTACCGCTGGGTTGAAGCTGGCGGTTCCGCCCGCCGGCAATCCGGACGCACTCAACATGACCGGGGTGTTGAATCCGCCGATGGGATTGAGCTGGATGGTGAACGTTGCCAACTGCCCTCCGGTAATCGTCCTGGTTGTTGGTGTCACGGTCAGGCTGAAATCGGCCTTGGGAGTCAGCACCAGGTCTTTGGTGGTGGAAGCGCCCACGGTGAGCGTCGCCTGCGGATCGTCCGCGGTTTCGCCATCCGCCGCCGAAGTGGCCACCAGGTGATAGTTACCTACGGCGATCCACCCGAAATCGTAAGCTCCACCGGCGCCGGTGGTTACGTTTACATTCGTGGGCGCAAGGCCGCCATGCGCGTTCACGTTGGCGCCTGTTACGCCTGCTCCGGCGCTGTTGTTCACATGCCCGCCCAGCTTGCCGCCTGTAGCCATGCGCAGGAATAGCGGCGAATTGATTCCAGGCAGCACGTTGAATTTGATGGTTGCCGCAATCCAGCCGCTGCGTTGCGCGGTGAAGGTGTAAGCCCCTCCGGGAATGGAGGCGAAGGAGAAAGCCCCGGAGGCGTCCGTGATCGCGGAGCCTCCGCTGTAACTGATGGTCACGCCCGAGAGCACGGCGCCGTCCACCGCGCTGATCACTTTGCCGGAAACGCTCCCCAGCGCCGTGGACGGGGTCAGCGCGAAGTTGATGGTCGGGTTCCCGCTGCCGCTGACGGTTACGCTCTGGCTCGCGTTCTGGAAGTTCGGCGCGCTGGCGGTGAACTGCGTGGTGGCGGGCGCCACGTCTGGGGGCACGTTGGTCAGGCTGTAATTCCCGTTGGCGTCCGCCATGGCGCGGCCGCCAAAGAACTCTACCGCAGCGTTAGCAATGCCCGCGCCGGTCGAGGCATTGGTGATCCTTCCCGTAAGGGTCACGCCGGCGGCCGAAGGCTGAAACCAGGGATCAATGTAGTCCTGTGCCGGGCCCGGAGTGCCGTCAGGACGCACCAGCCACAGGCCTTCGCATTTGTTGTTCGGAGGACGCTGATCGCCCTGCGCGTCCACCGGGTAAGGCTGGTTCTTGCTCGTGGGGAAATCCAGGTAGCACTCATTGTCAAAGATCTGCCAGAAGAACGCGCCCAGGAGTCCCGCAGCCTGTGACGTTTCGAGGATGGTATTGGTGCGCCAACCGACTTTGTCCACGTTCGCGTTGCGGTTTTCGAACAGCCCGTATTCGGAAATGAAGATGCGCTTGTTGCCGAACCCCAGCGGATCGGGCGCCAGGCTCTTGATGGCGTTGAACGCCTCATTCATTTGCGCCCGGGTGGTAGCAGCGTCGGCCCCCGACGCCGACGAGTCGTACGACGAATAGGAAACCATGTCCGCGTTCACCACCGGCAGGGTAGCGTTGATCAAGCGTCTAAGGCCGGAGTCGGTGTAGTCGAGCACGCGCGCCAGCTCCACGGCGTGAAACACGCCCACGCCGCCGGGCTCGCCGGAGTCCGTGCGCGCGTGCGCCACGCCGCGTTGCCGCGCGCTCATCCAGATATTCATCGCATCAATCTTGTCCACCGGTATGTCTTCCGTGTTGTGCCCGAAGCCCAGGGCGCGGTAGTCGCCTTCCCAGTTTTTCAGGATGAAAGTCTTGCCCGTCCCCGCGTAGGTTGAGTAGAGATACCGGGTCACGTCATAAAATTCCTGCTCTTCAAAATCCGCCCAGTTGGGATTGGTCTGGAAGCTGTCCATATCGTCATGGGTGCTGAAGCCGTTCGCGGTGAGCACGAAGAGTTTGAAAGGCATGTTGAAAAGGGCCTGGAATGGCGCGCTTTGCGCCAGTTGCGTGAGTGAGGTGGGAGTGGTGGCGGGCCAGAATGGCCCGTTGGCATTTTGCGGATAGCGCTGGTTGTACTTGGGCTCCATGTAGACGAAGATGGCGTCCGCACCCAGCCCCAGGATACGGTTGGCGCCTTCAAGCAGAAAGTTGTCTTGCGTGAAACCATACTTGCCGTCCACGTGGGCCACGCCCGCTTTGAATGGCATTTGCAAAAGCTGGTCGCGGCCGGAAAGCGTGATGGCGGCAAGCAGCTCCGTGGCACGAAATGTCGTGGTCATGATCAAAACTCCTTGGGATTTGTGAAATGGCATGCCCTGCCACTTGCACAAGAGTCCTGACCTTGCTTGAGAGTTGCCTCACACGCGCTGATTTAGCTGTAAACAGAATTTCTTAGTCGCAACTGAAGATTAGAGTTGGTTCACGTTGGAGCCGTAGAGAAGAAGCGCTCGGGCACTTCAGGCGCTCACAAGGAAGTAGTGAGAGTTTCTGATTCAACTCACTCGCGTGCTGCTTGGGCCTTCTGATTGGACAAGCGGCCCGGCTGATGCCAGAATGGCACGTTCGTGGCCCAGGATCGCATCCAATCTGTTATGGCAAGCGGCGCTGCTACCGGTGAGACAGTGTCACAGGAAGCAGTGTTTGTCGCTGGCCCGTCTCTTCTGCCCCAGTGGTTTCTGCGCTTTGTGCTTTGGGTGGTCCGCCACAGCGTGTACCGCATCAAGGTGCTTGGGCGCGAGAACATTCCCGCCAGCGGCGGTGCGCTGCTCGTCCCCAATCACATGTCGTTTGTGGACGTGCTGCTGTTGCTGGCAGCCAGCCCGCGGCCCATCCGCTTCCTGATGTTTCAGGAGATCTATGACCATTGGCTGATCAGGCCCTTCGCGCGAATGCTGCGCGCCATCCCCGTTTCCGGCGAGCTGCGTCCCCGCGACAAGATCCGTTCTCTGCGCGCTGCCAGCGACGCGGTGCGCGCCGGCGAACTGGTGTGTATCTTTGCCGAGGGCGAAATCAGCCGCACCGGACAGATGCTCCCGTTCCGCCGCGGTTTGGAACGAATCATGAAGGGCGTGGATGCTCCCGTTGTTCCCGTGAACCTGCACGGCGTGTGGGGCAGCATCTTCAGCTTCGAGCGCAACCGCTTTGTCTGGAAGTTCCCGCGCAAAGTCCCTTATCCCGTGACCGTGAGCTTCGGCAAGCCTATGCCCGGCCACAGCAGCGCAGCCGACGTGAGGCGCGCCGTCCAGGACTTGGGCACCGCGGCCTTTACCGCGGACAAAGACCCGCGGCGCACGCTTGACCGCTCGCTAGTGCGCAGCGCACGGCGTTATCCCTGGCGCTTCTCCCAAGGCGACGCGCGCGTACCCGCCATGCGTTTTGGCGGAATGCTGGTCAAGACCATCTTTGTTGCCCGCCGACTGCGATCGCACTGGCAGGGCCAGGAGATGGTGGGCATCCTGATGCCGCCTTCCGTGGGCGGCGCGCTGGTGAATTATGCTGCTTCCCTGCTTGGGCTCGTCACGGTGAACCTGAACTACACGGCAAGCAATGAGATGATTGCTTCAAGCGCCCGCCAGTGCAAGCTGCAGACCGTGGTGACTTCCAAGGCGTTCCTCGAGAAAATCCAGAAGATTGAAGTGCCCGGGCGCATGCTGCTTCTGGAAGATGTTCTGGCTGGGCCGCGAACGCCGGAAAAACTTGCCGCGCTGGCCATGGCCTGGCTGTTGCCGTTCGCGCTGCTCAAGCGCGCCCTGGGCGCCCGTTCGCGCTCCACGGACGACCTGGCCACGGTGATCTTCTCCAGCGGAAGCACCGGCGATCCCAAGGGCGTAATGCTCACGCACAACAACATCATCGCCAACATCCGCCAGATGACGCAGGTCTTCATGCTGGGTGCGCACGACAAGATCCTGGGCATCCTGCCGTTCTTCCACGCTTTTGGTTACACGGTTGGCTTGTGGCTCCCGGGAGTGCACGCCACGGGTGTGGTCTTCCATCCCAACCCGCTGGACGCGCAAGCCATCGGCGAGTTGGTGTACAAATACAAAATCACTTTCCTGATCGTCACGCCCACCTTCCTCCAGACGTACATGCGGCGCTGCACGCCGGAAGAGTTTGGCAGCCTGCAATACGTCTTGGTGGGCGCGGAGAAACTCCCTGACCGCGTGGCTGTGGCTTTTGAAGAGGCCTTCGGCCTGAAGCCGCTTGAAGGCTACGGTTGCACGGAATGCGCTCCGGTGGTGGCGGTGAACGTGCGCGACTATCGCGCTCCCGGCTTTCGCCAGGTGGGCGCACGCCGCGGAACCATCGGACATCCGCTGCCGGGGATCAGCGTGCGCATCGTGGACCCGGACACCCTGGAACTTCTGCCCGCCAACACGAACGGCATGCTGCTGGTACAAGGTCCCAATCTGATGCAAGGCTACCTTGGCCGTCCGGACAAGACGAGCGAAGCCATGCACGACGGCTGGTACATCACCGGCGACATCGCTTCCGTGGACGACGACGGTTTCATCACCATCACGGACCGCCTGAGCCGCTTCAGCAAGATCGGCGGCGAGATGGTGCCGCACATTAAGATTGAAGAGACCCTGCACGAACTGGCCGGAATTGCCGACCAGGTGCTGGTAGTGGCCGCCCTGCCTGACCCGCGCAAAGGCGAGCGCATCGTGGTGCTACACATTCTCAACGAAGAGCAGTTGACGACGATGCTGGAACGGCTCCCGGAGTGCTGCCTGCCGCCGCTGTGGCGTCCGCGCAAAGACCAGTTCTTCCGCGTGGATGCCCTGCCTTACCTGGGGACAGGAAAGCTCGACATGCGGGCCATGAAGGCGCGAGCGAGAGAAGTGGCAGGAGAACCAGTGGCCTGAGCCCCGACAAGACCATTCTCAGCGCAACGCATTCCACCTCTTCGCTGGTAAGATGGGGCGTTCGATGTCACCAACAACCTTCACGATTCCCTCCAAGCGCCCGAGGAAGCGCTTGTGAGCAGTTTCCATGGGTACCAGCTTAACCAGAGGTCGTCCACCTTGTGTGATGAGGATTGGCTGTTGCGATTTGCGAACCTCTTCAATCAAGCTCAAACACTGAGCCTTGAACTTTCGCACTGAGACTTTTTTCATCTGCATTCTCGCCCACCATTTTACAGTCAGAACTATAATGTCCCTATGAAGAAGGTCGTCCACGCCGCCTGCCCGCATGACTGTCCTGACGCCTGTGGAGTCCTGATCACGGTGGAAGATGGGCGCGCCACGCGCATCCAGGGTGACCCGGCGCATCCAGTCACGCAGGGCTTCCTCTGCGCCAAGGTGACGAAGTACCTCGATCGCGTCTACTCACCCGACCGCGTGCTATACCCCATGCGGCGCGTCGCGCCCAAGGGCCAGGGCAAGGGCGATGCATCGGACTTCGCGCGCATCACCTGGGATGAAGCGCTGGATGAAATCTCTGCGCGCCTCAAGAAAGTTTCGAGCGAATTCGGGCCGGAGTCAGTCTTACCTTATTCTTACGCCGGAAACATGGGCGTGATGAGCTATGCAGGCATGGCCTTCCGCTTCTTTCACCGTTTAGGCGCATCGCAGTTGAACCGCACCATCTGCGCCACCGCGGGCGGCGCCGGCAACATGTCTGTGACCGGGCGGAACGTCGGCACCGAGCCGCAGCAGTTCGCGCAGTCCAAATACATCATCGCCTGGGGCGCGAACGTCCACGGCACCAATATCCATTTGTGGCCGTTCATCGAAAAGGCGCGCCAGAACGGCGCCAGGCTGGTGGTGATTGACCCCTACCGCACGCGCACCGCTAAGGCCGCCGATTGGTATTTGCCCATCAATCCTGGCACGGACGTGGCGCTGGCGCTGGGCATGATGCATGTCATCATCAAGGAAAATCTTTTTGATGCGGATTACGTAGCGAAACACACGCTCGGGTTTGATCAGCTCAAGCGGCGCGTGCAAGAGTATCCGCCGGAAAAAGTTGCGGAATGGACGGGAATCTCCGCCAATGACATCCGCAAGCTGGCGCGTGAATACGCGACAGCGCGGCCGGCGGCGATTCGCGTGAACTATGGCGTACAGCGCGCGCAAAACGGCGGCTCGGCCGTGAGGGCCATCGCCATGCTGCCGTGCATCACCGGATCGTGGAAAGAAGTGGGCGGCGGGCTGGCACTCTCCCTGAGTGGCTCATTCGCATTGAACAATGCGGCACTGGAGCGTCCTGACCTGATGGCCAAGGGCCCGCTGGGCCGCGGCGCTCGCATGATCAACATGGTGGAGCTGGGAACGGCGCTCAATAAACTTACAGACCCGCCGGTGAAAGCAGTTTTCGTCTTCAACTCCAACCCGGCGGTCGTTGCCCCGGACAACGTGGAAGTCATTCGCGGGTTCCTGCGTCCTGACCTGTACACCGTGGTGCACGAGCAGTTCTTCACGGACACCACGCGTTACGCTGACGTGGTGCTGCCGGCCACCACTTTTTTTGAGCACAAAGATCTGACCAAGGCTTACGGCCACACCTTCCTGCAGGTTTCAAACGCGGCGATCGCCCCGCTGGGCGAGTGCCGTTCCAATCACGACCTGTTTGCCGATCTGGCCGCGCGCATGGGCTTTACCGAAGACTGCTTCCGCCAGTCGGTGGACGAGATGATTGAGTTGGCGCTCAAACCGAGCAGCGGCAACGCACGGCTCGATGGCTGGCTCAGCGGCATTACCCGCGAGCGCCTGGAACGCGAGGGCCACGCGCGCTTGAACTTCGGCAACGGCGATGCCCCGTTTCTGCCCTACGCCGAGGGTGGTTTTTTCACGCCCAGCGGCAAAGCGGAACTCTATAGTGAAGCCCTGGCCGCGCAGGGGCTGGATCCCGTGGCCTCATTCGTTCCACCGCAGGAGTCGCGCCACACGGAGAACGCCCGGCGCTATCCCCTGGAGTTGCTCTCGCGCAAGGCGGACAACTTCCTGAACTCCAGCTTCTGCAACGTGCCTTCTCTCCGGAAAATGGAAGAGCCGGAATTGCTCGAGATACACGTAACCGATGCTGGCGTCCGCGGCATCCAGGACGGCGATTGGGTACGTGTCTTCAATGATCGTGGCGAGGTCCGGCTGCGGGCCAAGGTCAACGGAACCGTCCAGCCTGGCGTGGTGGCGGCGCGGCTCAATTGGGCCAGCCTTGCCCCGGACGGCAAGTGCATCAACACCCTGACCTCGGAGACGCTGACCGACATCGGCTCCGGCCCCACTTTTTATTCTTGCCTAGTGGAGGTTAAGGCGATTGCCCGGGCCTGAGCCGGCCGCATCTGGTTCATCCCAAAAAACTTTGCAAGTTTCTCCTGATTTGGCGTTCCGAGAGGGCGGAGTAGACCGTCTCTCTGCCGCGGTCAGCTCCCACGTGGGTCAACTTTTTGGAACAAGCAAGGGGGAGCCAGTGCCCGGGTCAGGTGACACTCCAGCAGTAACTCCCGTATAATCTGAGTTTTTGCGCAACTTGTTCTGAGGGTAGTCATATCTTGGTGTTTTCTCAGGAACCCAGTCGGAAGTGCGTCCGGAAGCTTGCCTCCGGGGCGCTGCTGCTCGGCTTTTTTCTCTTCTGGCTGGCCCCCTTGGCAGCTTTCGCCCAACAAAACCAGGTCATCGTTGAAATTGACGTCACCGGGAACCGCCGCATCCCCAAGGAGACGGTCCTTTCCCGCATCTACACGCGGGCAGGAGACATTTACGACCAGAACGCCCTGGAACGCGATCTCCGTTCCGTGTGGAACAGCGGCTATTTTGACGATGTCCGCATGGAGCGCGAAGAGACCCCCAAGGGCTGGATCATTCACGTCTATGTCCGGGAAAAGCCCACGATTCGCACCATCGAATACCACGGTCTGAACGCCGTTTCCCAGAGCGACGTGCTGGAGCGTTATAAGAAAGTCAAGGTCGGCCTGACCGTGGACAGCCCATACGATCCCACGAAAGTCATCAAGGCCAAGGTGGTGTTGCAACAGTTGCTGTCCGAGCACGGGCGCCAGTTCGCCAACATCGCCGTGCAGATACAGCAGATCCCGCCGGCTTCTGTGGGAGTCACTTTCAATGTGAAAGAAGGCCCCAAGATCAAAGTCGGCAAGATCCAGTTCAAGGGCAACAAACACGTTTCCAGCCGCCAGTTGACCGCGGCCATGAAAAATCTGCACCCCATCGGCATTCCCAACTCGATTTTCCTGGAAGGACTTTTCTCCAAAACTTTTGACGCGTCCAAGCTGGATGAAGACGCTGAGCGCGTGCGCGATGCCTTGCAGCACAACGGCTACTTCAAGGCCGTGGTAGGCGATCCCAAGACGGACCTCCGCACCATTGAAGGCGGGTTCCACGTCCCGCTGTTCCAGAAACGCCCCGCCAAGGTGATGGACATCACCATTGGCATCGAAGAGGGGCAGAGATATCGCCTGAAGGTCATCAATTTCAAGAACAACAAGGCCTTCACCAACAACAAATTCCTGCGCGGCCTGTTCCCCATCAAGGACGGCGAGACTTTTGATACCCATCAGCTGGGAAAAGGCATCGAGAACATGCGCAAGGCGTACGGCGAGCTTGGGTTCATCAACTTTTCCGCGGTCCCCGGCTTTGACATCGACGATGAAAAACAGCTGATTACGCTGAACGTGGACGTGGATGAAGGCAAGGCGTTCTTCGTGCGCCGCATCGAATTCAAAGGCAACACCACCACCCGCGACCGCGTCATACGCCGCGAACTCCTGGTGCAGGAAGGCCAGGTCTTCAACACGCGCCTATGGGACATCAGCGTGCTCCGCCTCAATCAGCTTAACTATTTTGAGGCCCTCAAGCCGGAAGACGATACCGAACGCAAGCTCGACGAGCAAAACGGCACCGTGGACCTGACGGTGAAGGTGAGAGAAAAGGGCAAGAACTCGATCGGCCTCACCGGAGGAGTCAGCGGCCTGGAAGGCTCGTTCATCGGCTTGAACTACCAGACCAACAACTTCCTCGGCCTGGGTGAAACCTTGCAGGTCCAGGCCAACGTGGGCAGCCTTTCCCGCGTGCTGCTGTTCGGCTTTACCGAGCCTTATGTATTTGACCGGCCCTTGCAGCTCGGCTTCACCGTATACAGCCGCCGTTTTGACTTTAACCAGGCCCGCCAGGCCTCGCTTGCCACCGGGCAGCAGATCAACCTGCCGAGTTCCCTGCTGAACCAGTTGCTCAATTACAACCAGACCAGCACCGGCTTCACTACTTCTCTGAATTACGCGCTTGGGCACTCCTTCAAGCACGTAGGCATCACCTATTCGCTGGACAACACCACCATCAATACTTTCAGCACGGCCTCGGCAAACCTGTTCCAGACCCTGAACTTCCGCAGTATCTCCGGACCCAACGCTCTGCAGGGTATCGTCACCAGTTCGGTGACGCCCACCTTCGGGTTCAGCACCATTGACAGTCCCATCCGTCCGCACAAAGGAAAGAGCTTCTTCCTCTCCACGGAAGTTGCGGGACTGGCCGGTAATGTGAACTTTGTCCGGCCGCTGGCGGTGTACACGCAGTGGATTCCCACAGAACACCAGAACACTTTCGGCATGCGCTTCCAGGGCAGCTTCATTTCGGGCTTCGGCGGGACGGTGGCGCCGCCCTACCAGCGCTTCTACCAGGGCGGCGAAAGCGACCTGCGCGGCTTTGACGTGCGCACGGTTTCACCCTATGTGTTCGTACCTACAGTGCAGAATGTGCAACTGCTCAACCCAGATGGCAGCGCCGTTCCCGTGGATCCCACCAACCCGCGCCGGGGCAACGTGCTGATTCCGGTGCCGGTCAATAACATTACGCTGCCCGGAGGCGACACCACTTTTGTCAGCAATTTCGAATACAGAATCAAGGTGGTGGGCCCGGTGGTGGTGGCGCCGTTTGCCGATTTCGGCATGGACTTTGTGACCCTGGACTCGCAGTTGCAGATCGCCCCGGCGGCGCTTACGCAGCTCAACAGCACGATCTTTGGCTGCCCTGCCATCGGCGCCAACTTCCAGTGCGTGGGCGGCACCCCAAGTACGCTCACCGGCGACCTGCCCACCGTGCCGGGCACGAATTTTGTGCCGCGGCTTTCCACCGGCCTGGAACTGCAGGTCCTGTTGCCCATCGTGCAGCAGCCGTTCCGGATTTACTATGCGTACAATCCGCTCACGCTGAACACAACCGTCACTTCGCCCAGCCCCATCACCCGCTCTATGTTCCCGCCGGGCGGGGCCGGCGATTTTACGTTCCTGCAGACGACGGCGACCCTGGCCCCCAACTTCAAGTTGACGGAGCCGAAACGGACTTTCCGGTTTACCATCAGCACCACGTTCTAAGGAGAATACCTTGTTTGACGCTGCCCCAAGCACAGCCTATAATCGGTTGCATTCGTCCCTTCTGCGATTTCACGCATTCATGATGGGGCCCGGAAAAATGCGGCCCGGTGTAGAAGCAGCAGTCGATCAGAAGCTCTGTAACAAGACTCAAGGAGTTACTCAACCAATGTCTGGTACGTTAAAGTCGCGAATTCTCGCCCTCAGCCTCGGGCTGAGCACTCTGTTTACTGCTGCCGCCCTGGCGCAGGCCGCCACCTCGCCTGCCCCTGCCGGCAGTGCACCCGCCAATGCTCCGGCTGCCACTAAGATCGGCATCGTCCATATTCAGGACGCCATCTTTGCCACCAACGAGGGCAAGAAGGAAGTCGACGCGCTGCAGCAGAAGTTCAATCCCAAGCAGGCCGAGCTGAAGAACCTCAATGACGACGTTGAGAACCTCAAGAAGCAGTTCCAGGCCCAGGGTGACAAGCTCAGTGACGAGCAGCGCGCCAGCCGCGCCAAAGAGATTGAGATCAAGCAGAAGACCCTGCAGCGCAACTATGAGGACGCGCAGGCGGAATTTCAGCAGGCCGAGCAGGAAGTGCTAAACCGCATTGGCGGCAAGATGCTTACCGTGCTGGAAAAGTACGCCAAGGCCAACGGCTACGCCGTGGTCATGGATGTGTCCAACCCGCAGACCCCTGTATTGTGGGCCAGCCAGGGGACCGTGATCACCAAAGAACTGGTTGACGCTTACAACACGGAGAACCCGGCGGTCGCGCCGGCAGCTAAGCCTGCCGCAGGTGCGGGCGCAGCAGCAGCCCGCCCCGCAGCGCCGCGTCCGGCCGCATCTCCGGCTGCGACACCAAAGAAGCCCTAGTTGTTCCAGTTTTCCCGCATGGCCGCCCCTTGGGGCGGCCATTTTATTTCACTCCACACACGCGGCGAAATGGAACTTCGCTGCTCCCGCACGGTGTCCAATCCTGCATCAGGGAGGGACACATGTTTCAGGAAAATCTGCTTGAATCTTCCAGCAAGAAAGGCCGCCGCAAACACTGGCCCATGGCCACCGCGTTTCTGCTGGAAACAGCAGCGGCTGCAGCTATCGTCGCCGTGCCTCTGCTCTCCACGGGAGTGATTCCGGTCCTGGCACGCGTTGAGGGCCCCACTCTCCCAGTCCCGTTGACAAGCGCTCGGCCCAAGCCGATTCCAACAGGTACCGGAAGTGGAGGTGGTTCCGCTCGCCCGGCTGTGGTGGCGATCACGACATGCAACAGCGCCAATTGCATACACATTGGCCGTCCCGTTCAGCCGGCCGAGCCTAACCAACCCCCAAGCTTGATTCGCGATGGCTCAGATTACGCCGGCCTAGAGCTGGTCACGGACAACGATCGTCCGCGGCCGAGCGGCCCCGGGCCAGGCCGATTCCGTCTTTCGAATCCGTCAGAAGCGCAGCTTGTTACGAGAGTCGAGCCGATCTATCCGCACATTGCAAAGGTCTCAGGGATTGCCGGCACGGTGAAACTGCACGCCATCATCGGCAAGGATGGATCGATCCAGAGCCTGAGCGTGATCAGCGGGCATCCAATCCTGGCCGCCGCCGCGCTGGCAGCCGTGGAGAAGTGGCGCTACCGGCCTTATTTGCTCAACGGCGAGGCAGTGGAAGTAGAGACCTTTGTCACCGTGAATTTCCGCAAGGCTGGACAATAAAGAGCGTAATCGCCTCGAGTGATCCTGTGGAAAAACCTGTGCAATTCGAGTTACGAGATTTTGTAGTCAAGCAATTTTTTGCGCCTTGGGGCCTTCTGCCACAGAATCAGGGCAAATCATAACTGTTTGATACAAAAAGACTTATCACTCCGCCAACGCCCTTGCCCGAATGCACCGATAATTGTGAAAAACGGATGTTGGGAACAAAGGATTTGCACAGTTCAGCTGTGAATCTTCTTTCTTGCCGCCGGCA
Source organism: Candidatus Angelobacter sp. (assembly GCA_036380095.1). Taxonomy (GTDB): domain Bacteria; phylum Acidobacteriota; class Terriglobia; order Terriglobales; family Acidobacteriaceae; genus Angelobacter. Next base: position 18 of record DASVFK010000001.1, on the reverse strand, counting down.
TCATGCGCCTTCGCCTAC